>JAEZCY010000375.1 GCA_023429845.1 Acidobacteriota bacterium
CCCCCGTCCTTCCCCACACGTCATATGGGTATGCCGCCGACCAGACCGTTCATCGCCGCGGTCCTGCTGCTGAGTGTGGTTGGCACCTCCCCCGCGCCCGCTCAGCAGCCGGCGGCCTCGTCCTCGCACGCCTACGACCTGCAGGCCATTCGGCGCGAGCTCTCCGAGAAGCCCGGCGAGTCGGTGTTCCTCGGGCCGCTACGTGCCGACTACCGGGTGCGTGTGGAGCAGGAACGCGACGAGTTCCGGACTGGATTCGGCTGGTTGTACGACCGCGATACCGTGACGCCCGGGTACGTCCGTCCCTGGTACCCCATCTATCACTTCGAGACGCTGTCGATGACCGTGCCCCAAGAGCATCGGGCGCAGCTCTACCCCGTCGGCATGCCGGTCGGGTCGCTTTGGGGCGCGGTCAGGGATGCCGCGCGCGAACGCCGGGCCCGCGAGGCACGCGAGCAGGTCGAAGCCGAGCTGCGGGCAATTCAGAAAAAGCCCTGACCACACGCCTTCCAGGGCGCGCGTTCGTCACGCCCCCGGTCCGGGTCGTGCCCACGTCCTGCATCGCCTCGCCGGATCGGGCGCCGTCAGGCCGCGAAATACGTCGCGACCGGCACCTGGTGCGGCCCGTGGGCCCCGTCGGACGGGACGTTTCCCTCATGTCAGAGCGGCAGCGCCTGACGGGAACAGGAACTCGAGCAGGTCGGGCACCCGTGCCGCCCAGGCTGACTCGGAGTGCTGGGCGTCGGGCGCTTCCCTGTAGTGCAGGTCCTCGCCGGTAACCCAGCCCTTCCTGCGGAGCACGGCGTGAAGCGCGCGCGCGTTGCGCAGGGTGTCGCGGCCTTCTGCCGTTCCGACGTCGAGCCAGATGCGCCACGGAAGCCGCTCCGGCAGCGCCTGCACGCGCGCCAGCAGCGCACGGCGATCCCACCACAGCGACGGAGAGAGCACGGCCAGCATCCCGAAGACGTCCGGATGCTGGAGACCGAGGTGCAACGTCACGAGCCCCCCGAGCGACGAGCCGCCCACTGCGGTGTGCGGGGCGTCCGGGTGAGTGCGGAACGCGGCATCCACGTACGGCTTCAACTCCTCGACGAGGAACCGACCGTACAGGTCCGCGTGCCCGCCGGCCTGGCGATGCGGGTCTCGCGTGGGCGCGAACTCGTCGGCGCGCCTTTCTCCGGCATGGTCGATGGCGACGATGATGGGAGGGACGATGCGGCGCTCGTGGACGAGCCGCTCCGCAGTCTCGTCCACGCCCCACTCAGCGCCGGCAAACGACGTGCTCGTATCGAAGACGTTCTGCCCGTCGTGCAGATAGAGCACGGGGAAGCGGCGCGCGGGATCGTTCTGCTCGTAATCCGGCGGCAGCCACACGTGAACGTCGCGCTCGTTGTCGAGCACATGCGAGCGGAAGCCCGCCACCACCCGGACGTCGCCCGTGAGTGTCCGTCCCTCTCGCGGGGCATGAGCGAACGTGACTGCGCCTGGCGCCACGACTAGCCGGGCCAACGGAGCGGCGGAAATGGAGGGAGCATCCCTGCAAGTGTACCGTGGCGAATCGCGCGCGACCTTCGCGCCAGCGGCTGCCACCAGCGGGTCGTGGGCCGCGTGCGCACGTCTCGGGTAGGCTGTACGCTGCAGAGCGTTCGCCTCGAGGACTTCCGACATGCCACTCATCGAACCTGGCGCCAGTGCGCCCGACTTCTCGCTTCCCGACCAGGACGGCACGGTGCACCGCCTGTCGGAGTACCGCGGCCGTCCCGTGGTGCTGTTCTTCTATCCGAAGGACGACACCTCAGGATGCACGAAGGAGGCGTGCGGCTTCAGGGACGCGCTGCCCGACTTCTCGAAGGTGGACGCCGTGGTCTTCGGCGTCAGCATCCTCGACACGGCGAGCAAAGCGAAGTTCGCACGCAAGTACGACCTCACGTTCCCCCTCCTGGCAGACGAGGATCACGCCGTCGCCGAGCGCTACGGCGTGTGGGGAGAGAAGAGCATGTACGGGCGCACGTACATGGGCGTGGCGCGCGTGACATACCTCATCGACGCCCAGGGTACCGTGGCGAAGCGGTGGGACACGGTGAAGGTGGACGCGCACGCCGACGACGTTCTAGCCGCAGTGGCGGCACTGCCCCGATAGCCCCGCATGCGCATCGCGAACCTGCTCGCGTCGCTGGCCTGCCTGGCGGTCTCCTCGTCCGCACTGGCGCAGGCGCCTGAACCGATCGACCTGGCGATCGGCGATGCGGCGCGCAAGGACCGCCAGGTCACACTGGCGGTCGATCAGATCCACGACACCAGCCGCGGCGTCGACCTCTCGTCCGATGAGGTGGCCGCGACGCTGGCCGACGCTGGCATCGTGCTGGTCGGCGAGAGCCATACCTCGTCCGAGTCGCACCGCGTCCAATCGCTGGTGATCACGGCGCTGCAGCGTGCGGGCCGCAAGGTGATCCTGGGGCTCGAGATGTTCCCCGCGACGGCGCCGACGGCGCCGTTCGATCGCTGGGTGCGCGGTGGCATCGACCAGGACGCACTGCTGCGCGAGTCGGGTTGGTACGACTACTGGGGCTATCCGTTCGGCTACTACCGCGAGATCTTCGAAATCGCGAAGCGCCACCGGCTGCCCATTCGGGGTGTGAATGCTCCGCGCGCGCTCATCTCCAGCGTCGGCCGGCGCGGCCTTGCCGGCATCGGCGCCATGGAGCGGGCGCAACTGCCGGACACCATCGACACCACCAAGGACGAGCACCGACAACTGTTTGTCGCCTATGTCGGCGAGAGCGCCACACACGGGTCCGGCATGCCTCCGGACGCGCTGCAGCGCATGCTGGACGCGCAGAGCACCTGGGACGCGACCATGGCGTTCCACGCCGCGGGCCTGCTCGCGGAGGCAAAGGACCCCAGGGCGGTGGTCGTCGTGCTCGTCGGCAGCGGGCACGTCGCCTACGGCCTCGGCATCGCACGGCAGGCGCGGCCGTACACGACGGCGCGCGTCGCCACGGTGATGCCGGTCGCGCTCACGCCGGGAACGTCCGCCCATGTTCGTGCGTCCTTCGGCGACATCGTCTGGGGCGTGCCGGCAGAGACCTATCCGCTTTACCCGACCCTGGGCGTGTCGTTCCGGAGCAGCGGTGACCAACCCAATACGGTGCTGATGGTCGCGCCAGGCTCCCCGGCCGACGCGATGGGCATCAAGGCCGGCGACGTGCTCGGGTCGCTCGACGACACGGCCATTCGCAAGGACGTGGACGTCCGGGCGCTGCTGGACCGGAAGGTGTGGGGCGACGCCGTGCGCGCGACGGTGACGCGGGGCAGCGAGACGCTCACGCTGCGGGGGCATCTGCGCAGACGGTAGGGCGATGGCGGCCCGCGAGGCGAGCCGGCCGCCGCCCCGAGTGGGGGGGCGTGGGGGGGG
>JAEZCY010000056.1 GCA_023429845.1 Acidobacteriota bacterium
CGGCCGCACCGCCGGCTCCGGCCTTTGCCGGCTTCGATTACTCGCTTGCTGTCCAGGGCGGGCAGGCGTCCACGTTCGGCGATCTGTTCGTGGACGTCTTCCGGCAGGCTGCGGGGCACACCCGTGCCGATTCGCGCGGCGCGGACGTCCACATCGATGTGACACTCACGCTCGCCGACGTGCTGCATGGCGCCACGCGCACGCTTGACCTGGTGCGTCGGGTGCCGTGCCGGTTGTGTCGCGGGCAGGGTGTGATCGACGTCGCACCGACGCCGTGCCGTTCGTGCGGCGGCGCAGGGCAGCAGCGGCTCGGGCGGGGGCACATGGTGTTCGTGCGCGCGTGCGATGCGTGCAGCGGCCACGGCGTGGTGCGACAGCGGCCCTGCCACGGCTGCCACGGGCACGGGCTGCACGACGCGAGCGGATCGGTCACCGTGGATGTGCCACCGGGCCTGGCTGACGGTGACGAGTTGATTCGGGCCGGCGAGGGGCACGCGGGCACACGCGGCGGCCAGCCTGGCGATCTCCGAGTGCACGTGCGCGTCGAGCCCGCCGCCGGGCTGACGCGCGTCGGCAACGACCTCCACATGGTCCTGCCGGTCGCGGTTCACGAGGCGGTGCTCGGCGCCAGGATCTCGGTGCCGACCCCCGACGGGCCGGTGTCGGTGCGCGTGCCGCCGGGGACGCAGACCGGGCAGCGGCTGCGATTGCGCGAGCGCGGCGTGCCGTCGCGTCGCACCGGGAGCCGCGGCGACCTCGTGCTCGACGTGCAGCTCGTGCTGCCGCCGGTGATCGATGCGCGTGGTCGCGAGTTGATGAAGGAGTTCGCGCGCCTGCATCCGGAAGACGTGCGGGCCGTCGACCGCTAGGGCCGAACCTCGGAACGCCCGCCCGCGGGACGGATGCGCGGCGCGAACGTCCGGCGTGCCGAACCTCCGTGAGGGCCGCTCGCCGGACCGGATCCGGCCCAGATATCGAAGGGCAGATGCCCGCCGTGCGGCAGGAGTGTGGGAATGCCTCGCCGTGGCGTTCCTCTCCGCCGGGACGGTAGCAGAACGAAGGCCGAGTGATGTCCACCCGACGCCCGGGCAAGGCGCTGTACATGATCAGCGCGGTGGCGCAGCGCTACAACATCCACCCGCAGACGCTCCGGTTGTACGAGCGCGAGGGGCTCCTGCGGCCGTCTCGCACGGACGGCAACACGCGCCTGTATTCCGATGAGGACCTCGAGCGCCTGGAGACGATCCTGACGCTGACGCGAGAGCTCGGCGTGAACCTGGCGGGCGTGGAGATCATCCTCAACCTGCGCGAACGCATGGCGCAGATGCAGCACGAGGTCAACGAGTTCATGCTCTACGTCAAGCAGGAGATGGTGCGTGGCCTCGGCGACTGGGAGCAGCGACTTGCGACGGCCATGGTGAAGAGTGCGGCCCCGCCGCTTGCGCGCGGTGCTGACGCACCGATGCCGCCGGCCGCCGAGAAGTCTTCAGCCGCCGACGACGACTCCTGAAGCGACCTTCGCCGGTCATTCGGCTGCCCGCGCCTCTTCCTTCGCGCTATGATCCCGATCCCTTGGACGTGGTCTGCGCACTTTGCAACGGAACGGGTTGGAAGCCCATCGAGCAGGACGGTGAACGTCGTGTCACGCGCTGCGATTGCTGGCGCAGGACTGCGGCCGCACGCCGCCGCGACGACTCGCGGCTGCCGCGTCGATACCAGCATTGCGACCTTTCGGGATTCGTCACCTACGGCAACGAATCCCTGGAACGTGCGTTGGCGTCGGCCCGGAGCCTCGTGCAGCGTTTCCCCGTCACCGACAAGGGCTTGTTCCTCCTCGGCCCCCCCGGTGTGGGAAAGACGCACCTCGCCGTGGCCGTGCTGCGCGCGCTCGTCGAACAGAAAGGCGCGCGGGGCACCTTCTACGACACGCGCGATCTGCTGCGGGTGATTCGCAGCACCTACGATCCGCTGACGCGCGCGACCGAGCGCGACGTGCTGCGACCGGTGATGACGGCCGACGTGCTCGTGCTCGACGATCTCGGCGCCGAGAAGGCGTCGGAGTGGGTGGACGAGACGCTGAACCTGATCGTGAACACGCGCTACAGCGAAAAGCGGCTCACGCTGTTCACCTCCAACTACATCGACGATCCCGACCCGACCATGCCGGAATCGTTGCTCTGCCGCATCGGCTTCCGCATGCGTTCGCGGCTGCACGAGATGTGCGAGTTCCTGGAGCTGTTCGGCGCCGACTATCGCGAGCTGCCGACCAACGGCACAGAGACCGATCTCGTCGCCCTCTCGCGCATGCGTCAGAAGCCCGGCGCCGCGCGCCTGCCCTCGAAGGCGAGCGCGCCGATGCGGGCGAAGCTGCGCGAATCCGAGCGCCTCACCGCCGCCGCTCCCGAGCTCAAGTGGCCCGGAGGCCGCGCGGGCACGCGCCGCTGAGCCACGTGTCCGCTTCGCTCGGCCTCTACGTCCACATCCCGTTCTGCGGCGCCATCTGCCACTACTGCAACTTCAACCGCGGGTTGATGGACGCGGACTTGAAGCGCGTGTACGTGGAGGCCCTCTGCACGCACATCGCGCGCGAGGCGGAGGCGATCGACGTCGACACGATCTACTTCGGCGGCGGCACGCCCTCCCTGCTCGAGCCGGCTGAGGTGGGCCGCATCGTCGACGCCTGCGGCTCGGCCTTCCGCCTGGCATCCGACACCGAGATCACGCTCGAAGCCAATCCCGAAACGATCGACAAACCACGACTGGCCGGCTTCCGCGAGGCCGGCGTGAACCGGGTGTCGTTCGGCGTGCAGTCGTTCCTCGATCCGGAACTCAAGCGTCTCGGGCGCATGCACGACGCGGCACGCGCCCGGGCTGCGGTCGGCGAGGCCCGGTCCGCAGGCATCGCGAACGTCAGCCTCGATCTGATGATGTGGCTGCCGGGGCAGACGGTGGCACAGTGGCTCAGGTCGGTGGACGCGTTGATCGCCACCGCCCCCGACCACGCGTCGCTCTATCTTCTCGAGCTCTACCCGAATGCTCCGTTGCAGGAGATCATGGCGCGCGAGCAGTGGTCGCAGACCGCGGAAGACGACGCGGCTGACATGTACGAGGAGGCGATGGCGCGTCTCGAATCAGCCGGGTTCCGTCAGTACGAGATCTCGAACGTCGCGAGGCCCGGGTTCGAGAGTCGGCACAACCTCAAGTACTGGCACGACTCGGGCTGGCTCGCGTTCGGCTGTGGGGCGCACGGGTCGCGCGACGGGCAGCGATGGCGGCATGTGGCGGACACGCGTGCGTACGTGGAGCGGGTCACGGCTGGGGCGGACCCCGTCGCGGAGCGCCGCTCGCTCGACCCGGAGGCACGGCTGGCCGAAGCGATGTTCATGGGCCTGCGCCTGGCGGACGGCATCCCGGAAGCCGAGTACTGCGCACGTTTCGGGCAGGATGTCTGGAGTCGCTACGGCGATGCACTCTCGCCTGCGCTGGAAGCGGGGCTACTGCTGCGCGAGGCCGGCCGGATCCGGCTCACTCGCCGTGGCATGCTCCTCGCAAACGAGGTGATGCAGATTTTCGTGTGAGTTTGTCTCGCGTGGCACTTACGGTACAGTAAGCGCCGGTTTTCACCCTGTCCGGGATTCGAGGAGGTGCTATGCGTTCGATGATGGAGGCGCGGGCCGTACGTGGTGCGGGTGCGCGGGTGGCAGTGGCTGCCGCCGTGATGGTGTTCGGTGGTCTCGTTGGCAGCGCGTCCGCACAATCGGCTCAGCAGGCCCCCACCACGCAAGGGCAGCCCACGCAGGGGCAGCCTGCGCAGGGCCAGCCGGCGCCGGGACAGACGCAGCCGGCCGACCCGGCCGCGCAGCAGCAGGCTCCGGAAGCTCCGGCCAAGCCGCAGCTCACGTTCGACAACGCCGATGCGGTCGTGTGGTTCTACGCCGTGAAGGGCGACAGCGGACCTCAGTTCGAGCAGTTCTTCGGCCGCGTGAAGGAAGCGATGGCCAAGAGCACGAACGCGGAGCGCCGTACGCAGGCCCAGGGGATGCGGCTCATGAAGTCGACGTCGCCGGCGGGCGATGGCACGCTCAACTACGTGCTCATCATCAGCCCCGTCGTCAAGGCGCAGGAATACAGCCCCGGCATGCTGCTGTTCGAGGTCTTCCCGACGGAAGCCAAGCAGCTCGTCGACCAGTTGCAGTCCTACATCAACGAGAAGGGCCTGAATGCGGCCGTCCCGTTGACGCAGGTGATGACCTTCGGCGGCATGTAGCGGCAACGCGCCGTTGCGCGGCAGACCCCGGCGGTGCTCACGTGCCGCGCGGGGTCTTCTTGTTCCCATGAGAAAGTTCCTGCTCGCCCCGCTTCTCGTCGTCGCGCTCGGCAGCGTGGCGTCAGCGCAGACGCCTGCGCCCGCTCCGCCGCCCGGGCCCGACACGCCGCCTCCCGCGGCGACTGCCCAGGCGCCGACAGCGGACGCCTCCACGGCCGCTCCCGCTCCCACCGTGCCGGCCGTCCCTGTCGCGCTCGCGCTGGAGGGACCGTCCAGCATGGTCTTCCACGCGGTGAAGGCCGACAAGGTCGCCGACTTCGAGGCGGTGATGACGCGGCTGCGCGACGTGCTCGCCGCGAGCGCAGACGACGTGCGACGCAAGCAGGCGGCCGGCTGGCGGGTGTATCGGCAAGCCGCGCCGCTGCCCAGTGGTGCGGTGCTCTTCGTGTCGGTGATCGAGCCGGTTGTGCCCAACGCCGAGTACGACGTCGCCCGTTTGCTCGCCGAAGGGGTGCCCGCCGAAGCGGCCCAGCTGTATCAACAGTTCCGCGACGCCCACGTCGAGCCGACCGTGCAGGCCTCCAACCTCTCGCTCGTGCTCACGCTGGCCCCGCAAGCGGCAGGTCCCGCTCAACCATGACCGCCATCTTCAGCGCGACCTTGGTCTTCGCGACGGTCCTCGCAGGCGGCCCGCAGTCGCCGGCGCCGAC
>JAEZCY010000072.1 GCA_023429845.1 Acidobacteriota bacterium
GGCCATGGCAGGATCCCGAGCCCCCCTACCCGCGCCTGTCCACGTGCGCCAGGAGGGCGCCGTCCGCCGCGCCGAACGTGACGCGGTAACGGCGCACCCCGTCGCGCGACGGCAACTGCACCGCGAACGCCGCGTCGGTGCCGGGCCGCAGCCGTGATGTATCGATGCGCGCGCTCGCGTCGCCAAGCGTCGTCCCGGCGGCGTCGAGCAGCGTCACGCGTGCCAGCACGCCTGCCCGCTCCGAGCCCGACACCGGGTTCCGCACGACGCCGCGCACGATGAGCGTCTGTCCCTGCTGCTCATGCCTCAGCGCCAGCAGTTCCAAGGGCACTCCCGCCGGCGCAGCCACCGTCGATCCCGTGAGCGGGGTGGCATGTGCCGACGGGGTCGCCCGCCGATTCGTCTCCTGCACGGGAATCGTTGGGGCCTGGGCCACGGATGCCGGCGCGGTGCTGGCGGCCGGGCTGCCAGCGCGTCCGAACCACGCGTAACCCGCGGCCAGCATCGCCACGAGCACGACGGCCACGACGGCGACGAGCCCGCGAGCGTCGGCGGGGCGCCCGGCAGGCACTTCTGCAAAGAGGCCGCCCGTGCCCGTGGGCTCGCCGGTCAAGGCGGCACCGCCGAGGGTCCTCTCCTGTGGCGCGCCCGCATGCAGGACGTCCGCGTCGTCGAGAAGCGCATCTGCCGGCTGCTGTGCGGCCCCGCGCTCCCTCGGGAAGGCGCGCATCGCACGCCCCTCGTCCTCGAGCATGACGATGCTCGGGAGTGTTGACGGCGCACGATCGGTCACCGCGCGCGCCGTGTCGGGCGTTACGACCGGCTCTGGCTCGATGTCGAGCGCCGCAGTCAGCAGCGCGACTCGCGCCTCGGACCGGCGCTGCTCCTCGCGAAGGAGTCTGTAGGCGAAGCAGCCCAGGCTGGCAGCCATCACGAGTGCGGCAATGGTGACGATGAGCATGGCAATCCTCAGCGCAACTGGAACTCGACGGCGACTTCGACGATGACGTCCACGGCCTGGCCCTTTCGCGTGGCGGGGGCGAACTGCCACTGGCGCACGGCCTGGGCGGCCTGCTGATCGAGACCCGCCCCAAGGCCACGCATCACACGGACGTCGCCGACCCGGCCGTCGCGGCGAACGACGATCTCGAGCACCACCTCGCCTTCGAGGCCGCGTCTGCGGGCGTCCTCGGTGTAGTCGGGCTTCACCTCGGCGAGCAGGCGCGGCGGCTGGATTCCGGAGCCCGGGCGGAACGGCCCGCCACCCTCGCCGCCGCCTTCGCCCTCGCCGATTCCTGCGCCGCTGCCCTGGCCCAGGCCAACACCCTGTCCGGTTCCCGCCCCGCCGCCCTCGCCCGACCCGCGACTTGGCGGTGCAGCCGGCCGCTCCTCGAGCACGCCGGCCTCCGTGATCGGGTCGTTGCCGCGGGCCACGACCGGTGCTTCGACCGGCGGCAGCGGTTCCGCCGGCACGGGTGCGGGAGGCGGCTCCTCGATCTTCGGCGCCGGCCTGGCCGGTGGCGGTCGCCGCTCCGGCACGGGTGAACTCAGCGACGACCGGCCTTCGCGTTTCGCGGGCGTGGCGGGTCGCTTCATGCGTGTGCCGCCGCCCCCGCCGCCCCCGCCCGGGCCGGGCAGGTTGAGGTAGACCATGCGCATCGGCTGTGCGGTCAGTGCCTCGATCGGCTTGGCGGAGGTCGATCCGAGCGGCACGAGCGTGGCGAGCAGCAGTCCGCCGAGCATCGCCCCGTGCACGGCTGCCGAGGCTGCCGCGGGCATGCCAGGCGATCGCTTCGCGTCCGGCGCCCGTCCGAAGAGCGCGCCGGGAGTCACGGCAAACACGGCGTCGGCATCAGTCGGAGGGAGGGGCGCCCCGGTACGCAGGCATCGCGCCGCATCGACGGCGTCGGCGTAGCTCACGAACTCGCCGTCCACGCTCCTTATGGCGCCGCTGGCGATGAGGCTCTCCACCGCGGCGGCGGACGTGCCCGCGGCCCGTGCGATCTCGCGGGCGGTGAAGACGTCGGGTAGCGTGCGCGGTCTGTGTGACATCCCTCGTATCCAGCGTTGTGGAGACGCGAGAGTGCAGCGCAACAACCGTGCCCGTGAGTCATGGGCGTGATCCGGCGTCGTCGCGGAGAAGGCCGCGTACTGGCCGGATATGGAGGTGGGGTGAGGACAGCGGGCGTCCCCTGGGGGGGACGGTCAGGCCGGTGTGGCCGGGGCCTGGCCCTTGAGCGCCTCGACGAGGGCGTAGCCGTCGCGCTCGAACAGCACGCGAGCGCCCTTGAACGTCTCGCCGGTCGTTCGCTGCACCTCGGCCGCTGTGGGAGCTCCCGGCGCCTTCTGCCTGATCACGAGCACCACGCGACCGCCGCTGCGGAGCACGCGCCGCACCTCTGGAAGTGCCGATCGCACATCGATCGAGGCGACGTCGAGCAGTGCGAGGTCGAAGTCGCCTTCGACGAACGGAAGCGCTGCGCGTGGCGTTTCCACCACCTCGAGCAGCACGCCAGCGTGCTCGCTCGCAGCTTCCAGCCGAGCCGCTTCATCGGCCGTCTCCGCCTGCGCCACGGCGCGCCCGCTCAGGCCGGTAATTCGGGCCACCGCGGTGATCAGGCCCGGATCGCCCGCACCCACC
Source organism: Acidobacteriota bacterium (assembly GCA_023429845.1). Taxonomy (GTDB): domain Bacteria; phylum Acidobacteriota; class Vicinamibacteria; order Vicinamibacterales; family Vicinamibacteraceae; genus Luteitalea. The sequence continues at coordinate 2,642 of JAEZCY010000072.1, forward strand.
GTGAGGAGGCGATCCCCGAGCCGCGGGCCGATCATCCGGGTCAGCAGGTCGTGACGACCCGTGTCGCCCCGCAGCCAGCGGACGAAGATGTTTGCCGCGAAGACGTCCGACAGCGCCACGGCCACAGCCTATCCCGAGACGGCCCGACACGTCAGTGGCAGCGCGCCACGACTGCATTACGATGGCAGCCATGCGCGCATCGAAGCTGCAGCCGGCACTGCTCGGCGGGTTGGTGATCGGCGTCCTGTCAGCGCTGCCCGTCCTGTCGGCGGGCAACTGCCTCTGCTGCCTCTGGGTGATCCTCGGCGGCGTGCTCGCCACGTACCTCCTGCAGCAGGCCCAGCCGACCCGGGTCGAGGCCGCTGACGGCGCCATCGTCGGCCTTCTCGCCGGGCTCGTCGGCGCGGTGGTGGGGACGCTCGTGTCGATCCCCGTGCAGATGATCATGGGGCCCCTGGGCAGCGACACGCTGCGACAGGTGCTCGAGCAGAGCGGCGGCGACATGCCGGCCGAAGTGCGCGGCCTGCTCGATCAGTTGAGCCAGGGCGGCGTCGGCGGCGCGCTGCTGTTCGTGACGCTGCTGATGACGCTTGTCGTCAACGCGGTGTTCGGCGCGCTCGGCGGGGCGTTGGGCACGGCCATCTTCAAACCCTCGGTGCCGCCGCCCCCACCTCCCGTCCCCGGATTCGCCGACAGCTCCAGGCCGCACATGCCGGAATGATAGGATTTCCGGCCATGGCGGAGCCCTCCACCCACGAAATCCAGGCACTGCTCGACGAGCAACGCACGTTCCCACCGGCCGAGGCGTTCACGCGCCAGGCCAACATCAGCGATCGCGCCATCTACGAACGCGCCGCTGCCGACCCGGAGGCCTTCTGGAAGGCCGAGGCCGAGCAGCTGGAATGGATGGAGCCGTTCCACACGGTGCTGGACTGGAACCCGCCGCACGCCAAGTGGTTCGTCGGCGGCAAGCTGAACGCCTCGGTCAACTGCGTCGATCGGCACGTGAGGAACGGGCGTCGGAACAAGGCCGCCCTGATCTGGGAAGGGGAGCCCGGCGACCGTCGGACGCTCACCTACTTCGACCTGCAGCGTGAGGTGAACCTCGCGGCCAATGTCCTCAAGTCGCTCGGCGTCAAGCGCGGGGATCGCGTGGCGATGTACATGCCGCTCATCCCGGAGCTGGCGATCGCCATGCTCGCCTGCGCCCGGATCGGCGCGATCCATTCGGTGGTGTTCGGCGGCTTCAGTGCCGAAGCGCTGGCCGACCGCATCAACGACTCGCAGTGCTCGCTGCTCATCACGGCTGACGGCGGCTACCGCCGCGGGTCCCTGCTGCCGCTCAAGCAGATCGCCGACGAGGCGCTGAAGCACACGCCGTCGGTCAAGAACGTGCTGATCGTGAAGCGCGATTCGTCGGATCGCTTCCCCGTCCACGTCACCGAAGGCCGCGACCACTGGTACCACCGCGTCGTGCAGGACGTCGCCACGTGGTGCGAGCCGGAGGCCATGGACAGCGAGGACATGCTCTACGTCCTCTACACGTCGGGCACCACGGGCAAGCCGAAGGGCATCGTCCACACCACGGCCGGCTATCTCACCGGCACGATGTCCACGACCAAGGCCGTCTTCGACTTGAAGGACGACGACGTCTACTGGTGTACGGCGGACATCGGCTGGGTGACCGGGCACAGCTACGTCGTATACGGACCGCTCGCGGCCGGCGCGACCGTGCTCATGTACGAAGGCGCACCCGACTGGCCCGAGCGCGACCGCTTCTGGAGCCTGATCGAGCGCTACGGCGTGACGATCTTCTATACCGCGCCCACGGCCATCCGGGCCTTCATGCGCTGGGGGACCGACCTGCCCAAGCGTCGCGACCTGAGCAGCATCCGGCTGCTGGGATCGGTCGGCGAGCCGATCAACCCCGAAGCCTGGATGTGGTACCACGAGCACATCGGCGGCAGCCGCTGCCCGATCGTGGACACGTGGTGGCAGACCGAGACCGGTCAGATCATGATCACGCCGCTGCCGGGCCTCACCACGACCAAGCCCGGGTCGGCCACGCACCCGTACCCCGGCGTTTCGGTGGAGATCCGCAATCAGGCAGGCGACAAGGTCGAGCGCGGCGGCGGACTGCTGACCATCAGCAAGCCGTGGCCGGCCATGCTGCGCGGCATCTACGGCGACCCCGATCGCTATGTCTCCCAGTACTGGACCAAGTGGCAAGACGGCGCGTACTTCGCCGGTGACGGCGCGCGCCTGGACGACGACGGCTGCATCTGGCTGCTCGGGCGCGTGGACGACGTGTTGAACGTGAGCGGCCACCGCATCGGCACGATGGAGGTCGAGAGCGCGCTCGTGGACCACCCGTACGTGGCCGAGGCCGCCGTTGTCGGGCGAACGCACGACATCAAGGGGCAGTCGATCGCCGCCTTCGTGACCCTGAAGGAAGGGCACAAGGGCACGACCGGGCTCGTGCACGAGTTGCGTGAGCACGTCGTCAAGAAGATCGGCGCCCTGGCCCGACCGGAGGAGATCCACTTCGCGGCCGACCTGCCCAAGACACGATCGGGCAAGATCATGCGTCGGCTCCTGCGCGACATCGCCGAGGGCAAGGCGATCGGCGACACCACGACGCTCGCCGATCCGGCCGTGGTGGCGAAGCTGAAAGACCAGTACGAAAGCCAGGAAGACTGATACAACGGGGGGCGTGAGCGATCGCGCCCTCCTGCCCTTCGTCGATGCCTGGAGCGTTGACGTCGAGGCCACGCCCCGGGCGGTGTGGGAGGCTCTGATCGCATCCCACCGCGCGTCCGGCGCCTGGGCCCGCGTGCTGGCGGCCGCGCTCGGCGCAGACCCGCGCACCAGCAATGGCCTTGGCGCGCACGTGCTCGGCGCCGAACGTCCGGGCTTCGAGGTCTGCGAGGTGGTGTCTCCCGCGACGTACGCGCTCGCGGGGCGGCACCGCTTCGCGCAGTATCAACTCGTGTATCGCATCAGCCAACGCGGTGCGCACGGATCCCGTCTCACGGCCGAGACGTTCGCGAGCTTTCCGGGCACGGCGGGACGCGTGTACCAGACACTCCTCATCGATTTCAGGTTGCACGCGTGCGTGATGTGGATCACGCTCCGCGCGCTTCGACGACGTGCCGAGGCTCGTGCCAGGCGCGAGCAGGCCCACGACGCGTGACAGACACATCCGCCGGCGAGTCGCCGGTCGTTCCACCCGCGACACCACCACCATCGGCGTCTCTGCCGACCCCGGACCCCGGTCCGCCCGGCGGGCGCGCGAGGCGAAGCCGCTGGCTCGTGTCGGCCGTGGCTCTCGCCGTGCTGCTGGCTGTGCTGTGGGCGCTGGCGCCGACGCGTCCGCCCGAGCCCATCGCCAGCGACAGCGTCACGCCGGCCGCCCCGGTGGACGCGCCGCCGCCGGTGCTTGCCGAGACCCTCGGCGAGGAAGGGCACCTGGGCATCGCCGTGATCTCGCTCGATCGGGTGGCGGCCGACACGGTCGAACTCCGGCTCGCGGTCACCAACACCGCGCCCGCCGGTTCGCCCGCGCTGGACATCGCCCAGCGGTTCAGCGCGGACGGGCCCGACCGCGGGACGCTCGCCGAGGTCTACCTGGCCGACCTGACGCACGAACGGAAGTTCTTCGTGCTGCGCGACGCCCGCAACGCGCCGCTGGGGAGCCGGGAGGATACGCCGCTGGCCGCCGGCGAGCGGCGGGTGCTCTGGGCGCGCTACCCTGCGCCGCGCAACGAGGCCGTCGAGGTTGTCGTCCACGTGCCCCACGCCGACCCGATGCCGAACGTTCCGGTCGGCTCGCGCCAGCCTGCTCCGGACGGCCCCCCCTCGCCGCCATGAGATGGCCGCTCCGGGCGGCGCGTCGGAACCCTGCCGCAGCCCTGCCCGTACTAAGCTGATGCCATGGCCCTCATCGAAACGCGTGATCTGTGGAAGACCTACGTCATGGGATCGGAAGAGATCCACGCGTTGCGTGGCGTGTCGATCCAGATCAACCGTGGCGAATACGTGGCCATCATGGGACCGTCCGGCTCCGGAAAGTCCACGCTGATGAACCTGATCGGCTGTCTCGACACGCCGAGCAAGGGCACGTACCTCCTGAACGACAAGGAGGTGAGCCGGATGGACGACGACGAACTGGCGCGGATCCGCAATGAGGAGATCGGGTTCGTGTTCCAGACGTTCAACCTGCTGCCGCGGGCATCCGCGCTGCACAACGTCGAACTGCCGCTCGTGTACGCCGGCGTGAGCGCCAGTGAACGTTCCGAGCGGGCGAAGGCCGCCCTCACGAAGGTGGAACTCGACCAGCGCATGGGGCACAAGCCGAACGAGCTCTCGGGCGGGCAGCGCCAGCGCGTGGCGATCGCGCGCGCGCTCGTGAACAACCCGTCGATCCTGCTGGCCGACGAGCCCACCGGCAACCTGGACTCGAAGACCGGTATCGAGATCATGGCGTTGTTCGAGCGGCTCTATGAAGCCGGCAACACCATCGTGCTCGTCACCCACGAACCGGACGTCGCCGCGTACGCCCACCGCGTCATCCACATCCGCGACGGCCAGGTCGAGAAGGACGTCACCCGGGCAGCCTGACGCACGGGGGGCTTGCGGCGGGTGAGGACATCCTGCAATCCTTCCGATTCTGTCGTTCACGATGCGCTGTCACATCCCCCATGCCGTCCTGACAGCTGCCGTCTTCACCGCCGCGTGTGGCGGCGGGTCCTCGTCCACGCCGAAATCACCGACGCAGCCGAGTCCGGCGCCTGCACCCGCGCTGACCCTGGCGTGTCCCGCGGCGCCGGCACTCCGCACGACCACGGGTCGCCCCGTCCCGCTCACCTATCCTGCACCGCAGGCCACCGGTGGGACGGCGCCCGTCTCTTTCAGTTGCACGCCGGCCGCTGGCACGCTCGTGCCGGTCGGCGAGACGAGGGTGACCTGTACGGCCACCGACGCGCGGGCGCAGTCGTCCACGTGCTCCTTTGCCGTCACCCTGGCGGTCGCGCCGGTGCTGACGGCGGAGCGCTTCCTCTCTCTCGGCGACAGCTTCACCTTCGGAACGACGTCGCGCGCGCCTCTGCGTGAGATTCCGGGCAACACGTACGTGCAGAAGCTCGAGTTCCTGTTGAAGGAGCGCTATCCCGACCAGCCGATCGTGGTGGCCAACGCCGGTGTGCCCGGCAACATCCTCGAACAGATCGAGGACCGGTATCCGACGGCCATCCGGCAGACCAACGCACAGGTGCTGATCCTGCAGGGCGGCGCCAACGACCTCAACGCGGACGGGGCGCGCGCCATCCGCGACGTGGTGACCCGCCTCGAACGCATCACGCGCGATGCGCAGTCGCGTGGCATCGCCGTGATCCTGTCCACACTCACGCCGCACCGGCCTGGATCGATCCGAGGCACGGCGCCGCAGGCCGTCCGCGACCTGAACGGCCAGATTCGCGACCTGTGCCGCCGCCACCGCACGGGGTGCGCCGACTTGTATGCCGCGTTCGGCGGCGAGCAGTCGCCCCTCATCGGCAGCGACGGCCTGCACCCGACGCCGGCGGGATACGACGTCATCGCCGAGACGTACTTCGCGGTCGTCCGGGAGCTGTTCGAGCGCACGGCGACGCCGTAGTCGTCAGTTACAGGTGACATCGCCCGGCGAGCGGTGACGTCCGTCCGCCACACGAGAGTCCGGCACCTGCGAGGGCGTCGGCCGACCGAGGAAGGCCGAGGTGTTCTACCCTGTAGCGCATGTGGCGTAGCCTTCCGGCGCGTGTCTCGGTCCTCCTCCTCGGTGCGTCCGCGCTCGTCGTGGCCTGCGGTTCGGCAGTGTCACCGGCAGCAGAGTCGGCGGCTTCATCGGCGGCAGCGAGCCAGGCGCCTGTCTCGACGGGTCCGGCGCAGCTGGCTTACCGCATCGTCCGCAGCCATCCGCACGACCGGGCCGCCTTCACGCAGGGCCTCACCATTGCCGACGGCCAGTTGTACGAAGGCACGGGCCTGTACGGCGAGTCGAAGCTGCGGCGGGTGGACCTGCTTACGGGTGCGGTGCTCCAGGAGATCGAGCTCGACAGCCGCTATTTCGGAGAGGGCATCGCCGTCGTCGGCGACCGGATCGTCCAGCTGACGTACCAGACCGGCGTGGGTTTCGTGTACGACCGCAAGTCCTTCAAGCAGCTGCGTGAGTTCCGCTACCCGGGTGAGGGGTGGGGGCTCACCTACGACGGTCAGCGGCTCATCATGAGCGACGGCACGGACACCATCCGGTTCTGGCACCCGGAGACGCTCGAGGAAATGGGAAGGATGCGCGTACGCGACGGCGACCTCGCGGTTACGCGGATCAACGAGCTCGAGTACGTCGATGGCGCCCTCTACGCCAACATCTGGGAACAGGAGCGCATCGCGCGCATCGACCCGAGGACAGGCATCGTCACTGCCTGGGTGGACATGTCGAACCTGCTCACCGCCACGGAACGGTCGCGCGGCGTGGACGTGCTGAACGGCATCGCCCACGACCCGAGAACGGGCAATTTCCTGGTGACGGGCAAGCTGTGGCCGTGGGTGTTCGAGGTGCAGTTCGTCGCTAAGCGGTAGGCAACGAGCCGGCCTGCGTCACGCGGCCTTCGGCCTTCGAAACTGTCCCGATCTCGGCATTCCCGCATTCCGCATTCCCGCGTTGCGGATCTCGGCATCCGCATTCCCGCATGTCGGCTTCGACATTCCCGCACCCCCGCGTTCCCGCATTCCGGCTTCGACATCCCCGCATTCCGCATTCCCGCATGTCGGTTTCGACATTCCCGCATTCCGCATTCCCGCATTCCCGTTCTACGGCACCCGTGCCGAGTGTCCCGGTGCTACGTCGCGCAACGGGGCGTCGAGATCGACCGTCGATGGATCGAACGTGATTCGCTCCGTCACGACGTCGGGGTCGGGCACCGGCACGGCCGAGAGCAGCGCGCGGGTATAGGGGTGTTGCGGTGTGCCGAACAGCGCCTCGACCGGCGCCAGTTCGACGATGCGCCCGCGATACATGACGGCCACGCGCGTGCAGATGTGGCGCACCAGCCGCAGGTCGTGCGAGATGAACAGGTAGGTCAGCGAGAGTTGCTGCTGCAGGTCGGCGAGCAGATTGACGATCTGGGCCTGTACCGACACGTCGAGGGCCGACACGGGTTCGTCCGCGACGATGAACGACGGGTTCAATGCGAGTGCGCGCGCAAGGCCGATGCGCTGCCGTTGTCCGCCGCTGAACTCGTGCGGGTAGCGCGCCAGCGCGCCGCGGTCGAGCCCGACGAGTTCGAGCAGTTCGACGGCTCGCGCCCGTCGCCAGGTCGGCGTGGCCACAGCGTGGATGTCCAGCGGCTCCTCGAGGATCCTCGCAACGCGGTGTCGCGGATTCAGCGATCCCTGTGGATCCTGGAAGACCATCTGCACCTTCCGGCGCAGTGCGCGCAGCTGCCGCGTGTCGAGAGCGAGCACGTCCTCGCCATCGAAGCGCACCTCTCCCGTTGTCGGCTCGACGAGCCGGATCACGCATCGTCCTGTCGTCGTCTTGCCGGAGCCGGACTCGCCGACGAGTCCGAAGGTCTCGCCGGCCTCGATGGTGAAACTGACGTCGCTGACGGCGTCGGTCACCTGCGGCGCGCGCCCGAACGCCCGTTGCTCGTAGCGCTTGCCGAGCCGCCGCACCTCCAGGAGCGGCATCAGTCGCGCGCGTGCTGCTGTAGCGCCGCAAGGTCGAGCGCCTCCCGCACCAGCACACAGCGTGAGTGGTGGGTGGCGTTGACCGGGTACAGCGGCGGCACCGCGGCCGTGCAGGGCTCGTGTCTCCACGGGCAGCGGGGCGCGAACGCACATCCGCGCGGGAGATCCCGGAGCGATGGCACCTGTCCCGCGATTGGTTCCAGTCGGCGCGTGCTCCCTGCCGAGCCGGGCTGGGCGCGGAGCAGCGCCTGCGTGTAGGGGTGCGCCGGGGCCTTGAACAGCGTCCGGACGGGTGCCTGTTCGACGATACGGCCGGCGTACATCACTGCCACGCGGTCTGCCGTGTGGGCGATCACGCCGAGGTCGTGGGTGATGAGCAGGAGCGACAGCCCGAACTCCTGTTTCAACTCGCGGAGCAGGTTGAGGATCTCGGCCTGGATGGTCACGTCGAGCGCGGTCGTGGGCTCGTCGGCGTTCAGCAGCGACGGGCGGCAGCTGAGGGCGAGTGCGATCAGGGCGCGCTGACGCAGCCCACCGGAGAGCTGGTGCGGATACTGGGCGAAGCGCCGCACCGGATCGTCCATGCGCACGGTCGCGAGCAGGTCGAGCGCGGTGCGCTTCGGATCCGGTCCGCCGAGGCCGTGGACCGTCATCGCTTCGACGAGTTGGCTGCCGATCGTCAGCACCGGATTGAGGGCACTCATCGGCTCCTGGAAGATGAGCGAGATCCTGGCGCCGCGGACCTGTTCGAGCCGCGACTCGGGCAGGTCCATCAGGTTGCGGCCGTCCAGGACGATCTCGCCGCCGAGGATGCGACCGGGTGGGGGAACGAGGCGCAGCAGGGCATGTGCCGTCAATGACTTGCCGCTGCCGGACTCGCCCACGAGCGCCAGCGTCTCGCCGCGCGCGATCTCGAAACTCACGTCGTGGACGGCGGGGAGCCAGCGCCCGTCAGACGGGAAACCGACCGTGAGGTGGCCAACCGAGAGCAGGGACATGTCGAGCCTGCGCGCATCCTACCATCCGCCTCTCGGCCTGCCGGCTCCCTGCCTTGCCTTGCCCCGCACCGGCCGATACAATCGGCCCAGATTCCGTCAACAACCCTCAGACGCCTCATCGTGACGAACAGCAGATGGCGCTCGACCGCACCGATCGACCCCGCAGATCGCGTGTGCCTCGTCGGGCTGCATGCACGGGGCGAGCCGGCATGCCGAAAGGGAGAAGAACGTGGACGACACCGTGAATCGACTGGCGAAGGAACTGGCTGATGCCATGGCCGACGCCGTGGCCTCGGATCCACGTGTGGAAGCATGTCGCGCCCGGGCGCGCGACGCCGGATACGACCTGCGGGTCACGCTCGACGCGGAGATCGGGTTCGCCACACGGTCCGGCCGCAAGGCCAGGAGCAAGGTGGCGCTGACCCGCCCCTCGCACGCCACACGGCACGTGGCGATGACCGAGAACGACAGGCGCTTCCTCAAGTCGTTGCGCATCGCGCCCGACGCCGCGACCGAGGAAGTCTAGAGACACGAAGGGCCGCCAGGCATCTGGCGGCCCTTCGAATTCGACATGTGAAACTTCACATGCTCGACGACGTCGTACGCTTCGAACGATTGTTCATTTCACAATTCCAGATTCGATCAACGACTTGCCCGTCATCTCGACCGGCTGCTCAATCCCGAGCAGGTGCAGCAGCGTTGGCGCCACGTCGGTGAGCGATCCGTCGTGGAGTCGCTTGCCTTCCACGTCCGGGCCCACGAGGATCACCGGTACCAGGTTCGTCGTGTGCGCGGTATGGGGCGCGTTCAACGCGTAGTCCCACATCTGCTCTGCGTTGCCGTGGTCGGCGGTGACGATGGCGGTGCCGCCGGCGGCCAGGAGGGCGTCGATGCAGCGCCCGAGGCAGCCATCCACCGCCCGCACCGCGGCCACCGCGGCATCGAGCTGGCCCGTGTGTCCGACCATGTCCGGATTGGCGAAGTTGCAGATGATGACGTCGTGCCGGTGTTGCGAGACGCTGTCGATGAACGCGTCGGCCACGCCGCTGGCACTCATCTCCGGCTGCAGGTCGTAGGTCGCCACCTTCGGCGACGGGAGCAGCACCCGATCCTCCCCGGTGAACGGCGTCTCGACCCCGCCGTTGAAGAAGTACGTCACGTGCGGATACTTCTCGGTCTCGGCGAGCCGCATGTTCGTGAGGCCGTGCGCCTGCAGCACCTCGCCGACGTACTGTGTCGCCGCCTGCGGCGGAAACGCGATCGGGAAGCCGTAGGTGGCGTCGTACTCGGTGAATGTCGTCAGCTGCACCGCCGGACGATCCACCGTGGCGAATCCGGTGAAGTCGTCGAACATCAGGGCGCGGATGATCTGCCGCGCCCGATCTGCGCGGAAGTTGAAGAACACGACCGAGTCGCCATCGGCCATCGGACCCACCGGCCGCCCCGACCCGTCCACGATCGTGGCCGGCATGATGAACTCGTCGGTGACGTCCTTCGAGTACGACTCCTCGATGACCGCCGACGCGGAGGAGCCGGGGGGCGCCGTTCCGCGGACGATGGCGTCGTAGGCCAGCTGCACGCGTTCCCAGCGCTTGTCGCGGTCCATGGCGTAGTAGCGCCCGGAGATGCTGGCGATGCGGCCGCCGGTTTTCGCGAGCACCGCCTCGAGTTCCCGCACATAGCCGCGACCACCGGTCGGCGAGGTGTCGCGACCGTCTGTGATGACGTGCACGAATACCTTCGGCGCGCCCATCTCGTGCGCGAGCCGCAGCAGCGCGTGCAGATGCGACTCGTGGCTGTGGACGCCGCCGTCCGAGAGCAGCCCCAGGAAGTGCACGGCCGTGCCGCGATCGATTGCCGACTGGATCGCCGCGCGCAGCACGGGCGTCTGCGCGAAGTCGCCGTCGGCGATCGCCTTGTCGATGCGAGTGAGGTCCTGGTAGACCGTGCGGCCCGCGCCGAGGTTCGTGTGGCCGACCTCCGAGTTGCCCATCTGGCCGGCCGGCAGGCCGACGGCCTCACCGGACGCCTGCAACGTCGCGTGCGGGTAGGTGGACCACAGGCGGTTGAACACGGCCGGCGCCGCGAGCTTCACGGCGTTGTGGTCGGCCTCCTCCCGGAGGCCCCACCCGTCGAGGATGATCAGCGCCACGGGGGCGCGCGTGCCGGCCATCACGCCTGCTTCAGCGACTTGATGGCCGACGTGCCGGCGTACTGCGCGGCGCTGCCGAGCGCCGATTCGATGCGCAGCAGCTGGTTGTACTTCGCCGTGCGGTCGCTGCGGCTCGCCGAACCGGTCTTGATCTGCCCGGCGCGCGTGCCCACGGCCAGGTCGGCGATCGTGCTGTCCTCGGTTTCACCCGAGCGGTGCGATGCGATGGTCGTGTAGCCGGCATCCCAGGCGGTCTTCATCGCGCGCAGGGTCTCGGTGACCGACCCGATCTGATTGAGCTTCACGAGCAGCGAGTTGCCCACGCCCTGCGCGATGCCCTCAGCCAGGATCGTCGGGTTGGTCACGAACACGTCGTCTCCGACGAGCTGGACCTTGTCGCCGAGTTCCTGCGTGAGGAGCTTCCAGCCGTCCCAGTCGCTCTCGGCGATGCCGTCTTCGATCGAGCAGATCGGGTACTGGCGCACCCAGTCGGCATACAGCTCCACCATCTGTTCGCTCGAGCGGGTGGGCGACCCGGACTTCTTGAAGACGTACTGCTTGTCTTTCCAGAGCTCGCTCGACGCCACGTCGAGGGCGATCCACACCTGCTCGCCGGCCTTCAGGCCCGCCTTGGTGATCGCCTCGAGCACCACGTCCACGGCTTCCTGGTTGCTCTTCAGGCTCGGCGCGAACCCGCCCTCGTCGCCGACGCCGGTGGACATGCCGCGACCCTTCAGGATGCCGCGCAGCGTGTGGAAGATCTCGGTGCCCCAGCGCAGTCCCTCCGAGAAGCTCGGTGCGCCGAGCGGCATCACCATGAACTCCTGGAAGTCCACGCTGCTGTCGGCGTGCGCGCCGCCGTTGAGGATGTTCATCATCGGCGCCGGCAGCAGGTTGGCCTGCCCGCCGCCGGCCAGCGCATGTCGCAGCACGCCGATGTACTCGTACAGCGGCACCTGCTTCTCGGCCGCGCCCGCGTGCAGGGCGGCCATCGACACACCGAGAATCGCGTTGGCGCCGAGCCGGCTCTTGAACTCGGTGCCGTCGAGGGCAATCATCGCGTCGTCGAGCGACGCCTGATCGAACTCCTTGCCGACGATCGCTTCGGCGAGCTCGCCGTTGACGTTCGCGACGGCCTTCTGCACGCCCTTCCCGAGGTAGCGGCCCTTGTCGCCGTCGCGCAGTTCGAGCGCCTCGCGCTCACCGGTGGACGCGCCGGACGGAACCGCCGCACGCCCGAAGGCGCCGCTCTCGAGTGTGATGTCGACTTCGACCGTGGGATTGCCGCGCGAGTCGAGAATCTCGCGCCCGATGACCTTCTGAATCTGCACTTATGCGCTCCTGAAAAAGAACATTACGGATAGCTGTATCGGGTTCCGAGAACCCGGTCCCTACGCCCTGCGTCAGGCCCGAGCCCCAGCCCGAACCCCGAACCCGAGCCCCGAGCCCCGAATCCCGAATCCCGAGTCCCCGTCAGTTATGCCCCCGGGCGTCGGCTTCCTGCTCGCGTTGCCGACGATCGTCCTCGGGTGGCACGACGAACGGCTCATCGTCGGTGGTCACCACGACGACGCCCTTCGACGTCACCGTGTGGCGCTTCCGGTCTTCCTCGAGATCGTGCCCGATGACCGCGCCGCGCGGGATGAACACGTCGCGATCGATGATCGCGTTGCGGATGCGCGCGTGGCGACCCACGCGTACGCCCGGCATGAGGATACTGCTCTCGATGTCGCAGTAGCTGTGCACGCGCACGTTGGGGCAGAGGATGCTGCCGCGCACGCAACTGCCCGACACGATCACGCCCGCCGAGATGATCGAGTCGAGCGCCTGTCCCCGCCGCCCTTCATCGTTGAACACGAACTTGGCCGGTGGCGCCTGCGGCATCCGGGTGCGGATCGGCCATTCGGGGTCGTACAGGTTGAAGTCGGGATTCACCTGCACGAGGTCCATGTTGGCCTCGTAGTACGCATCGAGCTCGCCGATGTCGCGCCAGTACTTGTTGGCCTTCTTGTTCTCGTCCGAGAACCGGTACGACAGCACGGGGGCGCGGCCGATGAGCGACGGGAGGATGTCCTTCCCGAAATCGTGCTTGCTGCTCTCGTTGGCCGCGTCCTCCTCGAGGGCCTTCATGAGCACGTCGGCCTCGAAGACGTAGATGCCCATCGAGGCGAGGGCCACGCCCGGCATGCCGGGAATCGGCTTCGGCTCGGCCGGCTTCTCCTCGAACCCGACGATGCGCTCCTCCTCGTCCACCTGGATCACCCCGAAGCGCCGCGCGGCTTCCTCGACGGGCACTTCGTACGTGGCCACGGTTGCCGCCGCGCCCCGTTCGATGTGCCAGCGCAGCATCTTCGAGTAATCCATCTTGTAGATGTGATCGCCCGACAGGATCACGACGTGCCGGGGCGCCTCGCGAACGATCGAGTAGAGGTTCTGGTACACGGCGTCGGCGGTGCCGAGGTACCAGTTGTCGCTCACGCGCTTCTGCGGCGGCAGGATCTCGATGAACTCGCCGAGTTCTTCGGCCACCACGCTCCAGCCCATGCGGATGTGGCGGTTCAACGACAGGCTCTTGTACTGGGTGACGATGAAGATGCGTCGGAGGCCGGCGTTGATCGAGTTGCTCAGCGTGAAATCGATGATGCGGTAGGGCCCGCCGAAATACACGGCTGGCTTCGCGCGCTCCTTGGTGAGCGGAAAGAGGCGCTCCCCCACTCCACCGGCCAGGACGATCACGAGCGTGTCGTTGAGCATGTGCCACCGTCCGTGCGCGCCGGACGTCTGCCGGCGCCCGGCAGGCGAGTGCTCCGGGACGCCCGACCGGGCGCGAAAGGCGTGGCGGCGGCGGCCCTTGCTGGGCTGCCAACCCGCCCCGCGTCAGCATCCGAGGATTCTATCCGCCTTTCCGCTTCCCACTTCGGCGGCGCTGCTCCTATGATCCGCCTTTGGGCATGCGCGGATGCATGCCGGGAGTAGCGCATGCGACAGACCGCTCAAATCACGTGGCTCGCGACGGGCATCGCCCTCGCGTTCGCATTCGGGCCCGTGCAGGCCCAGAAGAAGGACGACAAGGCGGCGGGTGACGCCAAGCAGACGTCCGTGAGTGCGCTTGTGGCCGCCACCGACGAGGCCATGAAGGCCGCGCCGGGCACCACGGTGTACACGGTGGATCCGGCGCAGGGCGCCGTCGCGCCCGACCCCGCGACGCAGGTCGCCATGACCCTCTCGGCCGACTACCTCAAGGCGACCGACAGCAAGATCTACGCGCCGTTCACGGTGACCGTGCAGCCGGGCGTGCTCGGGCAGGGCGCCAACTTCAGTGTGTACGTGCGTCTCGCACCGCAGGGAGCCCAGCCGCCGGCGGCACCTCCCGTGCTCGACGAGAAGGCGCGCAAGGAGAAGGAGAAGCAGGACCGCCGGAAGAAGAAGGGCAAGGAGGCACAGGACCTCACCGGCCAGGCCGTCTCCGGCGTGGAGTACCCGTGGGAGGACTACTACGACCTCACGGCGGTTCCCCGCGGGCCAGGCGGCCCGCTCACGTTCAGCCGCCCGTTCAGCGTGCCTGGCGGCACCTACGATGCGTATGTCGCGGTGGTCTCCCGTGATCCGGCGGCCGCTGCAACGCCGGCGGCGCCTGCGACGACCCCGACGAAGATCGCGGTGCACAAGGCTCAGGTCACCGTTCCCGACTACTGGGGCCCCGAGTTCCAGCTGAGCAGTGTGTTCGTGGCCAACAAGATTGCCGAGGTCGCCACTCCGCCCACCGGTGACGAGCAGAAGCAGCGGCCCTACGTGATCGGCCAGTTCGAGATCGTCCCTGCGCCGGAGAACAAGATTGCAGGCAACGAGGAACTGTACGTGCTGTTCTTCATCTATGGCGCCCAGCTTGGCGAGGACAAGAAGCCTGACGTCACGATCGAGTGGCAGCCATACAAGAAGGGACCGCTCGGCGAGAGCCAGTACAAGGCGATCGCGCCGCAGCAACTGAACGCGCAGACGCTGCCGCCGGGGTTCGATCCGGCCCAGGGACACCAGCTGGTCGGCAGCATCAACGGCATCCCGGCATCGGCCCTCGAGGCGGGGGACTACCGCCTGGCCATCAAAGTGACGGACAATAAGTC
>JAEZCY010000126.1 GCA_023429845.1 Acidobacteriota bacterium
GCGTGCCGACCAACGTGCGAATCCTCAACAACCGCTTCGGGCGTGATATGCAGTACGGCCTCTACAGCCTCGACGGCTCCCACACCATCGAAGGAAACGTCTGGGATGACACCGGAGCACCAGCAGACGCGGATGACGTGCAGTAGATGACGTGCAGAGATTGAAGGCGGCAAGTCCCGGATCTCAGGTAAACACGGATGAAGTCGATCGACATCCTGATGATCACGTACAACCGCCCGGAGTACACGCGGTTGGCGCTGCCCCGGCTGCTGGAGACGTGCGATGAATCGGCGCGCGTGTGGCTCTGGCACAACGGCGACGACGAGGAGACGCTCGAGATCGTCCGCGGACTCTCCGGTCACCCTAGGGTGCACAGGTTTCACCACGAGCCGCGCAACGCGATGCTTCGCGAGCCGACCAACTGGTTCTGGCGGAATGCGACAGGCGACCTGCTCGGCAAGGTTGATGATGACTGCCTTGTTCCGCACGGGTGGCTGGAGACGCTGCAGGAGGCTCACGAGGAGGTGGCTAACTTCGGCATCATCAGTGCATGGCCATTTCTGCCGGAGGATTATGATCCGTCACTTTCGGAGCCGAAGATCGGGACGTTTGGCCGACACCGCCTCCTTCAGAACTTCTGGGTCGGCGGGAGCGGCTACCTTATGAAGCGGGCGGTGGTAAAGGAGGTCGGCCTTCTACACCAGAAGGATGCATTCAGTCAGTTCTGCATCCGTGCGGCTAAGCGCGGCTGGCTCAACGGGTGGTACTTTCCACTGGTACTCATGGACCACATGGATGATCCAAGGTCGCCAAACACGACCCAGAAGACGGAGCGTGATTTCCACGAGCGGCCGTCGCTGTCCTCAAGGCGTTTCGGAACGGCCTCATTGGAGGAGATGCGCGTGCGAGCGAGATCGGCGGCCATCGAGGTTCAGTCGGCGAGCATCACAAGGGGAGAGTACTTTGGTCCCCGCGCGCGTTTTCGAAGATTGTGGAACCGGTTGCGTAGGAGTGGAAGGATCGCGAGCTTTCATCCATGAACATGCCACGTGCCACTTCGGAGGTACTAAAGCGGGTGCCTACGGCCTCCCACTATGGTCTTGAGTACCTACTGAACGGACGCTCGTTCAGCTACGCCCACCAGATCCACACGGTAGCGATGGCATCCCCTGAACACGTGCTCGAAGTCGGTGTGGGCGCAACAATTGTCGCTGATGTACTTCGCCGTGCCGGGATCCGGGTGACCACCTTGGATGTGGAGAGCTCGTTACGGCCTAACGTCATTGGATCAGTGACTGCGATACCTCTCGCAGATGATTGCGTGGAAGGAGCCATGTGCTGTCAGGTACTCGAGCACCTCCCGTTCGAACATTTTACGGTTGCGCTCCGCGAGCTTCGTCGCGTCTCACAAAGGTTCCTCGTATTGAGCCTCCCAGACGCGTCAAGACATTGGGGTATCACACTGGCGTTGCCGAAGGTCGGGCGGCGAAGCATCCACTTTTCTCCGCGCACCCTGCGTCGGCCTCTGATTCCGCCCGAACGCCTCGAGCACATGGGGCATCACTGGGAGATAGGATTTCGCGGATACTCCATGGCCCGAGTTGCGATGGCTGTTCGGGATGCAGGTTGGAAGGTGAAGAGAACGTGGAGGGTGCCGGAGCTGCCGTGGCATCGATTCTTTGAGTGCGTGTAACGATATCGTAGATGTCAGGTCCGCTCGCCTCAGTCATCATCTGTGCGCACAACGCCGGGTCGCTCCTGAGCGACGCACTAGAGAGCATCCGCCGGCAGACTTACTCGAACCTCGAAATTCTCGTCGTCGATGACGGGAGCACGGACGGGGCCGCCGATGCCCTTCGCGACACGATCGACGATGGCAGGGTTCGGTGGCTTCGCCAGGAGCAGGCGGGGAAGGCGGCCGCGCTGAACCACGCCCTGCAACACGCAAGCGGCGAGTTCTACGGCATCCAGGATGCCGACGACCTGAGCCACCCGCGCCGGATCGAGCTCCAGGCCGCGGCGCTGGCGGAAGCTCCTGATCTGGCGGCCGTCTTCTGCGGTCATGAGTTGATCATCGGCCGGCGACGCCTCGCGCCACGATTCTCAGGCAAGGACAGGGTCGCCTGCCGACGCGACATCGACGCCTTCCGGATGCCGGCCCACGACCCGACCGTCATGTACCGGCGTACCCTCGTCGCCGACATCGAGTACGAGCCGGCGCTGCGCATAGGTCAGGGCTTCGACCACATCCTGCGGGTCGGCGAGCGGCATCCGATGATCGTCCTGGGCGAGTGCCTCTATTCTTACCGCGTGGCCCGGCGATCAAATACGACGCGCAGCGTCGAACTCCGCGAGGAGATGGTGCGGGAGGTCATGCGCCGCGCCTGCCGCAGGCGGGGACTGCCGCTTCCTGACACGACTCGGCTGCCTCGCGGCCGCAACCGGCGGTCGGACAACAATCTTGCCGCCCATTTCATGGAGAGCGCCCTGGATCAGGCGCGCAACGGTCGCCGAGTGGAGGCGATCCGTACTGGCTTCCAGTGCGTCGCGCTTCATCCGGTCGATCCGCACTACTACAAGGCGCTCGCGTACGCAACGCTGCCAATGCCCCTGGTCAAGCGAATGCGGAGGACCGTGGGGGCCGACTCATGACGCTGCCAAGCCCGCTCCTGGCTCAGATCGCTGGTTCGGACCTGGAATACGCGAACCAGACTGTCCTGCACCCCGCAGGTCTCGCGGCCGTATTGATTCTCGGGACGGTGGCGCTGGTGGTGGAGCGCCGGAACGCGGTTCTGCCGTTCCTGCTGATGGCGTGCCTGATCGCGCCGGCCCAGCGACTGGTTGTTTTCGGCCTGGACTTCAACCTCATCCGGATCATGGTGCTTTTCGGCTGGGCGCGCGTGATCCTTCGCCACGAGACGAGCGGCTTCAGGTGGACGAGGCTTGATACGGTCATTCTGTCGTTTGCGATCGTCAACACGATCGTGTACACGATGCAGCACGCCGAGGTAGGGGCGCTCGTGAACAGGCTCGGCGCCTCCTTCGACACTGTCGGGATGTACTTCCTGTTCCGGATGCTTGTGCGCTCGCTGGAGGATCTGAAGCAGACGGTCACCTGGTGCGCCGTGGCGGCGGTGCCTGTCGCGGTCGCTTTCCTGATCGAGAACCGGACGGGGAGGAACCTGTTCGCCTTCCTGGGTGGCGTGCCGCAACTGACGATCGTCCGCGACGGACGCTTGCGCTGCCAGGGGGCGTTTCCCCACGCGATTCTCGCAGGCTGCTTCTGGGCGTCGCTCGTGCCGCTGTTCGTGTCGATGTGGTGGCAGCCGCGCTGGCCCGGCGCAAGGCTGGTCGCGGCGGGGGGCACCGCGATGGCTCTCCTGATCATCGTCCTGTGCGCCTCGAGCACCCCGGTGCTTGCGGTGCTCGCGGCGATGGGCGGGCTGGCGGCGTACGGCCTGCGGGGGCGGATGCGGGCGGTGCGGTGGATGGCCTTCCTGA
>JAEZCY010000128.1 GCA_023429845.1 Acidobacteriota bacterium
CTCGGCGCCCGCATACGCGGGGCCGAGCAGGCACACCAGCCTGCCCGACTGCAGCCACGCGCCCCGCCCATCGCGGCCGAGGATCGGCGCCGCGTTCCGTGGCTCGGGCTCCACTGCCAGCACCCGCAGGTTCGGGCGCCGCGCCATGAGCGCGTCGAGGATGTGCCCCTGCCCGAGGCCGACGAGCACCACGAGGCTCGGAACGGGGTCGCCGCCCAGTTGCGTGTCGATCCACCGGTGTGCCTGCTGGACGGCCTCACTCACCTGGGTATTCCTCGTCACAGACGTTCGGCCGTCGCCTCACTCGGTCGGACGCATGTTGCGGATCGCACTGATGCGCCAGGCGCCGTCCACGCGGACGAGCACGAACGTCGTCCACATCCGCCGCGGCGGCGCGCCGGCGGCGGCGATGTCGTAGCGGCCGTCGGCGACCACGACGTCGGCCGCGACGACGCGCACGGTCTCGATCTCGATGGTGCGCGTGCCACTGTTGCGCGCCGATGAGGCGAGCCCGCCCGCGACGACGGCGTCACGGCCGCGCCGCCACTCGCCCGACGACACGAGTTGGTCGGCGTCAGCCGTGAAGAGCGTCGCAAGCGCCGCGGCGTCCCGGCGCTCCCGAGCCTCGACGTATTGCGCCACGACGGCGCGGATGGCGGCGGAGTCCGCGGCAGGTACGGGCGCCTGCGCTGCCGCGCGCCAGGCGCCTCCGGCCAGCACGATTCCGAGGACCGTCGTCAGGACGAAACGCATTTTCGTACCATGACTCACTTTTGTTACCTCAGGCGTTGACGTTCGACACGCGCCCGGTGTACCACATCAAACGAAAGAAAACGAAAGCTGATGCATTGCGTTCGCTTTCGGTGCGGGTCCAATCGGAGCCTTCCCCCGCGCGAGCGCAGCGACAGCACCCCGTCCCCAGGAGACGTGAATGATAGTGGCTGGCTTCATCCCGTGGCGAGCGGCAGTACGTCCGCCGTCCGCTCCTCGACTCGTATGCCTCGCGGCGTGGCTCGCGACAACGCTGGCGCTCGGCGGCGTGGCCGCCAGCCAGACCACGCTTGGCACCATCCGCGGCACCGTGACCGACCCGCAGGGCCAGGTGGTCGTGAACGCGGCCGTGCTCATCACCGACGAGGACACGGGCGTGCCGCGTGTCGTCGAGACCAACGACGTCGGCGACTTCGAGGCACCCAACCTGCGCGCAGGCCGTTACCGTCTCGAGATCTCGGCGCCGAACCTCCAGGCGTTCCGGGCCGAGGGTGTCGTGCTGCGTGCCGGCGAGACGGCGCGCGTCGATGCGTCGCTGGGGGTGGCCGGGACGACCGAGGAAGTGACGGTGCGGGCAGGCGGCAGCACCATTCAGCTCGAGAGCCAGGCGATCACCGGCGGCCTCACCGCGCAGCAACTCGAACTGCTGCCGCGCGTCAGCCGTGACGTCCGCGACTTCCTCTTCCTCAACCCGAACATCGTCGGCGACAGCGTGAGTGGCGGCCTGCAGTTCCTCGGCGGGCGCACCTACGGCGCCTCCTACATCCAGGACGGCCAGCGCTCGACGGGCGCCATCTTCGGCGACATCGGCAACGCGGCGCCGAGCCTCGATTCGATTGCCGAAGTGAAGGTGCTGTCCAACTCCTACAGCGCCGAGTACGGCGGCCTGGCCGGCGTGGTGGTCACGACGCGACGCGGCAGCTCGCGCTACAGCGGCACCGGCTTCTACGACTTCAACGGCAACGACCTCAATGCCCGGACGTGGGCGCAGACGCGGGCCGGCCTCGATCGCAGCGATCCCAGCCTCGACACGCACCGGCACCGGTGGGGCGGGACGTTCGGCGGGCCGATCGTCAAGAACCGCACCTTCTTCTACGCGGCCTACGACGGCAGCGACTCGCAGGGCTCCACGTTCAGCACGACGGCAACGGTGCCGACCGAGCGGATGCGGGCCGGCGACTTCTCGCAGACCAACTTCATCATTCGCGACCCGCTGACCGGCCAGCCGTTCCCAGGCAACGTGATCCCGACCGACCGGATCCATCCGTCGAGCCGCGCGGTGCAGGACTTCTTCTATCCGACCCCGAACCAGGCGCCGCTGGCCAACGGCCTCGGCCGCTACCGCACTCCGGTCACCACGACGATCGAGCGGCAGCGTTACGACATCCGTCTCGACCACGAGTTCTCGGCGAACAACTCGGTGTTTGGTCGATTCGGCTGGCAGGGTCGCACGCCGAAGGACAGCCTCGAGAACGCGTTCTACCCGGCGCTCGGCTTCCAGGACCGCACCGTGTCGGGCCGCACCTTCAGCGGCAGCTGGACGCGCATCTTCACGAGTACGGTCCTCAACGAGCTCCGCGGCGGCTTCAACATCGACGAGGCGAACCGCCGCAGCAACTTCAACGCCGGGCAGCTCGCGGACCAGTGGGGGCTCGAGATTCCGGCCGAAGGACGGGATCGCCTCGGCCACGCGGCATTCATCTTCCAGGGCAGCAACATCCCGAGCATCCTCCGCGACCTGCGGCAGAACGTACTGCGCGACATCGAGACCACCTCGTTCTCGCTGAGCGACAACGTCACGTGGGTCACCGGACGTCACTCCCTGCGGATCGGCGGCGCCTGGTCGCGCAACAAGATCCTCGACGGCTTCTCGGCCGGCGCCAACGAAGGCAGCGGCCAGTTCCTGTTCAATGGCTCGCTGACCGGGAACGCCTATTCAGACTTCCTGCTCGGCATGCCCTTCCGCTCGGCCGCGCAGATCAATACGCGTGGCGGCCGGCCGCTCGAAGCGACCGCCGACGAATGGGCCGCGTTCGTCCAGGACGACTGGAAGGTCAGCAACCGCGTGACGCTGTTCCTCGGGCTGCGGTACGAGGTGCTCGGCAACTTCCGCGAGAAGAACGACCTGCTGATCAACTTCGATCCCGCGACCGGCAGCCTCATCCTGCCGACCGGCGCCATCACCGACTACCTCGCGCCCGGCGCGCGCGCGACGGTACCGACGGTCATTGCCGGCGACATCGGCGTGTCGCGCGGGCTTGTCAACAACGACACCAACAACTGGAGCCCGCGCGTCGGCTTCGCGTGGCGCCTCGACGAGAGCAACCGCACGGTGCTGCGCGGCGGCGTCGGCTACTTCTACCCGACGCAGGCCGCCCAGGGCATCCGCGACGCGCTGTCGCGGGCGCCGTTCCGCTACTCGGTCACGCGCGACAACCCGGTCTACACGCAGGCCTTCTCGACCGGCTCGCTCGTGACCAGCCCCGGATTCGGCGTCAACGGCGTCGACGTCAACCTCGAGAGCGCCGAGGTGGTGCAGTACAACCTGACCCTCGAACGCGAACTGCCCGGCAGCCTCGGCGCGCGCGCCACCTACATGGGCAGCCGGATGAAGAAGCTGCTCGTGAACCGCGACATCAACACGGTGGCGCCGAGCACGACGTTCTTCGACCCGAACGACGCCTCGATGCTGGATCGCCTGCCGTACCCGAACCTCGGGGCCTTCCTCAACATGGTCGAGAACGCGGGGTCGGGTCGCTTCGACGCGTTGCAGCTCGAGCTGCGGCGCCCGTTCCTCGGCGGCCTGCAGTTCGAAGCGGCGTACACGCTGGCCTACAGCGACAGCAACGCGCCCGACCTCGGCAACTCGTCGCTCGGTGTCATCCAGTACAACCCGTACGACATCGAGGCCGACCGCGGTCCCGACCCGAACGTGACCCGGCACCGTCTGGTGCTGAACGCGGCATGGCAGCTGCCGTTCGGCCGCGACCGCCGCTACCTCGCTGCCATGCCGGCCTGGGCTGACGCAGTTGCCGGCGGCTGGACGGTCTCGGCCATCCTCCAGGCTCGCTCGGGGCATTTCCTGACGCCGTACTTCGGTTACGGGACCGATCCGCTCTTCCCGGCCAACACCGGCAAGGCGTACGACACCATCAACGGGTTCGGCGAGGCCTGGAAGCCCGACGTGGTCGGTGACCCGACAGGCGCACGCGAGCCGGGCAACTGGTTCAACCTCGATGCGTTCGCGCTGCCGGCGCCCGGCACGATCGGCAACGCCAAGCGCGGCATCATCCAGGGACCCGGCACATGGGTCGTGAACATGGGGCTCTACAAGGACCTCGTCCGCACGAACGGTTTCCGCGCCGAATTCCGGGCCACGCTCGACAACGCCTTCAACCACCCGCAGTTCCTTGTCAGCCCGCAGTCGCAGATGCTCAATCTGACCGACTACCTCATCAACGGCATCCGCGACAACGGTGTCACCAACACGATGGTCGAGACCGGCAACGCCGAGGGCTTCGCGCTCGGGCGCCAGATCACGCTCGGCCTGCGCCTGACCTTCTAGTCGCCCGATGGAGGGCGCGCGGGTTACCCGCGCGC
>JAEZCY010000142.1 GCA_023429845.1 Acidobacteriota bacterium
GGGCGCGGGAGGACGTCGATCTGCTTGGTCACCGACACGCGGTTGCCGAGCGAGTTGGTCACCGTCAGCTTCACGAAGTAGTCCCCGGCGCGCGGGAACTGGTACTTGATGACGCGGCCGGTGACGATGATGCCCTTGTCGTCCATGTTCCACTCGTACTGCAACGTGGGCGAATCGAAGCAATCGGTGGCGGCCGTCGCGGTGAGCGGGCAGTCCTTGGACAGGCCGGCGTCGAGCGTGACCTCGTCGAGGACGTAGGGCTCGTTGGGCCGCCACGAGAAGTTGGCGACGGGCTGTCCCGGGAACACGATGGTGCCGAGCGGCACCAGACGGATGCTGACCGCGCGTTCGACGGCGTTGTTGTAGTCACCGTTGAGCGGCGTGAACGCCACCTGCACGATGTTGCGGAGGTCGGCATTGCCCGCCAGCCCTCCCGGGGGCGCCGTGTAGACGAAGGTGGCGCGGCCGTCGGGGCCGGTCGCCGACGACTTGGCGGACAGGCTCCCGTAGTCCACCACGGCGCCGCCGACGAGGATGTCGGCACGCAGCGGCACGCCCGGCTTCGGCTCGCTGTTGGGGCCGCGGGCGGTCACCGTGATGTGCGAGGTGGACATGCCGTCGGTCGTGAGCACGTCGGGGGACGCGAGCACCTGGAGGGACAGCCCGAGTTCGGACGGGCCCGTCGCCTTGGGCATGTCCGGCTTGGACGTGCAGGCCGTCGTGGCCAGGAGGCCCACGAGCGCCAGCGGCAGGACTGATGTGAATCGTGCGTTCGTCATGGCTGCACCTGGCTACTCGGGATCCGCCCAGTCGGCGAAGTTGATGCTCATGGACCCGGCGACGGTGACGTCGCGTCCCGTCTGGTCCTTGCCGAAGAAGGTCACGTCGGCGATCGTGGAAATCACCAGCGCGCCGTTGAGTTGCCGGAGTGTGACGAGCGGCGCCTCGAGCTTGGCCTGCACGCGGACCAGCGTGAACACCGCCGCGGTGGGCTGCTCGCCCACCGTCACGCCGAGCGCGCCCTCGAAGGCGTACGGCACGTCCACACCGGGCGTGTTGCGGCCGTCGGTCCGGCGGTATTCGACCCGATAGCGGTTGAGCGTGATCAGGTTGTTGGCCGTCGGTCCCGTGGGGTTGGTCACGTCCTTCAGGGCGAGCGACAGCGTCACCCGGCCGTTGTCCTCGAAGATGCCGCCCTTGGTGAGGACGTCGGAGCGGAGCACGCTCTGGAACGTGCCGCCGCTCTCGGCGCCGGAGGAGCCTTCCAGGCGCTGGAGCACCAGGTAGGCCGGAGACTGACCGCTGCGCACGGTGCTGCTGCAGCCCGCGGTCAGGCCGGTCGCACCGGCGAGCAGGAGCACGGCCGCGGCGCGCATCGTGCGCGCACGTCGGGCCGTCGAGGCGAAACGTGTAAGTGTCATTTGACGGGCCCTCCGTCCCGCAGGATGCGCGGCGTGATGAAGATCAGCAGCTCGCCTTCGTCGTCGGTCGCCGTGTCACGGCGGAACAGGCGGCCGAGCACCGGCAGCTTGTGCAGGCCCGGCGTACGGTCCTCGGTCATCTGGCTGCTGGCCTCGTTGATGCCGCCGATGACCGTCGTCCCCTGGTCGGCGACGAGGACGCGCGTGACGACGCGCTGCGTGTTGATGGAACGGTTGCCGTTCAGCTCGATCTGTCCGGCCGAGCCGTTGTCGACGTCCACGTCGAGGATCACCGTGTTGGCCTCGGTGATCCGCGGCGTCACGTTGAGCGTCAGGGCGGCGGTCTTGAACTGGACCTGCGGAATCGGCTGGATCACCGACACGCCCTCGCCCACCGGCGGCGCCGTCAACGTGGTGTAGGGGATCTCCTGGCCGCGGGTGATCGTCGCCTTGACGTTGTTCTGCGTGACCACGCGGGGCCGCAGCATGATGTTCACGCGACCCTGTGTCTCGAGCGCCGACAGCGCGACATCGAGATTGAAGGCGCCGTTGACGCTACCGAGCTTGATGAACGCGCTGTCGGCGTTCGAGTTGATCGCGCCGGCATTGCCGCCGCCGAGGATCGAGTTGGGGAACGCCATGTTGGTCGTGTTGCCCAGCTCGGGCGACATGCGGCCGCCGAAGCCCCACAACAGCCCGAGCTCACGGGCGGCCGTCTTGGTCGTGCGGACGATGCGCGCCTCGATCTCCACCTGCGCCTGCGGCCGATCGAGTTCGCCAATCAGCCGTTCGGCCTTGGCGAGCCCTTCGGGGATGTCGAAGAGGATGAGCGTGTTGGTGTTCGCGTCGACCTGCACCTCGCCGAAGGTCGTCAGGCCGGTGGCCTTCACCAGGGCCGACAGGTCCTTGGCGTTGGCGTAGCTCAAACGCACCGTGCGGTACTCCTTCTTCGACACCGCCAGCTCGCGGAGCCGCTCCTCGGCCTGCTTGCGACGGTCGGCCGCCTCGCTCGAGAAGGTCGTCATCGGTGCGATGCGGACGATGGTGCCGTCCACGCTGTAGGCGAGCTGGTTGGCGCGCAGGATCATCTCGAGCGCCTGGTCCCAGGGCACGTCGCGCAGGGTCACGTCCACGGTGCCCTTCACGCCGGGGTCGATCACCATGTTCAGGCCGGTGACCTCGGCAAAGGTGCGCAGCACCGCGCGAAGATCCACGCCCTGGAAGTCCAGCGAGATCGGGTGTCCCGTGTACTTGCCGTCGCTCATGCCCTGCCCCACTGCCGGGGGCGGCAACACCGCCACGGCCGCCGGGGTGACCGGCGTGGGTGCGGCAGGGACGGGGGGCGCCGCGGCCTTGCGAGTGGTTGCGACTCTCGGTGCCGCCGGAGCACTGGCCCGCGTCGTCGTGGCGCGCGCCGCGGCCGGCGCGGGTACGGACCTGTG
>JAEZCY010000152.1 GCA_023429845.1 Acidobacteriota bacterium
GCGCGGAGGCGGATGCCTCGACGCTCTGCCGCTCAGCGTTGCGTCGCGTGACGGCCGCGAACTGGACGTGGTCGTCGCCGCCTGCGCGCGTTCGACGGCCGCCCGCGGGGTGCCGGGCGCGCGAACCAGGCCACCGCCGCCGACACCGCGGCCGCCACGCCGATCGCCGTGAGTACCTGGTCGCGAACGCCCGGGAACGGATCGGGTGGCAGGTCGTAACTGCCGTCCTCGCGAAGCCTGGCCGGGGTCTGGAGGTACCGCCCGTGCGACGGCACCTCGCGATCGAAGGTGTTCGCCAGGTCGCGGAGCCCTCGTGTCAGCTCGGGCCCGCTCATGGGCAGGCCATGCCCCGGCACGAGCACGCTCGGCGACAGGTCGGCGAGTTCACGCACCGACCGCGCGGCGAGGGTCCAGTTCGTCGTGAAGTACGCGGGTGGACCATGCAGCGCGGGCGCCTGCGTCAACACGGCAAGCAGTGACTCCTGCTTCACGGTGATGACCGCGTCGCCCGACACGAGCGCCCGATCCGTATCGCGGAACAGCGACACGTGTCCGTCGGTGTGACCGGGTGTATGGAACCAACGCCAGCCGGGCAGCGGCGGAAGGGACCCGTCCTGCGGCAGGGCGCGCACGCGGGTGCTGATGTTCAGGGGGGCGCGCGGGAACAATCGCGCGCTCCAGGCCATCGCGCCGCCACCTACCGTCGGGTCGGGCGGCGGGTAGCTGCGGCGGCCGGTCAGATGCGGAATCTCGCTGGCGTGGGCGTAGACCGGGACGTCCCAGGCCTCCGCCAGCGATGCGAGCGCGCCGACGTGGTCGAAGTGGGCGTGTGTCAACACGATCGCCGCCGGCCTCCTGTCGCCGTAACGCTCGCGCGCCGCCCGCATGATCGCCCCGTGATAGCCGCGCATGCCGGCGTCCACGAGCACCCAGCGCCCGTCTCGCGGCTCGGGTTCCAGGAACGCGACGTTGACCATCAGCGTCCGCATCCACGCGACGCCAGGTGCCACCTCTCGACTCAGCTGCATGCAACCTCCCTGCGTCCCGCCATACAAGCGGCGGGCCAGCTCTGAAGGAACGCGACGTGCAAGCAGTGCGGCAGGTCACACGTTGCACACGAACAGATCTGATGAGGTCCGCTGATGAAGAGCACCGCACGCGTCGCCGGTCATCCCATCCACCCCATGTTGATTCCGTTTCCGTTCGCGCTGCTGAGCACCGCGACCGTGTTCGACGTCATCGATCAGGCACGGCATCGGCAGGCGTCGGGCATCGAGCGTGCGGACCACGCGTTCGGTCGCACGGCGGGGCATCTACAGGACGCCGGGCTGCTGAGCGCCGTCGTGGCAGCGGTGCCGGGTATCGTGGATTGCTTCGGATCCGTACCCCGCGGCACACCCGCGGCACGACACGCGACATGGCATGCGGTGTTCAACTCGTCGGCGCTCGTGGCGTTCGTCCTCGCCAGGGGAGAACGCGATGCAGATGGCGCCATCAGCGAGCGGGGACTTGGTCTCTCGCTGCTCGGCTCATTGCTGCTGGGAGCAGGCGGCTGGCTCGGCGGGGAACTCGTGTATCACCACCACATCGGTGTCGATGACGCATCCCCGACGGCGGAGCTCGAGCCAGGCCAGGACCGGCATCGGGTGCCGGCCCGGACGGCGAACATGTGATCGCGCGGTCGGCTGACGCTACTGCCCTCGGCCGCGTCGGCCGCGTATCGGCTGTGGGCGGTCGGAACCCTGCCCGAGTTCGGCGTTCTCGCCCATCACCTTGAACTGCCGGGTGATCTTCGATCGGACGCCGCTCGGTCCTTCGAGCACCGCCGTGATCTCGTAGTCGCCCGCCGGCAGTTCCTGGAGGTTGAAGGTGTGGGCCCGTGCGCCGGCCATCCCATCGAGCTGGCGCTCGGTGCTGGCGTAGAACGTCGGGGCATCCACGGCAAGCTGGAGTCGGCGGTTGCCGGCGTCGGGCAGCACGCGGACGATGACGCGCAGGTCCGCGCCGGCAAAGGCCACGAGGGGAGAGATCGAGATCGATTGAATCAACTTGCTCGTCGACACTCCCGGCTCAATCGTCGCCCCCGGCGCAGGGCTGGCCTCCTGCGCCGCGGCGGGAAGACCGAACGTGAGCCCGAGCAGCACCGCGAGCTGCATGCCGATCGAAGAGCGTGCATCCATCACACACCTGCCAGGAACCGTGTGAGCGGAGACCGCCACGACCGCACGCGACGCGGGCGCGGACGGGACAAACTATGCGGAAGCGAAGAACGTACTCCGTTCTTGTTGCCGCCGCAAGTGGCGACTGCGCCACGCCGTAGCCCTCTGCAAGTGCGATGACGTGAGCAGCAGCGCCCGTGGGGATTCGGTGCCGCGCGCCGTGACCCGCGCGTCATCGATCGAGGAAACACGATGTCGCCCGACGGGGACACCGATGCCGGCGCTGGGGACGAGACGTGCCTGACCAGGCATGCGCGCTTGCCAGTCGTGCGTTCGCGACTGGTACCTGTCTTGCTCGACAGTCGTCAGATGTCCTTCGCGGAGCACATGCAGTGAAATTTCTGTCTCGGATGCTCGCAGTAACGCTCGCCTCCGCAACATGTGTGGTGCTCGTCCCCGACATTTCCTACGCGCAGCAGCGTCGAGGGGGCGGCAGCAGCACTGCCGGGC
>JAEZCY010000201.1 GCA_023429845.1 Acidobacteriota bacterium
GTGCCATCGTGCGCTGCAGGTACGGCCGATGCCGCCGCTCGGCACCGAGATCAAGGCAAGCGGCATCGTCGGTCACATGCTGCTGCACCAGCACGGGTCCGATGCGTTCGTCGAGGGCCTCATCGCACCATCCGATTCGGCGTGGGCTGAGGGCGTGCGGCCGTTCACCGAGCACACCCTTCGGGACGATGACGGACCCGTCGGGTTGCGCAAGCAGCTCCTCGCGGCGGAAGCCGCGCTGGCAACGCACGCCGCACGCGCGGCGAAGGCGCAGGGCAGCCGCGATCGTGAAGAGGCGTACGGCAGGATGCTGGCGACGTGCGGGGGCTGCCACAGCCAGGTGGCGCGGCACGCCGCGCCCGACCGCCATTGAGCCTGCGGCACGGGGCCTGGTCCCGTCATCTGATGAGTGGAGCAATGTCTCGGCCCGCTCGGTCGAACGGGTCGAGACCACGGGACACGCCGCACTCTCTCCCCATCCAGGGCACGTCGACGTTGGTCCTGCGCCCCCGCGCAGGATGGTGATGCGCACGGCTGCGCATCTCGCGGCTGTCTAGTTGCTGCCGTCCTCGCCGCCAGCTAGACTCTCAGGTCAAACGCAAGTTCAAAGCACCCCCGCTGTCGCTGGCGACCTGACGCATGGTCGACAGAC
Source organism: Acidobacteriota bacterium (assembly GCA_023429845.1). Classification (GTDB taxonomy): domain Bacteria; phylum Acidobacteriota; class Vicinamibacteria; order Vicinamibacterales; family Vicinamibacteraceae; genus Luteitalea. Next base: position 653 of record JAEZCY010000201.1, read on the forward strand.
GACGGCGAGTGGCTGTCGTGGGGCAGCAAGGGGCGGTGTGCGAGCGCTGCCGCGCCTCGCATCGACGAGCGCTGTGGTAGTCCGACGGCACACCAGATGATGCTCATTTCCCGCGTGTTCCGTACCCTCGTGGGTTCGACCCTCACCATCGTCGCGACCGTCGCGATCGTCCTGGCCGGGTCCGCCGCGTATGCGCAGACACCCTCACTGGCGTCCGGCACGCCGCGCACGCGCGTGGGCGTCGCCCTCGGCGGCGGGAGTGCCCGTGGCCTCGCGCATGTCGGCGTGCTCGAGTGGCTCGAGGAGCACCGCATTCCGGTCGACGTGCTGTCGGGCACCAGCATGGGCGGCCTCATCGGCGGCTCGTATGCCACCGGCATGACGCCGCCGGAGATCGAAGCGATGCTCGCGGAGATCGACTGGGATGCGATGTTCGGACGCAGCGGCTTCGAGTTCGCCAACGTCCGTCGCAAGCGCGATCTGCGCTCGTATCCATCGCATCTCGAGTTCGGCCTGAAGAACGGTTTGGCACCACCGCCGTCGCTCAACAACGGCCAGCAGGTTGATCTCTTCCTCGCACGGATCGCGGCGCCGTACTACGGCATCGCCACCTTCGACGAGCTGCCGACACCTTTTCGCTCCGTGGCCGTGGATCTAAAAACCGCAAAGTTCGTCGTGCTCGATCGCGGATCGCTTGCCACCGCGATGCGGGCGACGATGTCGTTGCCGCTGGTCTTTCCGGCAATCGAAGACGGCGATCGCCTGCTGGTGGACGGTGGTGCGATGAACAACGTCCCAGCCGATGTCGCTCGGCAGATGGGAGCGGACAAGGTCATTGCGGTCAACGTCGGCGACCTGACCGATCGCCAGTCGGTCAGCGCGTCGCTCTTTGGCCTGGCCGGTGCGACCCTCGACGCGATGATGCGCGCCAACACGCTGGAGGCCCTCAACTCGGCCGACGTCGTCATCGACGTGCCCGTGACCAACTATGGATCGCTCGACTGGCGGCGGTTCCGCGACCTCATCCAGGAAGGCTACCGCGGCGCCGAGACGATGAAAGATCAGTTGCTGCCGCTCGCCGTGAGCGAGGCGGAGTGGCAGCAGTGGTCGGCGCGGCGTGCGGCCGCGAGGCGAACGTCGATGCCGACGATCGGTTTCGTCGAGGTCAGCGGCGCCGCGTCGTCGGACACGGAGTTCGTGCGGCGTGCGATGACCGTTCACCAGGGTCAGCCGCTCGATCCTGTGGCGCTTGCCGCCACGCTCACCGAGCTCGGCGGCCTCGATCGCTACGAGTCGCTGCGCTGGAGCGTGCGCGAGCGGGATGGCCTGCACGGCCTCTTCATCACGGCGTTTCCCAAGCCGTACGCACCGCCGTTCCTGTTTCTCGGCGTCAGCCTCGAGAACACGACCGCGAACGAGTTCCGCTTCGGGTTGAATGCCCGCTATCTCGCGTTCGACAAGGTGGGGTCCGGGTCCGAGCTGCGGCTCGACGGCGCGCTCGGGTCGGACCCGGCGCTGGGCATCGCTCTCTACAAGTCACTCTTCACGACGCGCCTCTTCGTCGAGCCGTTCGCCGGCATCTCGGTGCACACGTTCAACGTCGTTTCTGACGGGCGCGTCCAGGCGTCGTACCGGCAGACACGATCGGTCCTCGGCGTCGATGGCGGCGTCAACCTGAGCCGGACCAACGAGGCTCGGGCGGGCTTCACGGTCGGACGGTTCGACGCCAGCGTCCGCACCGGAGATCCCGGGCTGCCAGAAGTTGGCGGCGGTGAGACCCGATTCCACGCGCAATGGACCCACGATGATCAGGACAGCCCGGTCGTGCCCTCGCACGGCCTGCGTGTCGTCAGCCGCCTCGAACACTTCCTGAACTACCCCGACATCCAGCTTCCCTCGGATCCGACCCGCAAGACGGAAGGCGTCACTCAGTTCGAGACGGCGGCATCGTGGTTCACATCGAAGAAGGCCGCGCGCGCCAATCGCCTCTTTCTCGCCGGCGGCTTCGGCACGTCGTTCGACGGCCGTCCGCTCCCGACCGAGCAGTTCCCCATTGGCGGTCTGCTCCGCCTAGGCGCGTTCGACGTCGGCGAGGAGCGCGGCGACAAGTACCTTGTGACGACGGCGGGCTACCTGCGCCAGGTGGCGCGCCTGCCCGACTTTGTCGGCGGCCCGCTCTTCCTCGGATCGTGGATCGAAGGCGGGTCTGCCTTCGATGAATGGGAGCACCTGACGTGGTCGACGAACGTGAGCCTGGGGCTCGTCGCCGACACGATTCTCGGCCCGGTCTTCGGCGGCGTCAGCTTCGGCTTCGAAGGCGGCACGCGCTTCTACATCGCGATCGGGCAGCTGTTCCGGTAGCGCCCATGCACATCCGCCAGCCGGCACGAGGCGGCGACGGTCGTCAGGGTGATGGGCCCGGCTCGGACGCGAGCGGCGCGGTCAGCCGGTATCGCAGCACGCCTCTCGTAGGATCTTCCTGCACCACCTGGCCGCGACGCAGAATCTCCAGTTCGCCGCGTCCCGACATCAGCACCGCCTGCTCGCGCACAAGGGCGAGCACGGTGCGCCACGTGTCGCCACCCACGATACGTGCGACGTCACTGGGGCAGATCGTCAGGCCAGGCTGCCGGCTTCGGAGCAGCGCCCGCATCGCGGCCTCGACGCGTCGCACCAGCGCGACCGGGTCAGGCGGCAGCCACCACGCACGTCCGCGCTCGCCGAGCGCCACCTTGGCATCGTTGACGCGCCGACGACTGCGGCGCACCGCAAGCGCATCCTTCGCGTCGCGAACGGCGCGCCGGGCCGACATCAACTCGTTGACGAGTTCCTGTCTCAGGTTGTCGGGAATATGAGGATCGGCGGCCCTCCAGCGTCGGCCGTCGACGACGATGAAGGCGTTCGTCGGCGCGGGCGCTGCGGGTCGTGACGGCTTCGGCATGATGACGCGTCGCTGCGGCCCATCGTCCCACGGCAGCGCCCGAGTCGTTCACCGCCACCCGATGCTTGCGTACTCTCGCCACGGAGGGCGATGGGCGTTCCTGGCGAGCGTGCGACGCATCGGTCGTGCAGAGGTCGAATCGATCGTTCAGGACGCGGAACGACGTGGCCGCGTCCTGGGCGTGCGTCTGCCGCCGCAGGAGGAGGGCGTCGACGAGCTCTAGACGATGGCACCCTCGCAGCGAGGTACGCGCGTCATCGTTCGGGACGAACTGTGAGGTCGTCGGATCCTGGACGTCCATTCACCGGCGAACCGAGATCCGAGCAGACGGCCGCTGCCGAGGCGATGGCACCGCACGATACGGGAGCGCTGGCGGCGACCACAGCGTTCGGCAAGACGGTGATCGCCGCATGGCTGATCGCCCAGCGCCATGCCGACGCAGAACACGACGACTTACAACGCCAGCGCGCGTGCGCCCACCCATGCCGGCACCGAGTTCTGCGCGGCTGCCTGCAGCGGCGGCAGCACCGTGATCCAGGCTGTCTACCAGCGACGCAACAGTGCGGTGATCTTGCTCAGGTCATAGGGCCCGGCGCTGGCCTGCAACTCGCGGCTGACCACGATCGGCAGCAGGGCGGTCAGCGCGCTGTGAACGCCGTTGGCTCTCTACAACCCTTGCGGGACTGGGCATTGGATCTCCGTGCTGCGACCGTGGTACGCGTGCCACGGTGGCGTCGAGCATCGACGCGCGCCGGTGCGGCTGGACCCGAGCGGCCCAGTCGACTCCGGCTCGGTTGGCTGTAGCGCCAGCCCGCCGCCCGTCATAGCGACAGAGCTGGACGATGCACCGACGGCATGCCTGTACAAATCACCGTACGGAACGGCAATCACTCCGCCGCGTTCGAAGTCGACACTGGACACCGGTGGGGCTGACACCGCAGTGGCGCACGCATAGGACGGCGGGCTGGTGTTGGAGCGTGCGCCGCTTCGTGGACGAGGCGGCCTCGCTCAAACGCCATGGATGCGGTGCCCCGAACCGGCAGAAGCGACACGGGATGCCGGGCCTTGGTGCGCCGTCACCGTCACTGCCGGATGGGCGACGTACCGCTTCTGATTGGAGTCATTCGTGTTCCCGTCGAGAGAGCGCTCCCTCTTCAATCGCGCAGCCGCCAGCGGCGTCGCGCTGGCTGCAGACGCCGGCATCGCCGGGGTTCGGATCATGCTTGGTCTCCGTCCGACCATGTTGGCACCACACCACATTCACGGCGCCTTGCTCGCACTGCTTCTAGTGCCGGGTGCGACTGTCGATGCGCAGGAGACAGCGGGCCCGGTCATCTGCACCGCACGCATGGCGACCAAGGTCGGCGGCGGCGAGGCGCCTCCCGCCGTGGTAGTGACGGGCGACGAGGTCATCGCCGTAGGGGCAGATCACAACCTGCTGGCCACGCCGCGCCCAACCATTCCCTACCACGCCGTTCGGCAACTCGGCGAGCCGCCGCCCCGGGCCCAGGCATCGTCCGCGCGAGGCCTGGCGCCGGGGGAGCAACTTCAGCCGTCCCGCGCCGCCGAGATCGCCGCCCGCAAGGCGGCCAAGGCAACGCAGCTGCGTCCTCCGGTGCGCGATCGAGGCGAGCAGATTCTTGACCGCGTGGAGAGCCTCCTGATACCACAGCCTCCCGACATCAGCCCTGTCCTCGGATCGATCAGGCCTGGCAGTGGCCTTGCCCCCGGAGCGGCGTACTGGCAGCCCGTCCGCGGCGATGGGCTCTGGATCACCAGGGTTCAAGCGTCGCCCACCGGCTTCGTGCTGGCAGACACCGCCCTGACGTTCGACCAGCTCGGAGCGGGCTCGACGAGCGTGGGTGTGCTGACCTCGTGGGAGGACTCGCCCGACCTGCCGTTCTTTGGTCTCGCATCGGCGGACAGCGACGGAAGACCAGGCCGCTACGGCCGCCGCACCGCCACGTTCCGCGCGCGCGCGCTGGTGCGCCCCGCACAGCGCCTCGCGCTGTCGGCGAGCGCGGGCTACCTGGGTATCGACTCCAGGGCAGGACGGAGCGCACCGATCATCGGTGACAAGTTCGAACTCGCCGACGCGCCAGGGCAGGGGACCCACGCCTCCTGGGTGCACGGCAGCGCCGCCCTTCGTCACGACACTCGCGAGTCGCCGGGCTACACCCGCCGCGGTGCGCTTCGCGATGTCACGTTGCATGTCTACCGTGACGTGGCTCGTGGACGATCCAGCTTCACCATGCTCGATGTCGATCTCCGCCAGCACGTGCCGGTGTTTCATGAGCACTGGGTTGTCGCGCTCCACGCCAACGCGCAGACGACGGACGCTGCGCGCGACCAGACGATTCCGCATTACCTGCTGCCTTACGTCGGCGGCGGCGATTCGCTGCGCGGCTTCCAGCAGTACCGCTTCGTCGATCGCCACCGTCTGCTGCTGCGTGGGGAGTTGCGCTGGACACCCTCACGCGTCCTCGACATGGCGCTGTTTCTCGACGGCGGCAAGGCAGTCGCGGCCCGCCGCCACCTGGATCTGCACGACCTCGAGACGGCGTGGGGCATCGGGGCCCGTTTCCACGGTCCGGCGTTCACCGCGCTGCGCGTCGATCTGGCACGAAGTCGCGAGGGCTGGCGACTCCACCTCTCGACCGGGCCGAGCTTCTGAGCGAGTACGAACATGGCGAGATGGCGTGTGTCCCTGTTGACCCCTGCCCTGCTCCTGCTGGCGGCCACCTGGCCCTCCGGCGCGGGGCGGACGTTCCATGACGACGATCCCCTCACGCGCGAGCGCGACACGGAGGACGCCTCCGGCGTACAGGCCCGGTCGATCAACCTGGCGTGGGATGAGCTGCGCAACACCTTCGGCCGCGCGGGCGATCCTGCCGCGACGCGCGCCTTGAACGTCAACACCGTGGACGACGTGCCGAACTCCAGTTGGTTCACGCACCGCGTCGGAACGGTGCCGCTCACTGCCGCCGACGTCGCGCGCGGGTCCGACACGACGGAGGGTCCGGTGCCGGGCCGGTGGACGGTCGTTTCGGCGAAGGCCGACGGTGTCACTCCAGGGTTCACGATCCGGGACACGGCCGGCGTGACGTGGTTCATCAAGTTCGATCCGCCGGGGCACCCGGAACTGGCCACGGGCGCGGAGGTGGTGGCGACGACGCTCTTCTGGGCGCTCGGTTACCACGTGCCCGAGAACCACATCGCGTCCCTGCGGCCCGAGCACCTGGAACTCGCCGATGCGCTGCAGTTGGCGCTGGGACCTCGACGGACCAGGCGCATGACCATCGGCGACATCCACCGGCTGCTTCGCCGTGCCGCACGGAACGCCGACGGCACGTACCGGGTGCTCGCCAGTCGCGCGCTCGAGGGGACACCGCTTGGAGGGTTCCTCTACCAGGGCACGCGCCCGGACGATCCGAACGACGTCGTCCCGCATGAGCACCGCCGCGAGCTGCGCGCGCTGCGCGTGTTCGGCGCGTGGCTGAATCACGTGGACGCGAAGGCGATCAACACGCTCGATACGCTGATCGAAGGTGAGGGCCAGGCATTCGTGCGCCATCACCTGATTGACTTCGGATCGACCCTTGGCAGCGCCGCCCTCAAACCACGTGAGTACGACGAAGGCCATGAGTACGTCTTCGAGGGACGAAAGCTGGCGCAGCGCTTGATGCCGCCTGGCCTGCCCATTCCGTCATGGCGCCGGATCACGTATCCGCGGTTTCGCGCGATCGGCAACATCGAGGCCGACCATTTCGATCCGGCGACGTGGAAGACGCGCGTGCCCAACCCCGCGCATCGTCAGATGCGGGTCGATGATGCGTTCTGGGCGGCGCGCAAGGTGATGGCGATCAGCGATCAGATGATTGACGCGGCGGTCGCACGCGCCCGATACAGCGACCCAACGGCGGCCGCCTACCTCACGCGCACCCTGGCCAGACGTCGCGACCGCATCGGCGCACGCTACCTGCCGTTGCTGAATCCTGTGGTCGATCCGGCCTTCGACGGCACCACGCTCACGTTCGTCAACGCCGCCGTCGAGGCCGACGTGGCGAGCGCGCCGCGCGCCTATGCGACGGACTGGTATGCCTTCGACAACGACACGGGGAAGAGCTCGCTGATCGCCTCGGCAGTCACCGGCAGGGCCGGGCAGGTGCACGCTCCGGCCGGCGTCCCCCGTGGGACGGGTACGTTCGTGCGGGTGGACATCGCCGCCGTGGATCCGCCGGTGGCGGCGTGGCGCGCGCCGGTGCGCGTCTACTTTCGCAGCGGCGGCGCCATGTGGACACTCGCAGGTCTGGAACGCCTCGCTGAGCAAAGGCCGTGAGGATAGACGACATGACTGAACCTGCCCAACGGACGCCTCGGCGCCCGCAGCGAACGTCCGCTGCTACAGCGGTGGCCGGAGACACCACATCGCGCGCGGTCGTGAGCGGTTCCCTTCGCTTTCGTGACGGAGCGGGGTGTGAACGCGGTTCAGGCGATGGCGCCGGCGTCCGCAGTGAGGATGGCGCCCGTGATCACGCTCGCAGCGGGACTGGCCAGAAAGACCACCGCGTTCGCGACTTCGCGCGGCTCGGCGTAACGGCCCAAGGCCGTCAGGCGTCGCTGGGCGTCGGCCGCCTCGCCGTGCGTCGGATTCGCATCGGTATGGGTCGCTCCTGGTTGCACGAGGTTCACGGTGATGTCGTTCGGGCCGAGCTCCCGAGAGAGACCCCGGGTAAAGGAGGTCAGTGCCGCCTTGGACATCGCATAAACGGTGATGCCGGGGAACGGGACCCGCTCGCCCAACGCCGAGCCTATCGTGATGATGCGTCCCCCTGCGGTGAGATGCGGGATGACCGCTTTTGCAAACAGCACTGGGGCTCGCACGTTGACGTCCATCAGGGCCTGATAGGCGTTCACGTCGATCTCGGCGATGGTTCCAGTGTGGCCGAGCGCGGCGCTGTTGACGAGGATGTCGAGTCCACCGAGCGCCGCGACCGCTTCGCTCACGGACCGATTGATGTCGCCCGGGACGGCGCTGTCGGCCTGGATGGCGACCGCTCGATGGCCCGTGCTCTCGATGGACTTGACCACCTCACCAGCCCTCCCGGCGGCGTGCCGGTAGGTGAATGCCACGTCGGCGCCGTTCTCCGCGAGCGCCAACGCGATCGCAGCACCGATGCCCCGCGAGCCACCGGTCACCAACGCGCGTTTTCCGTTCAGATCGATCATGACGTTCTCCTGGTGAAAGCCGCGCCAGCGCGACACCGTGCAGTCACACCACCGCGTTGCTGCTGCATGCGGGCGGCCGTTGCAGTGACGCGCCCGGCGCGCCGCCCGCGTAATGCGGCACCTGCGGTGCGCCGATGCGGCGGCGGCGATCTGGTGGCGGCACGTCATGGCCATTGGCTGCCAACTGACAATGCCAGCAGCGTCGTGGGATCCAGTGTCAGCCACAGGCGGCGTCGAGCGATTGCACCTTCCACGTGCCGTTTGTATGGTCGTGCTGCTGCGAGCGTCACGCGGCAGCGCCGGGGCGACGGTGCGCGACCGGATAGCGTGTCCGACGATGCTCTCGCACAAATCACCGTATAGGCAGGCAAGCGCGCGGCGCCTCCGCGTTCGACACTGGACGGCAGGGAAGGCGACGTGCCCTCCCTTCTACCCAAACTAGACCGTCAGGAGTCGAGTCGCATGGCTGTCAAGACCGCCTCGCCACCCTTCGCAACGGACTGCCGGCGTGCTCCACGAGCCGCGGGTCATCGCGCACGACACCCCATCACTCCAAGGAGATAGCCATGAGCCCTGAGAAATCCGCTGTTGAAGCCGCGCGTTACGGCAGTACCGCCTCAGCGACGGCGGCCGACAATCCCGTACAGGTCCACCATCGAAGCGTGGAAGTCGAAGGCGTCCGCGTTTTCTATCGCGAAGCCGGTCGGCCAGAGGCGCCAGCCGTCCTCCTGCTGCACGGGTTTGCCGCCTCCTCATACATGTTCCGCGAGCTGATACCGGTGCTGGCTCTGGACTATCACGTGGTTGCTCCTGACCTTCCTGGCTTCGGCCAGACTACCGTGATGGCAGGGGCCGAGTTCAGCTACACGTTCGATAACCTCGCGTCGGTCATCGATGCCTTCGCAGTGGCCAAGGGCCTGGACCGCTACGCCATGTACGTATTCGACTATGGCGCCCCTGTGGGCTGGCGCCTGGCCGTGAAGCACCCGCAGAGGATCTCCGCCATAGTGAGCCAGAATGGCAACGCGTATGAGGTGGGCTTGAGCGAGGGCTGGGCCGAGATGCGCAAGGCGTGGGGCGACCCCAGTGTCGAGAATCGCGAGGCCCTGCGTCGTTTCAACACGCCGGAGATGATCAAGTGGCAGTATACCGAAGGGGTCCAGGATACGTCCCTGATCGCGCCTGAGGGGTATCAGCTGGCATCGGCGGCAATCGATCGCATCGGTGTGGACGCGCAGATGGACCTGCTGCTCGATTACGGCCAGAACATCAGGCAGTACGAGGAGCTTCATGAGTTCTTCCGGCAGTACCAACCGCCAACGTTGGCGATCTGGGGCAGGCATGATCCATTCTTCACGCCGGCCGGAGCCGATGCGTTCAAGAGGGACAATGCCAGCGCCGAAGTGCTGTTCCTCGATACCGGTCACCTGGCCCTTGAAACGCACGGCCGCGAGATCGCAACGGCAATGCTGCGGTTTCTTGAACGCAGCCTGAAGGGGTGAGCGGCGACGGTCGTGAGCGGGCCCTGAACCCCACGGTGCCGGCAACCGGGCTGCCAGCCGGCGACGACAGACGGCGCCAGACCGCGCCGTCGTCGTCGGCATGTCTCTCGTACTCGTTTCAACTTACACGTGCGACGCTGACGCCGTCGTCCGACGGCGTATCGGACTTGCATGCTCGGTCATGCCGCCCGTCCGTCCGTGGCGTTCTGGCATCGCGCATCGACGCATGGTGCGGCTGCTCTCGATCTGATCCGCTTGCGGAGATTCCGGCCCGGTGGTCCACAGCCTGGGCTCCTGCCCTTTGTCGCGCATGCATCGGACAACGCGCGACGGCGCGCTCATACAAATCACCGTAGGGAACAGCAATCACTCTACGCCATCGCAGTCGACACTGGACACCAGTGGGGCTGACGCGCGCCGCACTGAATCGAGTCGAGCTTCGGCGCAGGTTGTACGTACGTCTAGTCACGACACAGCAAGGCAAGCCGATGGCGGAAGCAGGCATCAGCCATCATCAAGGAGACAGTCCATGACCAATCACTCGTGTGCCGTTGGCGACGCACCGCTGGACCAGCCCTCCTTCCAGGAGGCCGACATGTTCCGGGACATGCGTCAGGAAGGGCCAATGACGATCGGTGTCTCGCGCTACGACACGATCCTGAGTAAGTTGGCGGTGTACCAGGACGAGCCGGGCGCCGAGGGAGGCCTTGCCTTGTCTCGGGCGACGCGGGGCCGCCTGGCTGCGGTGCTCCTGGCGGTCACTCTGCCGTTCTGGTCGGCCTGTGCCGACAGTCCCACCGCGCCGAGTGCGAGCGCATTGGTCACCTTCAGGGTGGGCAACGAAACGTTCAGGGTCCAGCTGGTCGAGGACGAGGACATCGAGGCTGCTCGCAAGGCACAGCAAGGCGGGTCCGCGCGCATCCCGATCGGACGAATCGTGTCCGGCACGAGCGTCAACTCCGGCTGGTCGTGGCATCTGGTCGACGTGCAGTTCGCCGAGGCCACCATCGAACTCTGCGACGGGCTTCCGTCGCATGTCGAGCAGGCAGGAGGCGCATTCGCAAACGGGTACTACTGTCCCTGGTCGGCCCAGATCACCGCAATCCGTGAGGTGCCGTCTCGCCAGGTACGCGTCGTCGACGCTCCTCGCCCGGATCGCCAATGGAGCGCTTCGACATGCGCCTATTTCACACAGGCGCTCGCGCACGCTCTGCGCATTGCCGGCATCAACTTGTAAGCCGATGACGACGATCATGCCGCCGCCCAGGCGCCGCGCAGGTGTCGAACCAGGCGCCTGTGACCGTGGCAGGAGGGCGTCCACCCGGCAGGACGCCGCCAGACCATCCACGAAGGGCGTCGGCGCATGCGAGTGAGGAGGACGCCGTGAGACGCCGCCTCAGCCTCGTACTGGCCGGCCTGCTGGCCTCCCCGATCATGGCCAGCGCGCATGCGGCTGTACGGCGAGGTGAAGAGCGGCATCGCGAACGGACGGGCCGGAGGCCCTCGTCCTGCCGACGAGGACCAGTTCGACATCCACCAGGCCTTCGTGGAGGTCTCGCATGGCGCGGTAACAGGGCGTGTCGGACGGCAGGAACTGGCCTTCGGCTCGCAGCGGCTCGTGAGCACGCGTGAAGGCCCGAACGTTCGCCAGGCCTTTGATGCGGTCAGCATCATCGTGGCGAAGGGGCAGTGGCGGGTGGACGGCGTCGGCGCGCGGTACGTGCGCACGGCAGCGGGGATGTTCGACGACTCGTCGCCCATGAGTGCCGTCGTTCCCGACCCTGACCTTGATCGATCACATGGACCTTCATCCGCAACTGGAGCTGACGCCCCGCGCCGGCCTCATCGTCACGGCCAGCTGGCAGTTCTTCTGGCGGCAGCAGCTGGACGACGGGGTCCATGCGATGCCGGGCAATCTCCTGCGGTCAGGCGAGGGGATACGTGCGAGGTTCGTCGGGCACTCACCGGGCGTCAAGGCCGAGTGGCAGGTGAGTAAGCGCCTGTCCTTCACGGCCAACGCGTCGCACTTCACGGCCGGGCCGTTCATCCGGGAGTCGGGGCCTGCGGGCGCCATCGGCTTCGTTGCCGCGTGGGCGACGTATCGCTTCTGACCTGGCGTCAACCTGCATACCCGCGCTGCCACGCGAAACCTCGAGCCGGCCACCCCTCGCTCCTGAGGGCCGCAGCACTCTGCGCGCAGGGCGGAGCGGAGCTGACCGTCTGCAGCGCCAGCGTCACCACGCAGGTTTGCAGCCGCGAGCCGCCTGCCGTGGCGGTGGAGGGCAAGACGATCCTGCCCGTCGCATCAGGTGACAACCGGCGAAGAAATGGGGACTTTCACCGACGCGAACCTGCTGCCAGTTGCGCGACCCTGACAAACGCCGGCAATCACCGGCGAGGACCGGCGGGAACGAGCGTTCTCACCGATATCGCTGAAAAGGGGGAAGTCATGGGATTCATCACGGTTGGGAACGAGAACTCCATCCCGGTCGAGCTCTACTACGAGGATCAGGGGGCGGGGCAGCCCGTCGTCCTGATCCACGGCTATCCGCTGAACGGCCACAGTTGGGAGCGCCAGGTGTCGGAGCTCCTCGCCTCAGGCTACCGCGTCATCGCCTACGACCGTCGCGGGTTCGGCCAGTCGTCGAAGGTCGGCTCCGGATACAACTACGACACGTTCGCCGCCGATCTGAGCACTGTCCTGGAGACCCTCGATCTGCGCGACGTCATCCTCATAGGCTTCTCGATGGGCACGGGCGAACTCGCCCGCTACGTCTCGAAGTACGGCCACGAGCGCGTCGCGAAGTTGGCGTTCCTCGCCGCGCTGGAGCCGTTCCTCGTCGCCCGCGACGACAATCCCGAGGGCGTGCCGCAGGGTGTCTTTCACGGAATCGAGGCCGCGGCGAGAGATGACCGCTACGCCTGGTTCACCCAGTTCTTTTCGGACTTCTACGACCTCGACGAGAACCTCGGCGTTCGGATCAGCCAGGAGGCGGTCACCGCGAGTTGGAATGTCGCCGTCTCCAGCGCGCCCGTAGCAGCCCACGCCGTCGTGTCCTCGTGGACCGAGGACTTCCGAGCCGACATCGAGGCGGTCCGCGCCAGCGGCACACCGGCGCTGATCCTGCACGGCACCGCCGACAAGATCCTGCCTATCGACGCCACTGCCCGCCGCTTTCGGGAGAGCCTGCCCGACGCGGCATACGTGGAGATCGAGGGCGCTCCGCACGGACTGCTCTGGACCCACGCCGACGAGGTGAACACCGCGCTGCGTGCGTTCCTCGGCTCGGTCCACGACTAGGCGGCCGCCACCATCGTCGACCGGAGACACATCGGAAGGGACCGACCAATGAACACGCTCAGTACCCCGACACTTGCCGAGGATCTGCTGCTCGTCCTGTTCCAACCCGATTCCGGCACCATCGCGGGCGAGAACACCCTCGCCGACGTGCTGGCCGGGGCAGTAGTGGCAGAGCTCGCCTTCAATGACAGCGTGACGACCACGACCAGCGGCACCGGGGTCATGAGTGTGGTTGCCGTCGAAGGGCGGGCACCGTCGGACGAGATTCTGCGCTCGGCGTGGCTCCGTGCCCGGGACACACCCGGCAAGCTTCAGACCGTGCTCGCCCGGATCGGGCCGACACTCCGCCAGCCTCTGCTCGAGCGTCTCATTGCGCGCGGCGACATCCGTGAGGAGAACGGCAAGGTTCTCGGTCTGCTCAAGACCACGAGCCTCAAGGACGGAGGCAGCGGACGCAGGTCCGGTCTCCTCACCGACGTTCGCCAGGTCCTCCTGGACCGTGTCGAGCCGACGACGCGTGTCGCCGCGCTTGCAGCGTTGCTCTCGGGAAGCGGCGCGCTCCACCAGTTCGACCCGGAGATTCCCTGGAGCCCGGCCGTCATCGCCCGCGCCCGGGAATTCGAACGCGGACACTGGGGCGCTGAACGCGCCACCCAAGCAGTCGCACGGGCGACGGCCGCGATGTTCGGCATCATCGCGGCCACCGTGCTCCCCCGGAGCACGCGGCTTGGCCCAGGCCCCCTCGAGGGGTCATGAGACGAACCCGCGAAGATACAGGGACTTCGACCGACGCGAACGTCCCGACACCTGCGCGATCCTGCCTCACCTACCGGCTGTCTCGCGGCAGTCGAGATCGAGAAGGGAAGTTACATCATGGAACTGGTCGAAACGACTGGCGTGGCAGGGTGCATCGGTGTGCCTGGCGGCTACCTGCAGCACCCCGCCGACGTCGCGGTACTGTTGAACGACGCCCAAGCGGCACTTCTGTCCGATCGTGCATTCGCGAGAGCCTGCGTCGCGCGGGTGCTGGATCTCCTGCACGACGACCTCGCGCCAATGCCCCGCCAGTCCGTCGGTCTCCAGGGCGGCTTGGCCGGCTGGCAGATCCGCCGCGCTGTCGCCTACGTCGAGGAGCAGCTGGAATCGACGATTCGAGTAAAGGACCTCGCTGCGCTTACTCGTTTGAGCGCGAGCCATTTCTCGCGTGCATTCACACGAAGCTTCGGCCAGGCACCGATGACCTACGTCACCCGCCAGCGAGTGGAGTTGGCGCAGCGGCTGCTGCTGACGACAGAGGAGTCGCTATGTCAGATCGCGCTGGCCTGCGGGATGTGCGATCAGGCGCATCTGAGCCGAGTGTTCCGCCGCGTCGTCGGCGACAGCCCGATGGCCTGGCGCCGGCGACATGCCATTGGACCGCCGCCGCCGGCGAGGCCGAATCACGCGTTGCCGTGAGGCGGCGGGGCGAGCGTCACGGTACGCGATCGTTCACACACTTCAGCGGAGATAGCTAATGATTCCAATCACCCACAGTACGTCGCTCGTTGCAGTACCTGCGATCGGCGCATCGCTCTCAGCTGTCGCGCCGGCTACAGCACAGTCGATTGGTGAGGCGCAGTCTGCAACGTCACTCGCGGTTGTCATGGAGTTCCTGTCCAATACTGCGTCCGACGAAGTCGAGGCTGCTGCGGAGCGGCTGGTGGCGCCAGGCGCAACCTACGTGTCCCTCAACTTCGACAACCCGGAGCTCAAGCGAATTCTGCCCTGGACCGGCACGAACAAGGGCCCGCAGGCTTTCAGCGGAGTGTTCCTGCGGCTAGCGGATTACTGGAAGACCGAAGACTTCACCATTGCCACTACCATCGCATCCGGAGAGGATGTCGCCATCTTCGGCACGTTCACCTACCGGTCCGTCGCAGTCGATCGTGTGTTCACATCACCGTTTTCCATCCACGCCAAGGTCCGTAGCGGACAGATGACCTATTTCCAGTTCATGGAAGATACCTATGCATCTTCCAGCTCCTTCCGGCAGTCCGGCTCGTGGACTGTGAAGACACCTGAGGGCGCCGCCCCTTTCCAGGTGGGGGAAGATTGACGACCTGCCCGTCGGCCGGTAGGGACTCTCACCACCCGGTACTGGCGTCTCGCCGCAGCCGCGGGCCGGCCTCCTAACTCGCACAACGCGTCGCTCCAAGAGGAACCGTCATGGCCCAGCGTTCAATCCGTACGAAGGTGATAAGAGGAGTGTTGATAGCGTTGCTGGCAGTGCACAACGCGCACGTCGTCCCAGCACAGGCCGCGCGGCAGCCACCAGGCGCAGACCTGATCGTGTTCAACGCGAAGGTTTTCACCGCGAACCTGGCACAGCCAGAAGCGTCCGCCCTGGCCGTCAAGGACGGTCGCATCTACTCGGTCGGCACCGATGCCGACATTCTTGGCCTGAAAGATTCCAGCACCCAGATCATCGATGCTGCAGGTCGGAGACTGATCCCGGGCATCAACGATGCCCACACCCATGTCCTCAACGAGAGCAGCTACACCTACAACGTGAGGTGGGACGGTGTGACTACGCTGCGTCAGGCGCTGGACATGCTGAGCGAGCAGGCGGGACGCACACCAGAGGGGCACTGGGTGAAGGTGATCGGGGGCTGGTCCCCCTTCCAGTTCGAGGAACAGCGATTTCCCACCAAGGAAGAGCTGCGCAAGGCCGTGCCCAATCACCCGGCGATCGTGCAGTACGCCTACAACCGCGCGATCATGAACGACCAGGCGATGGAGGTCTTCGGCGTGGGCACGGATCGGTTCCCGGGGTTGTCGGGCACCGAGTTCGAAAGGGACGATAACGGCACCTACACTGGCATCGTCCATGGTTTCACGTTCACCTTCATTGCTCTGGAGACCATGGTTCCGCAGCCATCTGTGGCTGAGCAGACGAGCGCCCTTGTCCATTCCATTCACGACCTGAACCGTTTCGGGATCACCTCGGTCATCGATGCCGGCAACAGGGGTTACCCAACCGCCCAGGCGATCGTCCACGGTCTCGCAAGCGACAACCGCCTCAATGTGCGCATGCCATTCGTCGACATGCAGTTTGGCGACGGTAGCCCTATCAATATGGTTGATGCCCACATCGATGCCGTCACGAAGACCGCACCCATCAGTGCCGGGCACAACCTTCACCCTACCCTGGCGCATGGTCACACATACCGGGGTGCCGGCGAAGTGCTGCAACTCGAAGTGCACGATCACGAGAACTTCGACCGCCCGGCGGTGATCGTCGACCCCGAGCAGATGCGACAACACGTCGCACAGAACGTCGCCAAGCTGATCCAGCGGCGGATGCCGTTCCGCATGCACATCAGCTACAACGAGAACATCACGCCTTTCCTCGACGCTCTGGAGGAGGTGAACGAGGTGACGCCACTCGACGGCCTGCGGTGGAGCATCGAGCACGCGGAAACGATCACGCTGGAGAACATCACCAGGGTCAAGGCGCTCGGCGGCGGTATTGCCCTGGATACCAAGATGGCGCTCCATGGCGAAGGGTTCATCAAGACCCACGGCCGCGAGAAGGCATTGCAGACGCCGCGTCTGCGCCAGCTTGTCGACAGTGGCATCCCGCTGGCAATGAGTACTGACGCTTACCGGGCGTCCACGTTCAACCCCTGGGTCGGTATCGGCTGGATGGTCACGGGGAAAGGGGTCTCCGGAGCCGAAGTGCTTGCCGAGGACAATCGCCTGTCCCGGGCCGAGGCACTGAAACTGTTCACCAGTGGCGCAAGCTGGTTCATGAACGCGGAATCCGAGCTGGGCCGCATTGCCCCGGGCAACCTGGCGGATTTTGCGCTTCTGGACAGGGACTACTTCACCGTGCCGGAGGACCAGATCAAGTCGATCAGCTCGGTTCTTACCGTCATGAATGGCAGGGTGGTGTTCGGCGCGAAAGATTACAGCACGCTCACGCCGTCACTGCCCGACGTCGTTCCCGCATGGTCACCCATCAATCAGTACGGGGGGTACCGCGGGATCGAGTGAGCTCCTGATCAGGTGGCGTCACAACCTGGCCGCTCGCGTCCGTATCAGGGAAGCGTGAGCGTCCTGACCTGCCGGCGGGAGGTGATGCCCAGCTTCTGGAAGATGGTGCGCAGGTGGGCCTCAATCGTGCGAGGGCTCAGGAACAGCTGGGCGCCGACCTCCCGGTTGGTAGCCCCGGTCGCTACCAGCCGGGCGATATGCAGCTCCTGGGCGGTGAGTGCGTCGGTCGCCTGGGCAGTGCGTTTGCGTGGGTGCTCGCCGGTGGCTCGCAGCTCGCGGGCGGCACGTTCGGCAAACGCCTCCGCGCCCATGTTCGAGAGCGACTCGTGGGCCGTCCGTAGCTGCTCGCGGGCATCCTGGCGGCGGCCTTCGCGGCGCAGCCATTCGCCGTAGACGAGGTGAGCGCGGGCGGTCCCGCCTTCCATCCGCGATTGGCCCAGCCGCTCGATCGCCTCGCAGTAGCCTTGCTCGGCGACCGGCCCCGCGCTTGTCAGTGCTCGGGAGCGGGCGACAAGGCCAAGCGCCCAGGACGTGCCGCAGGCACACGCGCGCGAGCTGAACTGCTCCAGGGCGCTCGCCGCGATGTCCGGGTCGCCAGCACGTACGGCCGCCTCGATGAGCTCCGGCAGGACGATGTTGGTGAGCCCCAGTTCGTCGGTCTCACAGGCCCGCCTCGCCGCCGCTTGCGCTCGAGCGTAGTTACCCAGACCGTTGTGTAGCACGGCCATCGCGTACTGAGCCACGGCGGCCTCCGTGTCGCCATCGGGGTCCGTGCGACCGGGGAGCATGGCTTCGCTCAGCTGGGCTGTACCAACGCCATCGCCGCGCCACGCGGCCAGCGCGATGAGGGTGTGCCTGAGCGGCACCGCGCCGGTGGCCTCGGCGATCGCCGTGGACTCGGCGGCCATGTCGCCGGCGCGAGTGAGGTCACCGGCCAGGATCAAGACGTTGGCCAGGGAGCTGAGGGCCGCAGGGAGTGCCCCCAAGGCGCCGGTCTCCCGAGCCAGCTGTACGTGACGGCTTGCCAGCACGTGAGCAAGCTCGTCATCGAGGATCCCGACCGCGTTGCGAGCGGCCAGCCACAGCCAGCGGTCGCTCCGGCCCTCGCTCGGCCGGTCCTTGCCCACATCGTCGCGGAACGCCTCCAACGCGCATCTGAGTGCGGGGACCCCTGCCGCGTACCCTGCCGTGAACGTCTTCACGAGTGCGTCCATGAGC
>JAEZCY010000218.1 GCA_023429845.1 Acidobacteriota bacterium
CGCGATCCAGAGCGGTCCTTGCTCGTCCTGCCGCGTGCCCATCGCCATGCGCCGCAGTCTATCGATCGCGATCGATCGCGTCGATCCCGGTCTGTGGGTCAGGCAACACTTTCACCACGGGCTGCTAGAGCCTGCCCCCTCACGCGACGTCGACGAGTGCCCGCGGATTCTTCGCCGCGATCATCAGCAGCGTCCGGGCCGCGCCCGACGGCGCGCGCCGTCCCTGCTCCCATTCCTGCAGCGTCCGTACGGACACGCCCAACAGCGCCGAGAACTGGGACTGCGACAGGCCGGTTCGCTCACGGATCTCCGAGATCGCGGGGAGCGTCGTCATCCGGCCGTGCTCCCCGCGCTTCAGTTCGGCCAGCCCGTCCAGAATCTCCTGCCCGATGTTGCGCCTAGTCGAGGCCATCGATCTCCTCCTTGATTCGCTTCAGCACCGGGCCGGGAATCGTCGCGGCCTCGTTCTTGGCGTACATCGTCAGCATCCAGACCTGGCCGCGCCTCAGGCGGAGGTAGTAGATGACGCGGACGCCGCCACGCTTGCCGCGTCCGGCCAGGCCCCAGCGCAGCTTGCGGACGCCGCCTGAGCCGCGGACCACGTCTCCAGCCTGTGGGTTCGCCGCCAGCGCGTGCTGAAGCTGGCATACTCCTCGTCGCTCAAGTACTGCGCCACCAACTGCGTGAACAGCTTGGTTTCGACGAACGTGAGCACAGAAAGTAGTATACGTCAGAGACGTATCCTGGCTAGTGCTTGCCATATCCCGTATGGAGCTTTGCCCATTCGCGAAGGGCACGGTGTCCAACACCACATGCGACGAAGCCGCGTGACCGGCGCGTGTCGACAATGCTTGACCATCCTCGGCGGCGTGGTGGCCTTGCTTACGGCCTCGTCGGCCACGGCCCAGGACGCAGGGCAGGCCAGGGCGCAGGCTGAGCACGCTCGCCGTCTCGCCGCCAACCCGGAGGGGCTGTCGCTCGCAATCCGGACGCAGCGCGGTACGCTCCGGTTCGCGCAGGGCGAACTGATCACCCTCGAACTCGAGTTCCGGGACGACTCGGGGTAATCGGTCCAGCTTCAATCCGATCGCCTATGACCGCAGCGGTCGATTGGGCGTCGACCGCGTCGTTGTCGCCCCCGCGGCTGACGTCGAAGACCCGTTGCACGATTACTACCGCGCCCTCGGGTTCGGCTTCATCGGTGGAGGCATCTCCTCGCTGCCCGCGCCGCTCGACGGCCCTCGAACGCTCTCGCTCGAGCTGAATGAGCAGGTCCGCTTCCAGCGGCCGGGTCAGTACGGGATTCCCGTGGAGTCGGGTCGGTTCGAGGGCGGCGGCCGTGGCGCGGCGCACGAGCGACTCATCGTCGTCTCGAACCTGCTCACGCTCGAGATCACCGCGCCAGCGGCAGACGAGCCCACAGAGACGCTGGCCGCGCGCGCGTTGCGATTTGCAGACACACCGCGGGCGGCTCGGGAACTCGCGCGTCGGCTCCTGAGGCTGGAAGGCGATGCGGTCGTCGCGTGTGCCCTTGCGGTGGACGCGAGCCGTGGCGCGAGCGCGGTGCGTGAGGCCCTGGACGATGCGAGTTCCAGGTGCCGCGACTCTCTACCTGAGACCCTGGTAGGAGAGCGATTCGGCGGCGGCGGACTTATGTGGGGTACTGCAGCCGGGTTGTCGATACCCCAGGGCATCGATACCCCCAAAAGTACCCCCATGAGTCGGCGGTTGCCGGGCCGCGTCGCGCATGTGGAGGGTGAGCTTCGGCCGTGCAGTTGCTCTGGCGAGTTGCGGCTGAGAAGCGGACTGCGGTGCTGAACTAACCGAGAAATGGCAAGAAAGGTCCGCCTTCGCTCCTGCGGAGCTACGGCGGACAACCTTCGCATGCCGCTCGGGGTGACGCGGCCTGCCAACCGTAGCCGCGAGCGCGGCGAGCGGTTGGCGAAGGTTGGTGGAGGCGGCGGGAGTCGAACCCGCGTCCGAAGGCACATCCCCGCAGAAATCTACGTGCGTGTCCGCTCTTGTAATCTCACTGCCAGGCTCGAAGAGCGACGAGAAAAACCTGACAGCCAGCCCCGGCTTGTCTTACCCCCACACGCCGAGACGCCACGTGGGGGCCAGCCCTCTGAATGGCGCGTCATCCCCGGTCGAGGGCGCTCTGGGGAGACGCGTCGCCGTTAATTAAGCGGCGAGTGCAAGCTGCGGTTCCGCAGTTACATTTGGATTCCGAACGGATTTACGAGGAAGCTCGGACTCCTCGGCACGCATCCCACGGTTCCACACCTCCGTCGAAGCCGTGACGCCCCCCTGGAGATGCCGTCGCGAGTGGACCACCGCGTGAGGGCGCCTGGTCGCGTTCGCTGACCATCCACCCTTCGGCGACGCCCGACATGAGCCTCGCGACCGCTCGTCGAGTGACCACGTCCTGCCGTGGCAGAAGCTGCCATTGCAGGGGAAGCGTCACACTGACGATATTGCGAGTGTACGTGACGAGGGCGTCACCGGTCAACGCAATTTCCCGCGGAATCTCTGCGATCCGCACGCCTTGACGAGGTGGTACGGCCCTCGCATAATCCCCGCACGGCCAGCCAGTCGCGCGTTGGGTGACGCTTGCCACCCCAGGACGATCATGCCGCTCGAGACCCGCATCACCGAGGCCGCCCAGGCGGCCGTCCGCCGACTGGACGAAGACCTGCGCACCCGGATGGCCGCGTTCGCCCAGGAGTTCGCCGCCGCCACGGCCACGGTCGCGTCCGACGCCGACGGCGCCCAGGCCGAAGCCGTCGCCGCGCTCCAGCAGCAGCTCGACCAGCTGCGCACCGAGCGTGACGAGGCGGCCCGGCAAATCGCCCAGCTCGATGAACACAACACGCGGGAACGCGAGTCGCTGACGGCCGCGATGGCGCAGCTGCGTCAGGAGGCCGACGCCGCACTCGCCGACGCCGAGCGTGCCCTCGTGGAGGCTGTCAGGCAGGCCCAGCTGCAGAACGAACAGGGCCGCGCCGCAGCGCTGATCGAGTCCACGGAGCTGGCCCGACAGGACGTGGCGGCGCGCATGCAGGCCGTTGCCCAGGCCATCAGCGCGATGGACGAGGCCAACACGCTCAGCGAGGTGCTCGATGCGCTCGGGGACGGGCTCGGAGCACAGGCGCCGCGGAGCGCCGTGCTCGTGTTCCAGCACGAGCGCGCACGCATCTGGCGACGCAGCGGCTTTGCCGCCGATGCCAGCGGTGTCGGCGCCGAGCTGCACCTGCCCGACCACGCGGACCTGAAAGCCATCATCGACAGCGGTGCCTCCGCGCTCGTCGAGGCACACGAGGGCACGGGCGACGTGCTCGGTCTCGCGCCTCTCGCCCCTGGCCGCCACGGACTGGCCGTCCCCGTGGCCATCGGCGGCACCGCCGCGGCGCTCGTCTATGCCGACGCCGGAGACGACGAGCGGGGGCTGCCGCCGGGCTCCACCGACACGATCGAAGTGCTGGCGCGGCACGCCGCCCGCTGCCTCGAGACCCTCACCGCGATGCGCGCGGCCGGGTACGCGCGCGCCGACCGTCCGACCGTCGTCGTGCCGATGCCCCCCCACCTCCACGTGGTGAAGCGTCGTCCGCTCGAAACCTCGATGGGCGACGCCCTCGACCAGGCGCGACGCGTGGCGCGGCTGCTCGTCTCCGAGATTCGTCTGAACCGGGAGGCCGACGTGATGGAGGGCCGCGAGCACGGCGACCTCGGGACACGCCTGGCCGACGAACTCACGCGCGCACGACGGCAGTATCAGCAGCGGGTCTCGGATGCGCTTCCCGGCCGCGATGCGCTGTTCGAGGAAGAAGTGCTCCGCACGCTCGCCAACGGCGATGCGGCACTGCTGCTCACCGGATCGTAGGCCCGGCGCCGGACGAGGCGAGAGTGGCGCGCCCGTCGGGCAAGGCCCGACGGCCTACGTACTGGACGGTGTACCGGTCCCGACGGCTGCGTACTGGACGGTGTACCGGCGCCCGAGGGCTACGTGCTCGAGGGTGTACCGGGCCCGACGGCAGCGTAGGGGAGCATGCAGCGGGTGCGACGGCGTCGTCTGAATCCTACCGACGCGCCGATCCCCTGCAGTCTGGTAGCCTGCAACGAGTACTGCCGGCCTGCTCCGGCCCCGTTTCATCCGTGCCATGCCGAACGCTGCTCCCCCGCCCGCCCGCCGAGTCACCACTCGCAACCTGTGGTTGATTACAGCCGGCCTGGCCGTGCTGATTTCAGGGGGACTGCTCGGGGGCACGTTCGCCCCGCGCGTGTCGTACATGCCACGCGCCGCGCAGCAACTCGCGGCCACTGCGCATCCACCCATACCGGACGATATCCAGGACGCCTGGCTGGTCCCTGCGGCAGGGGAGCGAGAGCGGATCGCGCAGCGTCCAGCTGTGCGGGCGCTCCGGACGGCGGCAACGGCCGTCCGCGCCAATCGCTATGACGAGGCGCAGTTTGCGCTGCAGTCGGCAAACCTGGCGGGCACACCCCTCGAACCCTATACGGAGTACTACCGCGCGCTCGTGGACCTGCGGCAGCGTCGCCCCGCACCCGCGCGCGAGCGGCTCACGGCGCTGCGCCGTTCGCTGAGTGCCGGCCGACTTCGGCAACTCGCGCTCTCGGCCGAAGCGGAAGCCGCCCTCAGCCTGGGCGACCCCGCCGCTGCCGCGGCGCTGCTCGAAGAGCTGTACCCGGGTCTCACGAACAACCGCGACGTCATCCTGGACCAATGGGCGACCGCGACCCGTGCAGCTGGACGCGCGGAGGATGCCGCGCGCCTCTGGCTGCGCCTCTACTACGAGTTCCCGACGAGCAACCTTGCTTCATCCGCGCTTCGTCAGGCCGAGGCGACCCTGCAGACCACGGCTGTCGGCACACGCGATACGTTCACGCGCGACCTGACCCGCGCCGAAGCGCTCCTCGCCGCCGGCCGTGCGAGCGATGCCCGAGCCGCACTCACGGCACTCGACGCGCTGGCAGCGGCAGGTCCGGACGCCGCGCAGGCGCAGGCCCGCCGCGACCGCCTGCAACTGCGCCTCGCACACG
>JAEZCY010000221.1 GCA_023429845.1 Acidobacteriota bacterium
AGCAAGGCGGCGCGACGCATCCCGAACACTGCGTGGCGGGCGGCCCAGCGCAAGCTGAAGCAGCTCGATCTTGTGGCGACGCTCGACGACCTGAAGATTCCACCCGGCAACGACCTGCATGCCCTCAGGGGCGACCAGGTCGGGCGCCACGCCATCAGGGTGAACGATCAGTACCGGATCACGTTTCGATGGGAGGGACACGATGCCTTCGACGTCCGGTGCGAGGACTACCACTGAGCCAGCCAGCCTGCCGCGCGATTCCGCGGTGCTCGGCCCGCTTGTCCATCCTGGCGAGATGCTGCTGGAGGAGTTTCTGCGTCCGCTCGGTCTGCAGCAGAGCGTCGTGGCCGACGAGCTGGGCATCAGCCGCAACCGGCTGAATGAATTGGTGCTGGGCAAGCGCTCGGTGACGGCCGACACCGCGATTCGCCTCGAGCGCCGATTCAAGATGCCGGCGCGGTTCTGGTTGCACTTGCAAGCGGACTACGACCTACAGACGGCACTGAATGAAGCCGGTGCTGCGGGACGTCGCACGAAGCGGACAGGTAGGCCGACACACAGGCGAGGGCGTGAGTGAAGGGCGTATTCGAACTCAGAAGTCCGCGGCAGCTGTTCGAGAAGCTCGAAGCAGACTATAGACGGGTTCAAGCCGACCCACTCGACTCGTTTGCGGCGTACGACTTCTTCGTCACGGCCTGGCACCTTGTGGAGTGGAAGCATCCGCCGGCTACGGACGCAGCAGCGCGCACGGCGCTCTTGGCGCGCGCTCCAGCGCTTCGCGTCTGCGAGCACCTCGCCGTTGGGGCGAAGCACTTCGAGCCAGATTCGTCTCGCCACACGAGTGTCGCGGATACCAAGTCCACTGGTGTCTGGGCCCCCGGGGTGTGGGCCCCTGGCACATGGACACCGGGAACATGGGCTGGCGATCTCGTGGTGAGCTTGGACGGCGCGGCGCGCACCGCGTTCGGGGACAAGCTCACGGTGCAGGAACTCGCTCGAGTCGTTATGGATGCTTGGAGACCCGAGTTCTAGCTTGGGCGCGAGTGCGGCATAACGGCGGCTAAGCGAGCAAGCCTTCCGGCGCGGCGAGTTGCTCGCAAACGTGTATGAGTTGGAACCAACTCAGGGGTTGGTTGCGGGGCGTGGACGGGCTTCGACGGGCGGCTTGAGTCCGGCTCAGGCGTCCTGGTCCGGAGCCGCAGGCGGGTCGAGGTGGCGCTGGAAGTCCATGCTGTCGTGGAGGACGCGAAAGACTAGCACGCGTGCATCGTCGGACTTGAAGAAGATGCAATGTCGGCCGCTCGTAGCCATCAGGATGCCGGGGCCGAGATCGCCCCGTGCGCGCGTGTTCACCGTACCGCGCATCAGCCCCTTCATCGTGTCGCGAAGCGCGTCCATGTACTTGCTAGTCTGGTCTCGCCCCCAGGTCCGAGTGGAGTAACGACGAATCCTGGCAAGGTCCGCCCGTGCGATCTCGGCGAGAACGAGTCGCTTCACAGGCTGGCAAACAGGGCGTCGATATCGTCCTCGGTTTCGAGCTCAAGTACCCGCCCGGCTGCGACGTCCTCAATGCCCCGGTCAAGAGCGTCCTTCAGGCGCTCACGTCTCACCGCGGCGACCTCGTCGCGAACCTGCATGAGGCGCAAGGCATCGGCGACGACTTCCGCCTCAGTGGTGTAATGGCCTTCCTCGACCTTGCGGCGAACGAGAGCTTCGAGGCTCTTGGGGATGGCGATTTCCATGACTGTGGCCCTCGGCCCAGTTTACTCCGGAGATCACGAGCGGGTCGGATTAGCATGCCGATCTCTCGGGCGCGTGACGCAACTCCAAACGCGAACACGCCGACAACCGCAGCGCTGAGAGGAAGAGGCAGACGCGCCGAAGGCCGAGCCCCCTCCGAGTGCACTGAAAGTCGCGGAACTATTGCGCCCGCTCAGCGCCTCGTTGCCGCCCATTCCACGCCGGTCACGGTGCCGCAGCCCGGAAAATCGTTGAAAGCTGCCGTTCCCTGCGCTCGGCCACCAGGTAGAAAGAGCCCAACCACGGCCGTCCCCGGCCCCGTCACGCGTGAGCCGCTCGCGAAATTGAACGATCGGTACGTCGAGATGGTGCCGGAGCAAGGGCCTGGTACGCAGACGACATTCGGCGCCGTATCAATCTGCAGGTTCGAGAACGTCTGCATCCCCGAGCACCCATTGAAGCTGTGTCCCACTGAGAGCGCCGTCAGAACCTCGTCGGAGGACACCGTGAACGTGATGGCCATACCCTGCGCCGTCGTCCCGTGCCACTGGCCTACGCTGAGCGACGGTGTCGACGGCGAGGGCGACGGCGACGTTGGCCCTCGGCCGCAACCAGACGCCAGCAGTCCAGCGAGCGTCACGACCTGCACCAGCGTTCTCGACCCTACAATCATCGTCATCAACCCGCCATTCGGTTCTCGTCTGCTTGTAAGACCGCCCGCTGCACGGCGGGTCACTCAGTACAACGGGCGGAAGGTGAAGAACAAGGCGGCGCTTAACCCGCCAAGCACTGCACCGGTAGCGACGACGACTGGCACACATGGCGGCTCGGCAGCACAACCGCGAGCGCGACGAAGGCAGGAAAGACAACCGAGGAATAGCGCGCGAGGGACGGCCATCCGCCCACGGCAATCCGCTCTTCGACTATGGATTCAGCGCCTCGGTGCAGGCTCTAATGACCGACACGTTCGGAGACCGCAGCACGGAGAAGCTCGCGACACTCGTGCACATGCTGTCCTCCAGACGGAAGTCGTACACAAGAATGGCGCTTCTCGACCGCGTCGGCTTGAATGCCCACCGGCGTGCATTGACGACGCTTGGCTCGACGAGCACCTTCGGCCCGGACAATGGCTCGGCGAGTTTCACATCGCCTACATCGTCCAGCGTCACCCTGACGACCACGATGCCCTGAATGCGTGCCGAAGCCGCCAGCCGAGGATACGCGAGTTCCTCGGACCGTAGCACCACGAGCTCTTCGTTGTACACCACGTCATCCTCACGCGCCACTCCCGCCACGGCCTGGCGGGCCAAGACGAAGAACGCGAGCAGCCAGACGATCGGAAGCAGCAGTGTTCTCACTCTCGTTCTATTCATCGCCCTCTCCATCCGCTACCTAGCCTCGAAGAACACGACCGCGTAGCCTTGATGCGCCTTTGCCCTGAGGTTACTTGCACCGTCGCAGCGGCCTCGGTGACCGGTGGTGCCCGGCTTGCGGCCGGCACTGGTCCGAGATCACGGGCTTTGGCTCAGTCGCTCGAACTCGGACGCGCTGACGAAGCGCGACTGACCGTCAAGAGACCAGATCACGCGCGCCTTCCCGTCCGCTCGAATTGTCAGCCTCTTCGAACCGCTTGCGTCGCGACTCGCCGTCAGTGTGGCCGAGCCTCCGTCTAGAGGGAGCTGATAGTCGTGGTCGCCCTCACTGGCGTGCATGAGGTTTACCTGAGCGAACCAGTCCGGCCCATCGAGATGGACCGCAGACCGTCGATCTCGCCAGTATCGGCTGTTGACTTCCTCGGGCAGCGGCACCAGTTTCGCCCCCTCCCATCGAGCGAGTCCCACGTGACCTGAAACTCGACGTGGAGCAGCTCCAGGGTCACCCCAGGCCGACGCAGCTCACGATGGATCCACGCCAGGTCCGGCTCGGGCCGCTGCTCGGGCACCTCGCCGGCTCGCGGCCCATACAGCTGCCGCTCCAAGGCGTCGTCGCTCAGCGCCTCGATCGCCTCCCACGTCAACGCCAGGGCCCGCGCGCGCCCGACTGAAGCGCACCGAGATCGTCGGAGACCCAGTTTGTTGAATCAGGCCACGGCGGCCTGGGCATAGTACTGCGCCTCGAACTCGGCCGGCGGGATGTCGCCGATCGGCCCGAGCAAGCGCCGGTTATTGAACCAGTCGACCCACGTGAGCGTGGCGAACTCCACGGCCTCGAGCGATCGCCACGGGCCCTTCCGTCGAATCACCTCCGTCTTGAAGAGCCCGATCACCGACTCGGCGAGCGCGTTATCGTAGGCATCGCCTTGGCTACCGACCGACGGGGCGATACCGGCATCGGCGAGCCGATCGGTGTAGCGCATCGAGAGGTACTGGGTCCCGCGGTCACTGTGGTGCACGAGCCCGGCGAGGGTGTCGCCGCGCCGCGCGTAGATCGCCTGCTCGAGGGCGTCGAGCACGAAGTCGGTCCGCATGGACGCCGACACGCGCCAGCCGACGATCCGCCGCGCGAACACGTCGATGACGAACGCCACGTAGACGAAGCCGCTCCACGTGGCGACGTAGGTGAAGTCCGAGACCCAGAGCTGATTCGGCCGCGTGGCGACGAAGCGACGATCGACGAGATCGGCCGGTCGCCCACCGTCTCCGGCGTGCGTCGTGGTAATCCAGGCGCGCCCGCGGACGGCGCCCGCCAGGCCCATCGCGCGCATCAGGCGCTCGACGGTGCAGCGCGCCGCACGGATGCCCTCGCGTCGCAGCTGCTTCCACACCTTGCGCGGGCCGTACACCTGCTGATGCTCGTCGAAGACGCGTTGGATGTCGACGCGCAGCGTGGCATCGCGCTGCGCGCGCGCCGAGCGTTGCGTGGGATCGGCGGCCCGGCGTCGGTAGCGGTGATACGTCGACGGGGCGATCGGCAGCACTGCGCAGATCGACTCGACCCCGAACGCCGCGCGGTGGGCGTCGATGAACGACACCATCGTCGCTACTTGCTCCGGCGGTCGAGCTCCGCCTGGGCGAAATACGCGGACGCCTTGCGCAGGATCTCGTTGGTGCGCTTCAGCTCGCGCACCTCGCGCTCCAACGCCTTCAGCCGCTCTCGCTCGCTCGTCGTCAGCCCCGGGCGACGGCCGGTGTCGCGCTGCGCCTGCCGCACCCACTTGCGCAGCGTCTCGGCGGTGCATCCGAGCTTCGGCGCGACCGACTGCAGCACCGCCCACTCGGAGGCGTGCTCCTCGCGGTGCTCCTCAACCAGACGGACGGCGCGCTCACCTCCGGTGAAAACCGACTTGGACGTCCCATCGACCCCATCCTCCCAAGAAATGAGGTCTCCGAGAAAGTCGGTGCGCTTCATGTGGGTCCAAGCGTCACTCGACTACCGCCAACGTCTGCAGCAGCTGTTCTTCCCCAAGGGGATCGCGTACGACGGAATTCGATTCAATCGAACCGCCGTAACCGCGCCGCTTTTCAGGTACTTGCAGCCCGATGAGCGGGCCGAGGAAAGTTTGGCGTCCCGAGGGTTTGCCAATTGGAACCAGCTCGAGCAGTGGCTACGGGCCGTCGACGGCTTGCGGCAGGCAGCCTGAGAACCGACTGGACGGGAGTTGTCACGATACACGTGTATCGTGTATCTTCAGCTTGTGATTCGGTCCTTCGGGGACGAGACCACGCGGGACCTGTTCGGCGGCGTCAACAGCAAGGCGGCGCGACGTATCCCGAACACCGCGTGGCGGGCGGCCCAGCGCAAGCTGAAGCTGCTTGACCTGGTGGCGACGCTCGACGATCTGAAGATTCCACCGGGGAACGACCTGCATGCCCTGAAGGGCGATCAGGCCGGACGCCACGCCATCCGGGTGAACGATCAGTACCGGATCACGTTCCGATGGGAGGGACACGATGCCTTCGACGTCCGGTGCGAGGACTACCACTGAGCCAGCGAGCCTGCCGCGCGATTCCGCGGTGCTCGGCCCGCTCGTGCATCCTGGCGAGATGCTGCTGGAGGAGTTCCTGCGTCCGCTCGGTCTGCAGCAGAGCGTCGTGGCCGACGAACTGGGCATCAGCCGGAACCGCCTCAATGAGCTGGTGCTCGGCAAGCGTTCGGTGACAGCCGATACCGCGATTCGGCTCGAGCGGCGATTCAAGATGCCGGCGCGGTTCTGGTTGCACCTGCAGGCCGACTATGACCTGCAGAGGGCGCTCGATGAAGCCGGTGCTGTCGGACGTCGTACGAAGCGGACCGGGTAGCCGAGGCCGCTGCTGGAGCAAGATGAGGGCGCTGGTGCTCTTGGCGGTCGCGGGATTGGTGTGGTCCTCGGCGTTCAGAGCCGTTGTCGCCATTCTCGTAGCCTCGACGATCGCGGCGTGGTTCTGGCTCGAGCGACGCTTTAGTCGCTTGTCGCGACAGCGCCAAGGCGAGCATATTGGCACCTTCGCGCGAGCCTTTGACCGTCGCGGCAAGGACTTCGACCCTCTCGTCGTGCGAGCCGTCTGGGACGCGCTCCAACCTCACTGCCGGCACCGGGGCGGCGCGGTACCGCTCCGCCAGACGGATCGATTCGCGACATTGGCGATGGATTTGGACGAGATCCTCGACGTGGCCGAGGAAGTGTCTCAACGGACCGGAAGGTCTCTACAGCATCCGGAGTCGAGCCGGGTCGGTCGGATTGAAACTGTCAAGGATCTTGTTGAGTTCTTCTGCGCCCAGCCAAGACTCCCTAACCACCGCTTGCAGCCGACGGCGCCGGGCGTGATCATGAGGCGCCGCAGCTGAAGCGGAGCACGTTGGACAGCCTGACATGGCGCAGCATATCGGTCTTCAGAGAGAAGGTGAGCGGGGCGAAGTGCTCGTCCACTACGCGCCTGAAGGTATCCCGCTCGAGGTCTTGGAGGTGGCACCGCGCCACTCCGCTTGTGTTCGGTTCATCGATCCGTACGGTGACACGGTCTTCAACCAGCTACAGCTGCCGGTATTGATCGGTGAGTTCGAGGAAATGGCTAAGGACGCCGCAAATGCGCAGGTCCGCGACCGGTTGGAGTCGGTCGTCGCGTTCCTCGCCGCGTCACAAGGGATTCATCAGTACGTGAGGTTCGTTGGTGACTGATCCGAAGGATGGTGTCCAGCAGGTGCCCAACCAGCCGCTGCAGCCGCGAGCGGCCTCGCGGGGCGAGACTCAGCGACGCGCCATCGAACGTGAGCGGCACGGCGTTAGTCGGAAGGCACGACGCGAACAGAGATGAGCGACGGCGATACCCCCGAGCGGGCGGCGCTTGACGCCGGTGCCGAGAGGATCCTGGCCCCGCTGAGCGCACACGGCTTCGAGTACTCGCGCGGCGATCAGGGCGTGTCGTCGGGCGGGCCATTCGCGGTCGGCTTCTTTCGCCGGGGCGCGCTCGAGATTGGCCTGATCATTCGGTCCGGCCATGAACTCGGCTGCCCCAACTACTCCGCGGGGCGAGGGTACGCCGGGCACGCCGACCTGATGTACGAGCTTGGGGCGGCGGGCCGTGAGCAGCTGGTCGAGGAGAGCTGGTGGGCATTCAAGGGACGCGATGGAGGAGATCCGTTCGAGGCGTTGCGTCACGATCTTGAGACGATTGTCTTGCCCGCACTCGCGTCGTCCGCGACACAGTTCCTGGCCGCACTGGCACGAGCCGTCGAAAGGCACCTTGCGAGCATAGGTCTGCCACCGCCATCCTCCGGCTAACCGACGGAGGTATCTGACGGCGCCCGGCGTGATCATTGGGCGCCACGGCTGAAGCGGTACACGTTCGGCAGAACGGCGCAAGAACGTTCGATGAAGGTTGGGACAGCAAGAACTGGCGGCGACAGGGCGCCTTAGCAGCCCGTGGTGAAAGTGTTGCCTGACCCACAGACCGGGATCGACGCGATCGATCGCGATCGATAGACTGCGGCGCATGGCGATGGGCACGCGGCAGGACGAGCAAGGACCGCTCTGGATCGCG
>JAEZCY010000239.1 GCA_023429845.1 Acidobacteriota bacterium
CGCGGGCGGCTGGGAACCCGTGGCGTAGGTGATCGGGGCCGCCGGGCAGGGCCGGGGGGCTACGTACCCCGACCCGTTCCCATCCCGTTCGTAGGCGTCGGGCCCGGGGCGTATGCGTCGGGCCTGCCCGACGCGCGCCCCGTCCTAATACCCGAAATGGAACATCAGCACCGTGGCGCGGAGCACGCCCAGCCAGGCGAGCGCCAGCGCGGGCAGGGTCAGGCCGACGACGAGCGCCGCGAGGCGGCGCGTACGTGACGATGCAGCGGACAGATATGAGAGTCCGCCGGCGATGAGCACGGCGGCAGGCGCCGTCAACGGCAGGATGTGGCGTGGCGTCCAGTGCACCACGATGTCGGCACGCGGCGCCAGATTCACACCGATCCAGGCGGCGAGCCCGGCGCACACCCCGACGACGCAGAGAGAGACCGGGACGACGCGTCGCGCTTGCCGTCCGCGGGCGTTTCCAGCGCGTACCTGCCGCAGACCCGCGAGCCACGTGCCGCAAACGCCGACGGTCGCCGACGCGAGTAACAGCAGCGACGCCGCACCGTACACGAGCCACACGCTGCTGCCGGGGAAGGGCCCGGCGCCGAGCGAACCGAAACGCGCCCAGAACGGCTCGAAGACCATCACGCGCATCTGCCCCCAGAACTCCGGATGCCATGGCATCGGACCGCGCGTCGGCACGAAGCCGCCAGCCTCGAGCACGGCCTTCTTGAAGGCAAAGGCCAGGGGATCGCCGAACACGATCCAGGCGCGCACGTGGATCCACGCAGACGCGAGCAGGATGCCCGTCACGACGAGCAGTCCGTACCGCCCGACCCGGCGCACGAAGCGCCACAGCTCACTGCGGCGCGTCGCGGCCGCCGCGGGCGATCCAGTGTCTGTCGCGGCAATTGCGCAGGCAAGCAGTGCCATCGGCACGAGGAACACGGCCGTGCTCTTCACCGCGTAGGCGGCGCCGATCGAGAGCCCGGTCAGCAGGAGGCAGCCCGTGTGCGCGCGTCCGAGCCCGACCCGTGCGATCGCGAGCGTGGCGATGGCTGCGAGAAATGTGGCCGGCGGGTCCGTGGAGACCGCGCCCATCACCGCACACCACTGCGGCACCAGCCCGAGTCCTCCGGCAACCGTCGCGGCGATGAGACCGTCATCGGTGACGAGCGTCACGAGCCTGGCGATCACGAGGGCCGTGCCGACCGCCATGAACAACGACATGAGCCGCAGGAGTCGCAGTCCCTCGTGCGCCGTCGCCGGTACTGGTGGCGCGGCGTGCTCGAAGATCGTCGGTTCGGTGCCTCCCGGCTGCAGCCGCGATCGTGGGTTCATCACGAGCGACGGACCCGGCGCATCCAGCCCCGTCACCTTCAGGAGGGCCGCCGCGCCGATGTAGTACAGCGGTTGTTGCACCCACTCGTACGACGAGGCGCGCCATTCATCGTCCGCAGCAGGGACCGCGCCTGGCAGCGTGCCCGTCGTGGCGACGTAGCGCGCGAAATCGAAGTGCGCGAGTTCGTCCGGCGCCTCGAACGGCGGCACCACGAGGGCGTACACGATGGTGGTGGCGCCGGCCAGCAGGACCGGCAGCCAGGTCGCGGCACGGAACGGGAGGCGGGGGACGGCTGTCGGCGAGATCGCGCGCGCGAGCCACGCTGCACCCAGGAGCGCCATGCCGACCATGAGGACGAACGTCGCGCCGATCACGGTCCAGGCGCGCGTGCGATCCGCGCCGTCGAACGCGCAAGCGAAGTGCCCGAGCCAGTCGTCGTCGAACAAGTCGAGCGTGACGGGACGCGCAGTG
The DNA here is from genome assembly GCA_023429845.1 of Acidobacteriota bacterium. GTDB lineage: Bacteria > Acidobacteriota > Vicinamibacteria > Vicinamibacterales > Vicinamibacteraceae > Luteitalea. The sequence goes on from JAEZCY010000239.1 coordinate 1,802, forward strand.
TCCAGGGCGAGGGGTGCGACTCCGGCCGCGGCCTGGCCCGTGTGGTCCTGCACGCGGAGCTGCAGCGTCAGGGCTTCCCGCCATGCCGGCGCCGGCGACTCCAGTGGCACCGGGATCGGCGACGAACCCAGCACGCGGACTGTCGCACCGCCCGCCGACGTCGTCCAGACCTGCGCTCGCGGTCCCCAACTCCGCCTCGCGAACTCCACACCGAGTCTTCTGGCGGGCTCTGAGACGTGATCGGCGGGCGCCACGTCGAGCGGACCTCGAGCGACCGATCCGGTCACGTCGGCGCCGGGATGGAGCACCAGGGACCGCACGTCGCATCCCGGCACGAACACGGTGAGTTCGCGCGGCTTCTGATCCAGGACCAGGGGAGTGGCGGACCACGATGCGCGCCCGCGGGGGTCGATGTCGCGCAGCCTGAGGAAGGTGAGGGCGGCAGCCGGGACGAGGATGCCCACCACCAGCAGGACGAGCACGCGGCGCGCGAACCGGGGCATCGCGTCACCCATGGCCGAGGCCGGTGGCATCGCGGTGTACCTTACCACTCGCATGGAGGGTGTCTGGTGATTGTGGACGTGGTCGTTGCCGCCGGAGGGCACGGGCGTCGTCTGGGTGCGGCAGTGGCCAAGCAGTGGCTGGCGCTGGGTGACCGCACGATCTTCGAACGCAGCGTCGCGGCGTGTGCCGCATCTCCCCGCGTGCGCGGCATCGTCGCCGTCGTGCCCGAAGGCGAACTCGAGGCTGCGCGGGTGCTGGCGGAATCGGCCGCAGGAGGAAAGCTGCTCGGGGTCGTTGCGGGCGGAGCGCGCCGGCAGGACTCGGTCGCGGCGGGCCTGGCGGCGGTGCCCCGCGACGCCGCGGTCGTGCTCGTGCACGATGCGGCGCGGCCATTCCTGGACGGCGACGTGATCGATCGCGTCATCGACGCCGCGGCCCGCTCCGGCGCCGCCATCGCGGCGTCGCCGGTGCACGACACCGTGAAGCACGTCGCGCGTGACGGCGAGCGACGCTGGATCGACGGCACCATCCCGCGCGACGAGGTCGCGCTCGCGCAAACGCCGCAGGGCTTCCGCCGCGACGTGCTCGACGCCATGCTGCCTGCCATGACGTCACCGGCGGATTTCACCGACGAGGCGTCGCTGGCCGAGCACCTCGGACATCGCGTGCAGGTCGTGGACGGCCATCCTCATAACGTGAAGATCACGACCGAAGCCGACCTCGCACGGGCGCGACGGGTGCTTGCGGCTGGCGCTTCTGCCACGGGCCCGGCCTTGCGCATAGGTCTCGGGTACGACTCGCATCGATTCGCCGAGGGGCGCGCGCTGCTGGTGGGTGGTGTGGCGGTGCCCGGGGCCCGCGGCCTCGCCGGTCATTCGGATGGCGACGCCGTGTGTCACGCGGTGACCGACGCCGTGCTTGGCGCCGCCGGGCTGGGCGACATCGGCGCGCTCTTTCCCGACACCGACCCGGCATGGAAGGGCGCCGACAGCCTCGCACTTCTGCGCGATGCCTTTTCACGGGTCGAGGCAGCGGGGTGGCGTCTGGGGAACCTCGATCTCGTGGTCATCTGTCATCGCCCGAAGATCGGGCCCATCGCCGACGATGTGCGCGCGTCGCTGGCGGTGGCACTGGACACCACGGCCGAGCGCATCAGCGTCAAGGGCAAGACCCCGGAAGGCACGACGGCGCTCGAGGACGCGATGATCGTCCATGCCGTCGCATTGCTGGCGCGGGCCTGAAGGGACGGGATGTCCTCGCTCGATCAACCGCTTCCCGCTTCCCGGATAATGTGACGATGCGCGTCCGATTTGCCCCGAGCCCCACGGGGTCCCTCCACGTCGGCAACGCCCGCACGGCCCTGTTCAACTGGCTGCTCGCGCGCGGGCAGGGCGGCACATTCGTGCTGCGTCTCGAGGATACCGACGAGGCACGATCCACACAGGCATCGGCCGAGGGCATCCTCGAGGACCTGCGCTGGCTCGGACTCCAGTGGGATGAGGGCCCCGACGTCGGCGGGCCCTTCGGTCCGTACCGTCAAAGCGAACGGCTGCCGTTGTATCGCGAGCACGCCGCAGGGCTTTTCGAGCAGGATCTGGCGTACTACTGCTTCTGCTCGCCAGCCGAACTCGAGGCTGCCCGCGACGCCGCGCTGAAGGCCGGCGCCACGCCCCGTTACGCCGGCACGTGCGCCACTATCGATCCGGAGCGGGCGCGAGCGCGAGTGGCCGCTGGCGAGCCCGCGGCGGTCAGATTCCGCGTGCCGAGACACAGCGCGGTGACGTTCACCGACGTCGTGCGCGGTCCGATCACCACCGACATCGGCATGACTGGCGACTTCGTGCTGCTGCGGCAGAACGGACTTCCGGCGTACAACTTCGCCGTGGTGGTGGACGACCTGGCGATGCAGATCTCGCTGGTGGTGCGCGGCGAGGACCACGTGCCGAACACGCCGCGCCAGGTGCTGCTCTATCGCGCCCTCGGCGCGGAGCCGCCGACGTTCGCGCATCTGTCGCTCGTGCTCGGTCCGGATCATGCGCCGCTGTCGAAGAGGCACGGGGCGTCGAGCGTCGGCGAGTTCCGTGCTCGCGGTGTGTTGCCCGAAGCCCTGTGCAACTACCTGGCGCTGCTCGGCTGGTCGCCGGGCCAGGACGAGGAGATCCTGCCGCTGGCAGAGCTGTCGCGCCGCTTCCTCGTCCAGGACGTCACGAAGAGCGCTGGCGTGTTCGACCCCGACAAGCTCGCCTGGATGAACCGGCACTACCTGAAGGAGGCCGATGCGTCGCGTGTCGCGGCGCTGCTCGCGCCGTATCTGCGGGACGCCGGATACCTGAGCGGCCACGCCGCCGGATCCGCAACCATTCCGGGCGGTGCAGCGACGCCAGACGACGCGCTCGGTGCGTTCCTCACGACGTGCGTGCCCATCGTCGCGGGCACGATCGACGCGCTCGCCGACGCCCCCGAGCGACTGCGGCCTGTATTCGAGACACCGAGACCGGGTGAGGTGCTGGCGCACCTGCAGGCCGAGGGGGCGGCCGCGTCCGATCCTGGACGACGGGTGATCATCGCGTTCGCACAGGAGCTGAGCGCCCGCCCGAGGCTGACGCGGGAGACCTTCCGCGACGTGGCGCAGCAGGTGCGTCAGCGCACGGGACAGAAGGGGCGCGCCTTGTTCCATCCCATCCGCCTGGCTCTAACGGGCGCCGACAGCGGTCCGGAACTCGACCTGCTCGTTCCGGCAATCGAGGCCGGCGCGGAGCTTCCGAGTTCGGCCGGATGCGTCCCCATCGCCGGTTGCCGAGAGCGCGCCGCCATCTGCGCTGCCGCGCTCAGCGGAGCCTGAGATGCCGCCGATCGTCATCGCCGGCGTTCATCCCGTGCGCGAGGCGCTCAGGGCCGGGAATGTGAGGGAGGTGCGCGTCGGCACGAGGCAGGACGCGCGGGTTGCCGAGATCGTCCGGCTCGCCGGGGTCAAGGGCGTGCCGGTGCGTCGGGTGGATGTGGTCGAGCTCGACCGGCTTGCCGCGGGTGAGCGGCATCAGGGTGTGGTTGCCTCACTCGGGGATGCGCCCAGGCGGTGGACGCTCGAGCAGGTCGTGCAGGAGGACCGGAACGCCTTGATCGTCGTGCTCGACGGCGTCGAGGACCCCCATAACGTCGGCGCCATCATCCGGACGGCTGATGCGGTGGGCGCCACGGCCATCGTGCGGCAGGAGCGTCATGCCGCGGCGCTCGGACCGGCAGCGGCGCGGGCCTCGGCCGGAGCGCTCGCCCACGTCCGCATCGTCGACGTCGTCAACGTCGCGCGTGCGCTGGAGTCGCTCAAGGCGTTGGGCGTGTGGGTGGTGGGCCTGGATGTTCAGGGGGCGCAACCCTACGACCGCATCGACTTCGGCCCGCCGACGGCCATCGTGGTCGGTGCGGAGGGCGAGGGGCTGCGGCGGCTCGTGCGCGAGCACTGCGATTTCATCGCCGCGCTGCCGATGCGTGGTCACGTCGGCAGCCTGAACGTCTCGGTGGCGACGGGCGTCGTCTTGTACGAGGCGCTGCGGCAGCGGATGAACGCCGCCGAACCTCCGCCGCGGTGACGGGACGGCGCGGGTGCAAGCCGGGTGGCGAGTCGGTTGCGCGAGAGCCGCGGGCCACGCTACACTTGCGGGTTGCCGGGAGGGCTGTGGCCGATCCTGAGGATGAGGTGTGTGGTCTGGCATCGTGGTTGTAGCCGAAGAACGCCGTGTGCTACACTCTCCTCCTTTGTCCGGCTGGCGTAGCTCAGTCCGGTAGAGCAGCTGATTTGTAATCAGCCGGTCGGGGGTTCAAATCCCTTCGCCAGCTCCAGAATCGATAAGGACACGGGCGTGTCTGGTGTACTTCTGTCCAGCGCACGCGCCGTTTTGTGGTTTCACCGGGCTTCGGTCCGGGGCGTCGTTCGGCGAGGTTGCGGAGCGGTCAAACGCAGCAGACTGTAAATCTGTCGGCCAAGCGCCTTCGAAGGTTCGAATCCTTCCCTCGCCACCAGCCTTCGCCCGCCTGCGGCGGGCTTGGGCTGCGAAGCCACCAGCGCCGGATGCTCAGGCTGGCGGGCCAGCTGCGTCGAGCGGCAGTGGGTCGGGACGTGGGACGAAGTGATTGGTGAGCGGGGCGTCGGGCTCGAGGGACTTTGCCTCGCCGAGCCTCGCAGTGAAGGGTAGGGCGTGGAGCTGGCGGGCTTGCCCCGCCGAAGCTCGCGCAGCGAGCGTAGGCGGGAGTAACTCAGTGGTAGAGTCACAGCCTTCCAAGCTGTTGGTCGCGGGTTCGATCCCCGTCTCCCGCTCCATCCTTCGCTAGCAGTCTCGGGGCCTGTCGGCCGAAGCTGCGAACGAAGTGAGCGTTTAGCGAAGGCCGATGTAGCTCAGTTGGCAGAGCGCGTCCTTGGTAAGGACGAGGTCACCGGTTCAATCCCGGTCATCGGCTCCAGGTTGCAATAGGGTAGGTGGTCCGGCTGTCGCAGCCGGCGGTTTCTTTCATCCGCGTCACAGGGACTGCATCGGTATGGGCAAAGAGAAGTTCGATCGTTCGAAGCCGCACGTCAACATCGGGACGATCGGCCACATCGACCACGGCAAGACGACGACCACGGCGGCGATCACCAAGGTGCTGAGCAAGCAC
>JAEZCY010000242.1 GCA_023429845.1 Acidobacteriota bacterium
CCCGCCTACGGGCCCGGCCCCGGGGCCGGCGTCACCTGGGCGTGTTCGCCCCGATGGTCCAGAGATACAGGGTGCGGCTCGTGCCGTTGGAGTCGGTGAAGGTCTCCACTTTGTCGGGCTGCCAGTCGCCCATGCCGAACTGGTGCGACACGACCCGGGCGCCGGGCTTCAGCTGGCTCGTCAGTCGCGGGCGCAGCTTCACGTTCGAGGACGAGAGCAGGTACAGCGTCACCACCGAGGCCTGCGACAGGTCGGTCTCGAGGGCGTCCTGCTGCCTGAACTCGACGAGGTGCTCGACGCCAGCCTGCTTGGCCTTGGCGCGGCCTTCGGCGATGCGCGCTGGGTCGATGTCGATGCCGACCCCCCGTGCGCCGTACCTCTTCGCGGCCGTCACCACGAGACGCCCATCTCCGGATCCGAGGTCGTAGACCACGTCCTTCGACGTGACCTGGGCAAGCGCGAGCATGCGCTCCACCACGTCCTGCGGTGTGGGCACGAACGGCGCGAGGCTCTCGCCCCGCCGGGGCGCCTGGGCCGTCTGGCCGCTGGCTCCTGTGGGTTGCACGGCGGACACGACCGTGACGGTGGCGACGACGAGTCCCACCAGGGTCCGCCAGATGGCAGTGTGCATGTGCGGGCTCCTTGCAGGGCCCCCGCTGCAGGGACCCATGCGGCCGGCGACCCCATGGCCGTCCGGCGCTGTTACGACGCCGTCTCCGGCGCCTCGGTTTGGCTCCGGGCCCCAGTCCGGGGCGGGCGGCGGAAAATTGCGCTATACTGGGAATGTTTCTCGGCTCGCATCTCAAGAAGCTGCTACGCTGCAACCATCCGGAGAGAGGGGTGCCCGTGACATTTCAGGTCGGTGACAAGGTCATCTACCCGAATCATGGCCTCGGTGTTGTCGAACGGATCGAGACCAAGACGATTCTGGGGACTGTGTGCGATTTTTACCAATTGCGCATGGTCGCGAACGAGACGACGGTGCTCGTGCCCGTCAACAACGTAGATAGTGTCGGCCTTCGTCGCGCCGTGTGCGATGAGGAAATCAAGAAGTTGTACGGATTGCTCTCCGACGGCAACATCGACAGTCACCAGAACTGGAAGGGGCGCTTCAAGGACAATTCGGACCGCATGCGCACGGGCTCCATCTACGACGTCGTCGAGGTGTTGAAGAGCCTGATGTATCTGAGCAAGTCGAAGAACCTCTCCTTCCGCGAGAAGCGCATGCTCGACCGGGCCCGCTTCCTCGTCATCTCCGAAATCTCGGAAGTCACGCACGAGACAATGACGGGCGTCGAGACCCTCGTCGACGAGGCTCTCTGTCTCTGCTTCAAGGTCAAGGACGAAACGGCCGTGGCTGCACGCCGACCTGCCGTGGCGATCGCCGCCAAGGTCGCGGCGCCGAAGGTGGCTACGGCCACACGAGCGACGGCGCGCCGAGCGCTCGACCGCAATTAGTCAGACGAGAGCGAACGAGAAACCCTGGAGTCCGGTGACCGCAAGGTGACCGGACTCTTCGCGTATAGTGCGCTCTGGCGCGCCCGCGCCCCCCACCGTCCCCCCCCCGCCGTGTTCACGCTGCTCATCGCCCTTCGCACCGTCACCGCCTACGTCTTCGTCGTCTCGTACATCATCGTCATCGGCACGCCGGCGCTGCTCATCGGCATCGTCACAGGGTGGCAGACGCACCTCATTGCCCTTGGTATCGCGTGCATTCGCGTGGCCACGGCCATTCTCGGCATCAGGACAGTCGTCGTCGGAGCCGAGCACATCCAGTACGGGCGCGCGGCGCTGTACACGGTGAACCACGCAAGCAACGTCGAGCCGCCGATTCTCTTTGCGGTGCTGCGCGGACTGACACCGCGGCTGAAGGTCGTCTACAAGGCTGTGCTCCGCAAGCTGCCCATACTTGGGCGTGGCTTCGACGTCGTCGGCTTCGTGCCCATCGAGCGGGAGAACCGCGAACGGGCGACGCAGGCGATCGATCGCGGTGCCGTCAGCGTCCAGTCGGGCAACTCCCTGTTGATGTTCCCGGAGGGCACACGCAGCCGGACCGGCGCCTTGTTGCCGTTCAAGAAAGGCGCGTTCGTGCTCGCCATCAAGGCACAGGCGCCGGTCGTGCCCACGGCGATTCACGGCGCCGCACGCGCCATGCGTCCGGGCAGCCCCCTGATCTGGCCGACCACCGTGCGCGTGCATTTCGGCCCGGCGATCGAGACCAGCGGCTTGACGCTCGACGACCGCGACGGGTTGACCGAGCGGGTACGCAGCGAAGTGGCGCGGCTGCTCGACGATGCGGCGCGAGCCGAGAGCGGCTCGCCTACCCGCCGATAGTGAAGCGAAGTTCGTGTGGCGCCAGCGGCTGCTTGTCGAAGGCCGTGATGCCCTCGGCGAGCCCGACGATCACCGTGCGGAACCGCTCGAACGGTCGATCCAGCTTGAGCTCCAGCACGCGACGACCAGGGTCGTAGCTCGTGGTGAAGGCGGGCGGGTTGGCCGGTGGGACTCCTCGCTCCACCGCCTCCTGTGCGTCGTAGCGCACGGTCACATGGCCGTCGAACGACGCGGGCGTCATGTCACGCGAGAACTGAATCCGGATCCGGGCATCGGGAGCCACGTCCACGTCACCGGCAGTGGGTGTGCTGAAGATCACTTGCGGCGGCGGCATCGGCACGGCGGCAGCGGCGGTCGTCTCTTCCGGGCCCGTCTCCGAGACCGGCCGCGACGGCCGGATGGCGATGGCGTCAAGCCACACGAGCCCGTCGGCGCTGCGCACGTCGCCCTCGACCTCGAGCCAACGTCCGGTGTCGACCCTTGCCTCGACGCTCAGTTCGAAGCCGGGACCTTTCGGCTGACGGCCGACCACCCACACGCTGGCATCGGCCAATTGCAGCACGAAGTCGTGACGACTCCGTCGCGGCGCCGCCGGCTGATCGCCGAACAGGTTCCGTCCGCGGAAACGACCGGCGATGGTCACCGTCTGCCCGTCGTACCGCTCCGGGTCGAGCGCGAGGGCGCGCACGGACGGCGCCGCCAACGGTTCGGCGGCTTCGATGGCACTCACGGCGAGCACCGGCAGTTCGCCCTGCCCCGGCCACTCGCGTTGTAGCACCTTCTGCGTCAACTCGACGAGGCGCAATTGCGTCACGCGCGGGTCTTCGCGCGTGAGGCGGCCGACGTCCAGGAACACGCCGGTGACTTCGACGTCGCCCGCGCCTTGCGCCACCGCGTCGTCGCCCACCGTGAGCAGACGCGTCTGACCGCTCAGCAGCGCGGTGCCGACCTGATCCGTCACGAGTCTGGCGCGAACGCGGACCGGTTGCAGGTGGTAGAAGCTCGGGTACGCAACCAGGGCGTCGAGTGTGGTGGCGCGACGTCCGGTGGACGGTTCGGCGCGAATCTGGGCAACAGCCACAGCCTCCGCACCATCGCCGGCGGACCGAAGCGTGCCATCCCCGCCTGCGATGACGGGCGCCAGCGCGAGGGCAGCGAGAGGCGCAGCGAGCAGGGTGCGTACGAGCATATGCAACTGATGACGCCGCCGGTGCCTCCTCAGTTGACGCGTCGTCGTCCGACGCGCACGAGGATCGCGCTCAGCAGCAGGAAGACGGCAAGGCCTGCCAGGTGTCCCGTGACGCCTTCGTGGAGCACTGGAATCCGTCCGAGGCTCTCCTGAGCGTCTTCGACCCGAAGTGCCGCGGGCATGTAGTCGCGCGATCCGTACAGTACGGCGTAGACGATGCCGGCGATCGACCCGCCGGCGATCAGGCCCGAGCTGAAGAGCGTGCCGGAACTCACCTCGGACTCCTCGCGACGGCCGGTCGAGCGTTCGACCAGCCAGCGCACGATGCCGCCGGCGAAGATCGGTGCGGTTGTCGCGATCGGCAGGTAGGCGCCCACGGCGAACGACAACGAGCGCACGCCGCAGAGCTCCATCGTCACGGCGATGAAGACGCCCGTCAGCACCAGGCCCCACGGCAGGTTCTGGCTGAGAAGGCCGCGGATGATCGTCGACATCAACGTGGCCTGCGGCGCCGGCAGCGCGTTGGACCCGATCACCATCACCTCGTGCAGGTACAGCGTCGTCACGCCGATGATGAAGGCCGAGACGACAACGCCGATCATCAGGCCGATCTGCTGGGCGCGCGGAGTCGCGCCCACCAGGAAGCCGGTCTTGAGGTCCTGCGACGTGGCGCCGGCGTTGGCCGCCGCGATGCAGACGACGGCCCCCACCGTCAGGGCGATGGGCGCATACACGTCGCCCGTCCAGCCGATGGCGACGAAGATGCTGCAGGTGAGAATCAGCGTCGCGATCGTCATGCCCGACACCGGACTCGACGAACTGCCAATCAGGCCGACGATGCGCGAGGCCACGGTGACGAAGAAGAAGCTGAAGACCACGACCAGGAGCGCGGCGAGGGGATTGCCCTGCGTCGGCATGCCCGGCGCCACGACAAGGAACACGGCCAGCAGGAGCGTGCCGCCGAGCACGACCGCGGCCGGCACGTCGCGCTCGGTGCGCAGACGGGCTCCCGCTGCGCTCTCGGCGCGGAACTCCTTCACGCTGTCGCGGAACGAACCGATGATGGTCGGGATGGTGCGCGCGAGCGTGATGAGCCCGGCGGCCAGCACGGCTCCCGCCCCGATGTACCGGATGTACTGACTCCAGATCTGTCCTGGCGCCATGTCCACGATGCGCAGCCCATCGGCCGGCGCCGGCGGGAACGGCGTGGGCATGTAGGCGCCGACGAGTGTCAGCAGCGGCAGCAGGACCATCCACGACAGCACGCCGCCGGCGAACATCTCGCCGGCGATGCGCGGGCCGATCACGTACCCGACGCCCAGGTACTCCGGGGAGATGTCCACGTTCAGCGTGGCATTGGGGAATGCGCTCGTCCTGGGCGTGGTGTAGCCGACCTCGGTGCGCACCAGCTGGAAGATCCAGGGCAGTGCCTTGAACATCGCACCGACGCCGAGCCCCTGGAACACGAGCCGTGCGAGTTGACCGCCGCGTTCACCCGCGATGAGTACGTCGGCGCAGGCGGTGCCTTCGGGGTAGGGGAGCGTGCCGTGTTCCTTGACGATGAGCGCCCGTCGGAGCGGCACCATCAGCAGCACGCCGAGGATGCCGCCGGCGAGGGCGAGCACCGTGATCTGGAAGTAGTTGAAGTATCCCGGACCGTATGGCGTCAGGAATATGAGTGCGGGAATCGTGAACACCACGCCGGCGGCCACCGATTCACCTGCCGAACCGATGGTCTGGACGATGTTGTTCTCGAGGATGGTGGAGCCACCCAGGCGCTTCAGCACCGAGATGGCCAGCACGGCAATCGGGATGGACGCGCTCACCGTCAGCCCCGCCCGCAAGCCCAGATAGACGGTCGACGCGCCGAACAGGAGCCCGAACAGCGCGCCGAGCAGCACGGCCTTTGCCGTGAACTCGGGCGGCTGCTGATCCGGCGGGACATACGGGGTGAACGCAGGCTGGGCCATGGCGGGTGTATAGCAGATAACGGGGAGCGCGGTCAGCCGAAGCCTCGAGCCCCAAGCCCAAGGCCCAAGCCCCCAAGAACCCACTCCCGGTCCGCCGGGGCCCGGCAGGTATGATGGCCGCCGTGTCAGCGATCGAGCGGAATCGGGCCGCCATCGAGCAGGTGTCCGAGTCGACGACGGCGCGGCTGTCCGTCTATCTGCGCTGCCTCCAGGTGCTCGATACTGCCGGAGTGAACACCGTGTCGTCACAGGCGCTCGCCGCGCAGTTCCAGCTCAATGCGGCACAGATCCGCAAGGACCTGGCGCACTTCGGCGAGTTCGGGGTCCGAGGCGTGGGTTACTACGTGAAGGATCTCGAGCGTCATCTGCGGCAGATCCTGGGCCTGGACCGGAGCATCAAGGTGGTCATCGTCGGAGCCGGGAACCTCGGACTCGCGCTGGCCGACTATCCCGGTTTCGGGCAGGACAGCTTCGACGTGGTCGCGCTGCTGGACACGGCGCGCGACAAGGTCGGACGCTACTCACGCACGGGCGTCCCCATTCGTCACGTGCGCGAACTCGAGCGAATCGTCGAGCGTGAGCGGGTGGAGATAGCCGTGGTCAGCGTGCCAGCCGATGTGGCGCAACCCACCGTGGACGCGATCGTCACCACTGGCGTGCGCGCGATTCTGAACTTCTCGCCAGGGAGCCTGCGTGTGCCTGCACACGTGAAGCTCAAGAACATGGATCTGACGGTGACGTTCGAGAGCCTCTCTTTCTTTCTCGCCCATGGTCACGTCGATGCGTAAGACGCAGCGTACGTCACGAACGTCGCCGGCGGTCGGCGGCGCGGCCGCGGCATCGTTGACGCACGCCGACGCCGAGGGCCGCGTTCGCATGGTGGACGTG
>JAEZCY010000261.1 GCA_023429845.1 Acidobacteriota bacterium
CGATCAGGAAGAAACCGACCGCTACTGGAACGCCATCGTCGGCAATGGCGGCCGGGAGAGCGAGTGCGGCTGGTGCAAGGACCGATGGGGCCTCTCCTGGCAGATCACCCCCCGCACACTCATGGACGCATTCGCGGCCGGTGGCGATGAGGCGAAGCGCGCGTTCGAAGCCATGATGACGATGAGGAAGATCGACGTCGCGGCCATCGACGCCGCGCGGCGGGGATGAGCGGCATTCACGGACAATGACGGAGGCCAGCCATGCCGAGTCGCATTGAGTTCCACCGCGTGCTCCGCTCGACACCGGAGCGCGTCTACCGCGCGTTCCTGGACCCTGACGCGACGGCCAAGTGGCTGCCGCCTCACGGGTTCACCGGCAAGGTCCACCACATGGATCCGCGCGTCGGCGGCACGTATCGGATGTCGTTCACCAACTTCGCGTCCGGCCAGAGCCATGCGTTCGGAGGCGAGTACCTCGAACTGGTGCCGCACGAGCGTTTGCGCTGGACCGATCGGTTCGAAGACCCGAACCTCCCTGGCGAGATGACGGTCACGGTGCAGCTGAAGCGCGTGTCCCTTGGCACCGAGATGCACGTCGTGCAGGAGGGCGTGCCCGACGTCATTCCCACGGACGCGTGCACGCTTGGCTGGCAGGAGTCGCTGACGCTGCTTGCGCAGTTGGTCGAAGCCGAGATTCCGGACTAGCACGACGCGCGTGGCCGCGACCGCTTCCGGCAGGGCGGTCAGTTCGCTGCGGACCGCGCAGGGGCGATGGTCGCCGAGAGGCGGCCGACGCTCACGGTGACGGGGCCACGCGCCGGATGTCGCGCGCCGCTCTCGTCCACGATCGTCAGCGGCTCGGGGTCGAGCGGCAGGCGCACGCGAGCGGATGCGCCCGGCTCGAGCGTCACCCGGCGGAATGCCGCCAGCGCTCTGCGTGGGGCCGTGCGGCCGGCGCCCTCATGCGCGACGAACGCGGTCACCACGTCGTCGCCCGCCCGTTGGCCCGTATTCGTCACGGAGACCGAGAGCACTGGCGATGCTGCGCCCCTGGCTTCCGACTCGATGCGAAGGTCGTCGTAGCGGAACGTCGTGTAGCTCCGCCCGTGCCCGAACGGCCAAAGCGGCTCGCCGGAGAAGTAACGGTACGTGCGCTCGCGCATCGAGTAGTCGCTGAACGGCGGCAGATCCGCCGTGGACGCGTAGAACGTGACGGGGAGGCGGCCACCGGGGTCCGCTTCGCCGAAGAGAACGTCGGCCACCGCTCCGCCGCCCTCGCCACCCGGGTACCACGCGACGAGGATGGCGTTGGCGCGCGCCTTGATGGCCGGAATCGCCTGCGCGCTGCCCCCCGTGAGCACGACGACGACCGGCTTGCCGAGCGCGGCGACCTCGTCGAACAGCTGCTGTTGAGCGGCCGGCAGCTCGATGGCTCGGCGATCGCCGCCGGGGTTGCTCTTGTCCTCCCCTTCCTCGCCTTCCTGCCGGGGCGTGAGGCCCAGCACCATGATCACGGTGTCGCTGGCACGCGCGACCTCGACGGCCTCGCGCCGCGCCTCGGGCGTGCCTCGCGCGACGTCGCTGCCGCGGGCGCTCGTCACGACCACACCGTGTGACGCTGCGGCTCGGCGCAGCCCGTCGAGGATCGTGATCGGTGCGGACGGCGTGCCGTTGTAGTTGCCGACGAGCGCGTCGAGATCGTCGGCGGTCGGGCCGATCACGGCGAGCCGCTCGAGCGATGAGGCGAGCGGCAGGGTGCCGTCGTTCTCCAGCAACACGAGAGACCTGCGGGCCACGTCACGATTGAGCGCGCGGTGCCCGGCCGAGTCGTTGACGGCGTAGGGGATACGCGTATGCGCCACGCGGTCCGGCGGGTCGAACATGCCGAGCCGCATGCGAGCCGTGAACAACCGCGTCACCGCGCGATCGATGTCGGGCCCGGTGAGCAGCCCACGCTCGACCGCGACCGCGATCTTGCGGAAGTCGTTGCCGCACTCGAGGTCGGTGCCGGCCCTGACGGCCTGCGCGGACGCCGCCGCGGCGTCGGCGGAGTACCGATGCCGCTTCCACATGTCGTTGACCGCGCCGCAGTCGGTCACGACGTATCCGTCGAACCCCCAGCGGCCGCGGAGAAGCCCGTCGAGCAGGGTGCGGCTGCCGCTGACGGGAATGCCGTCCACGGCGTTGTACGCCGTCATCACCGACAGCACGCCGCCGTCGCGCACCGCCCGCTCGAAGTGCGGCAGGTAGGTCTCGGCCATGTCGCGCGCGCTCGGTCTGGCGTCGAACGTGTGCCGATCCGCTTCCGGGCCGCTGTGCACGACGTAGTGCTTCGCTGTGGTGACGGTCTTGAGGTAGACGGGGTCGTCACCCTGCATACCGCGGACGAACGCCACGGCCATGCGTCCCGTCAGCACCGGGTCCTCGCCGTACGTCTCGTGGCCCCGCCCCCATCGCGGATCACGGAAGATGTTGATGTTCGGCGAGAAGAACGTCAGGCCCTGATAGCGACCGCGCTGGCCCTGCCGCACGAACTCGTGGTGCTTGGCCCGCGCCTCGTCGCCGATCGCGGTGGCGACGCGCTGCATCAGCGCCTCGTCGAAGGTCGCCGCCAGCGCGATGGCCTGAGGGAACACCGTGGCCACACCCGCACGTGCCACACCGTGCAACGCTTCGTTCCACCAGCCGTAGGCGGGTACGCCGAGTCGGTCGATCGCCGGCGCCTCGTCCATCATCTGCGCGATCTTTTCCTCGAGCGTCATCGCGCCGACGAGTGCCGCGACGCGCTCGCGGACGGGTCGTTCGGGGTCGAGCCAGGGTCGGTCACGCGACGGCACCTGCGCGTGCAGCGTCAGCGCCGCCGCGAGGCAGCCGAACGCCAGCGCGCCGAGGGTACGACCAACCGTGGACGCTGCTCCGGACCCATCGCGATGCGGTGTCATTCGGTGCTCGCGAGCAATCTACACCACGGGGTCGCGTGTGCTGGTCGGCAGCGAGGGGAGCTGCCCGTCGGGCGGGGCCCGACGGCTACGTACGCAAGCCGGTGCACCTCCGGCCCCGTAACGACAGGCATGCTGCACGCCCGCTACGTACCACGGGCGCTGAAACGCCGGCTACGTACGCAAGCGTGGTGCACCCTCTGCCCTGGACCGGGGTAGGCGCTGTTCGTCTTCGACGTGTAACGCTTCCACGTCCGTTCGATTTCAGACCATCTCACTGGCGCTGATGCGGACGCTCGTCACCGCAAGGCGACGCACCGGGCTGGCGTCGATTCTGCAGGCAATCTGCCGAACGCGTCCGCCGTCCACTCGACGGCCGCGAATTGCTGAGTTCGATGCAAGAAATTCATGACGATTGAGTTCGCCGGGAAGATGCTGTGCTCGGCAGGCGTGAGCTACTTCCACGTCTATCCGAACGGCGACGTGTATCGATGTCTCGCCGATTACAACGCGCGCCGAGCGCCGATGTTCAACCTCAAGCGCGACGGCTGGAGGGGCGCGGACGCCCCGACGTCCTGCGACCACGAGCGCTGCTACAACGCCTGCGACCTCGATTGGACGACCAAGTGGCAGCTGGACGAGCAGGGTCGCCTGGAGAGGACGTTCGAGGGACAGCGCAAGGACGTGGACGGCGCCGTTTCGCAGTGGCTGTGCTCACAACGACTGGAGTCGCCGCAGCGCCGGATGGCGTACTTCATCTGGTCGCCGACCCTCGCCTGCAACTACACGTGCGCGTACTGTGGCTGCGCGGCTGGTGAGAAGCAGCTCAGGAACGACTTTCCTTCGACGGCACCGGAGCTGACGGTGGACGAGTGGATCGACGTCTGGAGCGACATCCTGGATCGCTTCGAGTACGGCGTCCTCAGCGTCACCGGCGGCGAGCCGTTGCTCAGCGACGCGACGCTCCCGGTGCTGGGCGTCGTCGCGAAGAAGTTCGCCTGCTACATCACGTCGAACGTCAGCCGCAACGTCATGGAGTTCGCGCGCAGCATTCCACCGGGGCGGCCGGCCGCAGTTGACGGCTTCGGCGAGGTCCCGGTTGGCGTCTCCGGGATCAACTGCAGCCTGCACCCCACGTCGAAGGGCTTCAACTGGGAGCTCTTCAAGGGTTCGGTCCTCCTCCTGCGCAACGCGGGCTTCGGCGTCTCGGTCAACTACGTGGGGTATCCCCTGCAGCTCTATCTCGCCCCCGAGTACAAGGCCTGGTGCGAGCAGAACGACATCGAGTTCACGTTGTCCTCGTGGCAGGGCGTGGACAACGACGGCACCGTCTCGCGGTACTCCACGCAGGAACGAACCTTCTTCGAGGCGATCGCGCCGCCGCATCGCAAGAAGGCCAACGAGCTGGTGTTCGTGGATCTCGGCCACGCGGTGACCTTCGACGACCCGGCGCCGCGCGTACTGATGTCCGACGTCGCGACCTTGACGGGGCGCATCCGCAACCTCTCGCCCGCCACCTGGGAGGTGGGCAGCGGGCCCGACAAGTGGAGCGTCGCCGGCTACATCACCCGCGTCGGGCGGCGCAAGCAGTGGCTGCGGGAGCTGCGCACGAGCCCGGCGGAGTGCCGCGTCACGCAGGACGCCGATCTGGAGTTCTCCCTGCCCATCGACACGCGCGGGCTTGCCGCCGGCATCTACGAGGTCTGGGTGGACATGCTGATGCCGCCCCGGAACTGGATGGCGTTGCACGGCGCCATGCCGGCCGCCGCCACGCTCCGCGTCGAGGCATTCAGTCACGAGATCGCAGTGGACGTGGATGCCGTCACGCTGTCACCGGGCGCCCCGACCGTCCTGAGCGGAACGCTGCGCAACACCTGCGGCAAGCCATGGCCCGTGGGCGCAGGCAGCGAGGCGTTGCGCCTCGGCGCACGCCTGCTGCGCCGCGATGGCGAAGGCGCTCCCATCCGCGAGTACCGTGCTCCCCTCGTGGCCTTGCCGACCGCGCCGGAGGACCCCGTGCCGTTCAGTCTGGTGCTGGACCCGCCCGACCTCGAGGGCGACGACTACGAGCTCAGCATCGATGTCGTGAAGGAGAACCAGTTCTGGCTCGCCGAAAAGGGCGCGACACCGGCGGTGATCCCCGTGGTGATCGGCTAGCCGTGCTCGGGCGGCTCCGCTGGCGTGCGATGCTGATGGACCATGCCGAGTGCGACGCCATCGCTTCGTGTGCGGACGGGCCGCGCCGGTCGGCTGGCAGCCGCGGGCGGATTCTTGATGATCGCGGCGGGCATGGCCGGGATCTTCGCCGAACGACCGGCCGCGCGGCAGCCGGGGCGGGAGGTCATCGTCCGGGAACTGGCCGCAGGCAAGCTGCTCGTAGCTGCTCGCAACCTGCCGGACCCGAACTTCGCCGACACGATCGTTCTCCTGATAGACCATTCGGATGACGGTGCGGCCGGGCTCGTCGTCAACAGGCCATCGGACGTCCCCCTCTCGCGCGTCCTCCCCGGTGTGGCGCAGGTCGCCGACGACGAGGCAGCGGCGTTCATCGGCGGGCCCGTCTCGCAAGGCAGCGTGATCGCGCTGTCGCGCCACGCATGCGCCGGCTGCCCGCGCCTGGGGCTAGACGTGTACCTCGTGAACACTCAGGACGCGCTGCAGGGGCGCCTCGCCAACGGGGCCGACGCCCGAAACGTCCGCGTCTACCTCGGATACGCGGGCTGGAGTCGCGGACAACTGGAAGCCGAGACGCGCCAGGGCGCGTGGCGCGTTCTGGAAGCCGACGCACGCATGGTGTTCGACCCGGATCCGGAGTCGCTGTGGGAGCGGGCGATCAAGCGAACCGAGGCCGTCCTGGCCCGTCTTCTGGGACCGCCCCGCACCACGCAGCCGCGTCAGGCATTCCCATCCGTCGGGCCTCGGGCGCCGGCATGAATCTGCCGGATGGCGCCGAGGTGGTAGCCCAGGTGGACGACGCTGCCGATCACGCCGTTCAGCTCCACGAGCTCCAGCTCACGCGGCGTCGCTATCGCTGCACACCAGGTGTCGACCTGCGCCCGCAGCTCGGCACGCAGTCGCGTCCACTCGTCGTCTGCCACGGCGCCGATCTGCCACGCGGCATTCCAGTCCGCCGAGGCGAACGGGTTGTCGCCGCCTGCCCATCGATTCAGCAGCGACAAGCCGTACGACAGGTGCGCGACGTGTGCGGCGATCGTCGCCCCGCCATGTGACGAGATGGAGGCGTCGCCGGCCGACAGCCGGTCGAGCGACGCCAGCAGGCCCGTGTCCCCGGCATTGAGCACGAAGCCGCCGGTCGGCGCGGTGCCGTAGGTGACCTCCCGCAGTAGCGCCTGCAGGCTCGCGAAGACTCCGGAACTGACCATCATCTGTCACATCTCCACGAGTTGGTCGGCGGGTGCCCTGGTGCAGGCAGGCACCATCATCGCGCCGCCGGCTGGCGGTACGAGCGCTCCACGCTGTCGGCCGGGTCGGTAGACACGGGATGATCCCGCCACAACCAGCGCAGCATCTCCGGAAGCATCGCGCCCCCCATCCTCTGGCCGTGCGTGTTGATGCCCCAGATGTAGTTGAGGTCGTAGCCCTTCTCGGTGAGCGCCTCCGCCATGCGTACGTTCTGCAGGAACCAGTCGCGGCGCGCGTCGTAGCCGCCATCGCGGCCCACTCCGCGGTTGTCGTTGCGGCCGCCGTTCAGGAAGATCCGCAACGGCTTCTTCTCGTTCTTCCTGATGATGTCGGGATAGGCGTCGCCGCCGCGGATGTTGGTGTAGCTGCCGACGATGCTCAACACCTTGCGGAACTGATCGGGCCGATGCCATGCGACGGTGAACGCGGCGATCGCACCGCTGCTGGTGCCGCCGATGCCGCGCCGGGCCGGGTCCTTCGTGATCGTGTAGTCCTTCTCCAGCGCCGGCAGGAGTTCGTCCACGATGACGCGCGCGTACCGGTCGTCGAGCTCGTTGTACTCGGTGGGACGATTCGTCGTGCGGTCGCCCCACTCCTTCGGGTTCGGCTCCGGCTGCTCGGGGGTGCGGCCCGGGTTGATGAAGGCCGTGATGATCACCGGTAGTTCCCGACGGTAGATCAGGTTGTCGAGAACGTTGGGCGCCCGTGCGGAGCCGGCCATGTCGATGAACGCCTGGCCGTCCTGGAAGATCATCAGGTCGGCTTCGACGGCGGGGTCGTACTGCGCCGGTACGTGCACCCAATACGTGTGCTGCGTGCCGGGATACGCCTTGCTGGCCGGCAGCACGAACGGCCCGCGCAGCGTACCCTTCGGCACGCCGTCACGCTCGAGCGAATCGGGCCCGAGCGTGTAGTACGCGTTCATGTCCGGGCCGGACGTCGTGGGGACCGCTGGCGTCGGGGCCGGCGCCTGCGGGGGCGCCGTCTGGGCGTTCGACGTGAGGGACGAGGCAGCCAGGGCGCAGAAGAACAGCGCGGCCGCCCGGAGCGGGAGCGTCGGAATGGTCATCGCGTGTGGGCCTGGTGCGCCAGAAGGTAGCACACGGCGCCGCGCCCGGCGCCGGCCCACGTGGTGAGTGCCCTACGATTCGATGCGAATGAGCTCGACGTCGAACACGAGCATGCCGGCGGGCGCGCCGCGCTGACCGCGGTAGGCGAGCTGCTCGGGAATCCAGAGCCGCCGCTTCTCTCCTTCGACCATCAATTGCACGCCCTCGGTCCAGCCGGCGATCACCTGATTGAGACCGAACGCGATGGGTTCCCCGCGGCTGACGGAGCTGTCGAACATCCTGCCGTCCGTTGTCCAGCCCGAGTAGTGGACCGTGACGCGCGACCGTGGTCCCGGGTGAGCGGTGCCGGTGCCCGCTTCGAGCACGCGTGAGGCAAGGCCGCTCGGCGTGGTGGTAGCGTCGGCAGGTGGCGCGGCAACGTCGGCAGGAGCAGGGATCATCCTGTGATTGTAAGGGACGCCCGGACATCGGAGAACGCTGCCGCAGGTGGTCGAGGCGGCAACAGGCTGAGGCCGCGCCGCTTGGCGCCACCCCACTCACTGCACGAAGTAGCCCACGATACGCCAGGTTCCGTCGGCCTCGCGCACGGCCGTCACCATCTCTCGCGCGGTCGGATGCAGCTCGAACACGGAGCTGTACTGAATCACCACGTACTCGCCCGGAGGTGCCCCTGGCGGGTTGGACTGCGGCGCGGCACTCGCCTTCGTGCGTGTCTTCAGGTTGCCGACACGGCCACGCGCCTGCTTCACCGCCTCCTGCCATTTCTCCTGCGTCACGGCTTGCTTGAAGAAGGCCGCGGCGTCGATCCACGAGTCACCGTAGCGACCCGCGTCGACATGGGCGAGCCACTGGGTGGCGGCGGCCTCGGCAGCCGCCGCATCCTGCGCGAGCGCTCCACGCGGATCAGCGGCCAGCGACAGGACACAGACGAGGAAGAGCCGGAGCATGATTCGCCGCCGCATGGGGATGCCTCCCTGGCAGAGTCGCTGAACGCGGGCCCCGCACGCCGTTCGCCTGCGGGCCTGTGGTCGGGAAGGCCCGAGTGTACATCGCGCGCAGCGCCGACCGTCGCGCGGCCACGTCACACGATGAGCCTACCGGCGCGACGTACGATGCGTGAATCGGGCGAGTAGACTTCGATGGCGCGCACATCTGTCCGAGGAACGAGACGCGATGACAGACAGGAAGAGTCGAGACAGCGCGAAGACCCCGAAGCCACCTGGCATGCGGAAAGCGCCCGAACCGGCCGGCAGCCACGCGGTGATCGAGGACTGGGCCCGGCGCGTCATGCCGGCGCTGAACCCGATCGTCACGCGGCTCGACGCGCTGATCCGTGACGGGATCCCCGACCTCCAGTACGCGATCAAATGGCAGAAGGCGTACTACGGGCGCGCCGAACAGGGATGGCTCATCGAGTTGGTCGCCTACGACGTGTCCGTGAACGTCGTGTTCTTCGGCGGCGCCGATTTCGATGCGCCGCCACCGCTCGGCACTGTCGGACGGAGCCGCTATGTGAAGGTCAGGACCATGGAGGAGGCGGATGCGCCCGCCATCCGCACATGGATTGAGCAGGCGGCGAACGTGACCGGCTGGACGTGAGCGCCTCGAGAGCCGGCGCGCCAATTACCCTGCCCGCATCCTCTTCGCCACGTGCGGCACCCCTGGGGACGCCCGGCGCATTGCTATCCTGACGCGGTGCCGGAACTCCCCGAGGTCGAACGCGCACGGCGCCTGCTCGAGCCGGCGATGCGCGGAGCCCGCTTCGCCAGCGTGACCCTGCGACGGGCCGATCTCCGCCGCGCCTTCGCGGCCGACTTCATCGCGCGCCTGACCGGTGCCACGGTTCTCGACGTCGCTCGCCGCGCCAAGTACCTGATGCTGCCGCTGTCCACGGGCGACACGCTGGTCATGCACCTCGGCATGTCTGGTGAGTTCCGAGTGGAACCCGTGCCGCGCGACGGCGCCACCGGCCCACCATACGAACAGTCGGCACATGACCATGTCGTGTTCGGGATGTCGTCCGGCTCGATCGTGACGTTCAACGACGTGCGCCGGTTCGGCGCGATGGACCTGCTCTCCCCGCCGGAGCTCTCCACGCACGCCACGCTTGCCGCACTCGGGCCGGAGCCGCTGTCGCGGGCCTTCACCGCCGGCGTGCTCGCCGCCGCCTGCGCGCGGCGCCAGACCCCTCTGAAGGCGGCACTGCTGGACCAACGGGTCGTCGCCGGCCTCGGCAACATCTACGCGGTGGAAGCGCTGCATCGGGCGGGCGTGTCACCCTTCCGTGCGGCGTCGACGATCGCGACGCGCAGCGGCGCGCCGAAACCTGCGGCCGTGCGCCTTGCCGATTCGATCAGGCAGGTGCTGCGGCGCGCCATCGAGCGCCAGGCTTCTGTCGGCTACCGCAGCGCTCGCTTCCGTGTCTACGACCGCGAAGGGCAGCCGTGCCCGACGCCCGGCTGCCGCGGCACGGTCGCTCGCCGCGTGCAGGCGGGGCGTTCGACGTTCTTCTGCGCCACGTGCCAGCGGTAGCGCTTGGGGCTCGCCGAACGCGACGGTGACGCGGCCGTGATGCAGGCGGCAGATAGCCGAAGACGCCCCTGGCCATCCGACGCCGTGCACCGCGGTGGACCGACACTGCGTCGCCGAGACATGCGGATCACGGGTGTGCCGACACCCCCGGTCGCGCCGATCACGAGCGCACTCCGCAGCTCGCGCCCTCACGGCGCCAGGGTTGACGCGGCGCGCTCGATCTCGCCGGCATAGCGCTCCAACGCTGCGGCAACGATCGGAATCTGCTGACGGGCTTCGTCCCAGGCACGCTGCTCGAGCGCTTCGCGAACGGCTGGCAGCGTCTTCACGCCGTAACCCGTGTAGTAGCCCGGCGCGTAGACCTGATGCCGGAACCATGGCCGTCGAGGCAATCCTTCCTTACGCGTCAGCGCGCGCTCGGCCTTGAACACGATCGTGTTCGCTTCGGCGAGGGAGGCAGGTGGCACGTCGCGCGACGAGCGAGCCGCGGCGTCGAAGCGCCGCGCCGCCACCTTCAGGCGCCGCACGGCATCGTGCAGCGGCTCGAGGTGGAACTCGGGAACGGCGTCCTTCCTCGCCGGCAGGACGATCCTCTCCGCCGGGTTGGCCACCAGCGCCAGCGTCCCATCGTCGAGGCGACGGTTGTGCTCGGCGGTGTCGGTCGTCAACGTCTTGACGAGCGTGTCGATCTCGGCGACGTAGGTAGCGATGCGATCCGCCGAGCGCACGAACTCGAACGGCAGCAGGTCGGCTTCCGACAGGCGCAGCACGGCGCGTCCCCCGACCTTCGCGAGGGCGGCCGCGTAGGCGAGGTCCGGATCCTGGAAGCGCAGGTAGTGATCCACCGAGTCGTAGACGGAGTGGTACTGGCCGTACTCATCCTCGCCATCGAAGCCGATGTTGAGCGACGCGATCCCGAGGTGCTGCAGGAACGGCGTGTAGTCGGATCCGGAGCCGAGTGCGCCGATCTCGAAGCGCTTCTCGTCGCGAGCGGCGCGGCGTGCCGGCTCTGGACCCTCCACGATGGTGCGCGCGAGCAGGCGATCGCCGACCGAGCCGCGCACCTTCGGGTCAGGTACGTCACGCGCGATCTCGTTCACGAAGCGTTCGAGGCTGTGCGATCCGCCGGCTGAGAAGAACCCCCGCGCGTTGCTGTCCGAGTTCACGTACGCCACGACCTTCGCGCTGAGGGCGTCCGCGTGGTCCTCGACCCACTCGGTGGATCCGAGCAGCCCCGGCTCTTCAGCGTCCCAGGCGGCGAAGACGAGGGTGCGGCGCGGCTTCCAGCCGGCGCGGGCGAGCGTGCTGATCGCCCGCGCTTCCTCGAGCACGGCTACCATGCCGCTGGTCGGATCACTCGCGCCCGCTACCCATGCATCGTGGTGGTTCCCGCGCACGATCCACTCGTCCGGGAACTCCGACCCGGGCCACGTCGCGATGACGTCGTAGGCCGGCACGAGCTTCCAGTCGAACGCGAGCTTCAGGTGCACGCGTGCCGGTCCGGGCCCGAGATGGTAGGCGAGCGGCAGGGCGCCGCGCCACGTCGCGGGCGCCACGGGGCCGCCGAGCGCCTGCAGCAGCGGCAGCGCGTCGCCGTACGAGAGCGGCAGGACGGGAATCTTCGTGAGGGTCTCGGCCTTCGTGAACGCGGGCCGCTTCGCATCCTTCGTGGCTGCGACACCCGGCGTCAGCGGATCGCCCGGGTAGACAGGCATGTCGGCGACCGACCCTCGCTGCGCCGAATGCTCGTTGCGCCAGCCGCCCTTCGGGTACGGATCACCCTGCGCGTAGCCATCGTCTCGGGGATCGGAGTAGATCAGGCAGCCGATTGCCCCGTGCTCGGCGGCCACCTTCGGCTTGATGCCGCGCCAGGACCCGCCGTAGCGCGCGATGACGATCTTGCCCTTCACGTCGATGCCCCGCCGCGCCAGTTCCTCGTAGTCGGCTGGCACACCGTAGTTCACGTAGACGAGATCGCCGGTCACGTCGCCGTCGCTGGAGTACATGTTGAACGTCGGCAGCGCCTCGCCCTTCAGCTGCGACAGCGCGTCGCCGGCAACCGGCGGCTCGGTGAGGCGGGCGCTGAACTTCGTGGGCGCCACGAGCTCCACGACCCTCGTCGTCGGCGTCGGGAACAACACGTCGTACTGCTTGATCTCGACCTGGTAGCCCCAATCCCGCAGGAGGGCGGCCATGAACTCCACGTTCGCCTTGCCATGCGGCGACCCGGCATGGTGCGGGCGGCCCGCCATCTGCTTGAGCCACGCCGTGAGGTTGGCGGTTGAGAGCTGCGCGTCGAAGCGGCGCTCGAGATCGCGCTGCGTTTCGAGCCGGCCGGCCGCGAATCCGTGGATTGGAGCGGAAGGCTGATCCTGTGCGTGGCCGACGAGCGGCAGCAGGGCGAGGATGGCGGCCGGAATGAGGAACGCTCGTCGCATGCGCCCAATTCAACCACGGCGCACCGGCCGCGACGCGCCGAGGTCCGTCATGCGAGCGGGTGCGAAGGCGGCACGGCCAGGTCGGTGGCCTCCGCCTCACAGGCCGCGGCGAAGGCCTCGTCCCCGCGCGCACGGGCCAGCGGCGCGAGGCGTGTGAGGATGCCGCGAACGTCCTCGCGCGCGGCGGGCGTGCCCTGATGCGCGAGCAGGTCGCGGGCCAGCGTGAGAGCGGTCGCGAATCGTGCCTCGGCAGCCTCCGCGGCGCCGCGCTGTTCGGCGATGTCGGCGAGCCAGAAGTTCGAGGTCAGCACGTCGCGCCATGCGGCTGCCGTCCCCAGCGCCAGCGCAGTCTCGTGGTCCATCTCGAGACGCTGCTCGAAGATGTGCTCGGCCACGTCGAAGTCGTCGAGCAGCAGCGCCACGCGGCCCATGCGTTCGAGGGCCAGCGAGCGGACGCGCCGTGCGAAAGCGCCGTGTTCCGGGGCGGTCGCCGCCCCTGCCGCGTCGAGGCTGTCGGCAAACGCCTGCCAGGCCGCCGCCACGTCCTGCCGATCCCAGTGCACGTCACCCAGCTGGCGCAGCGCGTTGGCGAGCGCGACGTGCGCTTCGGCCGTGTTGATCCGCTCGGCAAGACGCCGGCGGAGCGCTACCACCTCCTCGAGTGCCACGCTCGCGCCCTCGGGATCGCCTTTCGCGAGCGCAGTTCTCCCCACCCGCTCGAGGACGACCGCACGCCGCTCCTGTGCCGTGGGGTCCGTGTCTGCGACGCCGGTCGTTCGATCGTCCGATCGAGCATGGCCCTGGTCGTAGAGACTGGCCGCGCGGTGGATGTCGCCGCGCGCGAAGGCTGTGTCGCCGAGAGCGACCTGCGCGAGGACCAGGTCGGCGCCTGACTGGCGCGTCGCCTGGCGGTCATCGAGTTCGCGCGCGATCGTGTAAGCCTCCTCATACCAGACCTCGGCCTCGACGAGTCGGCCGAGCTCCTTCGCGAGATGCCCTGCGTCGAGACAGGACACGAGCAGGTCGCGCCGGGCAGCGAGGTCGCCCGAGGCCGCAGCCGCCCGGCGGCGGATGTCGCACGACTCGCTCAGACAGGCCTCCGCAGCGTCGAGCCGGCCCTCGGCTCGCGCACAGCGACTGGCCGCACCGAGCAACAGCGCCAGCACATCGTCGTGAGGGGCGCCCGGTTCGCCCGCCGCCAGCCGACGCTGCGCCACCAGCCCTGTGTCGAGCAGCCCCCTCGCCTCCCGGAAGCGGCCACGTTCAATCAGGGTGCTGGCCGCCACGTGGTACGGGTAGCCGGGCGTGCGCGACGGGTCCGCGTCCGAGAGACGCGCCGCGAGGCGATCACCGAACTGCCAGGCCAGCTCGTGATCGTGGCGCTGCTGGTACGTGTGCACGAGGTGCATCAGCGCCAGCGTCGTGCGCCGGACGTCCTCGCCGTCGGCGCTGCCCGCGAGCAGGTCGCTCGCCATGAGACACGTCCTGACGCGCGTCGCCTCGTCGGCGTCCAGCAGGGCCTCGAACGCGTCGAGCCGGCGACGCAGCGCGTCCCGCAAGGCCTCCTGCACGTCGTCCTCGTCGAACTCGTTGCCGATCTGCGCGACGGCGACTTCGTGGAACACCCGCTGCGTGAAGGCGCCGAGACACTCGGCATGCCTGCGGATGAAGGCGTGCGGATGCTCGGCGCGACCGAGTTCGCTCTCACCAGCCGACTCCCCGCGTGGGTAGGGACCGCTCTCCGAGCGGACCGGCCCACCGTCCTGCAGGATGCCACTCACCTCGGCGACGAGCGGCACGAGGAACTCCTGCCCCTGGGCACTGGCCAACAGCAGCGCGCGCCGGACGTCCGGCTCCAGCAGACGCAGCCGCTCCTCCACCAGCTCGTGGAGGTCCACCGTGCGTTCGAGCAGCGTCGCCAACCCCTTGCCGGTCAGCGGCGCGGCGAGATTCCGGCCGACGAACAGGCGCTCGTTGCGCTCGCAGTAGCGGAGGATCTCGTCCAGGTACCGCGGGTTCCCGCCCGCGCGCTCGAGAATGGCCTCCGCCTGGGCCGGCTCGAGTCCGGGAAGTGCTGGCGCGACGATCGGCGACAGATCGCGCACGGGCGGCAGGTGCAGGGAGCGCCAGGATTCGCCGAAGGCTGCCTGCGCCGCGTGGAGCACGCGCCCGATGGTCCGCGCCCGGTCGGTCTCGTCAGCACGGAAATGCTGGTTCCATTCTGCGGTCCAGTAGGTGACGACGAAGAGCACCCGCCAGCGTCCGGACACGGCAGCCGCCAGCAACTTCTCGAGGCACGTCACGATCGACGGGTCGTGCTCGGAGAACTGCCCATCGTCCACGACGATCACCGCCGGGACCGCTGGGGTGTCAGCCGCGTCGCGCGACAGCAGCAGGCCGAGATCCGAGACGATGCGGGCGGCAAGGCCCTCCCGCTGCTGCCCGTGGATGTCGCCCGGCGTCGCCGCGTCGTCTCGCCACAGCGTGCGCGCGTGCTGCCCCAGCTCGATCGCACCCTGGCCGAGTGTCTTGAGCACGCCGACGGCCGGAATCAGGTTCAGCGCGAAGTCCAGCGCGACGTTGCCGGCGGCCATGGCCATGCCCTTGCCGGCCTGCCGACGACGCTCGGTGCGCAGCGCCGGTTCGAGATGCGGGGTCAGCGCGTCCAGCGACGACGAGAGCTGACCGGCCACCGCCTGGTTGCGCGCCCCCGGGTCGGGCAGCCGCAGCCCCCACCACAGGAATGGCACCGGACGCGTCCCGTCGCACGCAGCGGGGTCCGGGTTGATCTGCAGGTTGTCGTCGACGGCAGCCAGATCGCCGGGCCAGTAGCCGCTGCCGCCGTCCTCGGAGGACGCCAGCCAGCGGTAGAACTCCTGCACCAGCCGGGTCTTGCCCAGCCCGGACTCGGCGACGATGGCGACGAGCGCCGGACCGCCGTGCGCCGACCATGCGACGTCGCGATAGGCGCGGCGAAGCTCGTCGAGTTCCTCGCGCCGGCCGCAGAACGGCCGCTTCAACGCCGGCGACCGGGCGACGGCTGCGGCGCGGGCGACGCCTTGATTGCAAGCTTCTGCTTCATCGGCTCCCAGTAGCTGCGCCGCCAGCGTTCCTCGGTGCGCGGAATCAGAGCCTTCGGCACACCGCGGTGTGTGAGCTTCAGTTCCGTGCCGGTCTCGACGGGTCGCAGGGTGAATGCCGCCATCGAGAAGACGCCTTCGGGGTAGTCCTCCTCGCGCCACGCACGAACGACGCGAACGGACGGCGCGAGATCGACGACGATGCCGGTGCCTTCACCCATGCAGAACGGCGCGCCCACCTGCTCGGCCTCGGTCACGAGCAATTCGTACACGTCCGTCGGCTCTGCACGGAAGCGAACCTTCTGCGAAATCGTCTTGCACATGGCGTCCTCGACTGTTCCGTTCAGGGCCAGTGTGCCTTCGCGAGGTCCCGTCGCGCAATCTTCGCCGGCCCATCACACCGGCTCGACCAGTCCAGCCGTGTCCTTCACACCACGCGTCGGCGTTTGCCCGCGCAGGCTACTCAGCCCGCAACGCGCGCCAGGGGTCGATCGTCGTTGCCCGTCGGGCCGGCACCCATGCCGCCACGAGTCCCACTGCCACGAGCAGCAGCGTGACGGCCGTGAAGACGATCGGATCGGTCGGCGTCACACCGAACAGGAATCGCTGCAGCACTCGCGTGATGCCGGCCGCGCCAACGAGTCCAACGACCACGCCGGCCGCGACGATGCGGAACGCGCGCGCCAGCACGAAGCGGAGCACCTCCCGGCGGTCGGCGCCGAGCGCCATGCGCACGCCGATCTCGCGTCGGCGCTGCGTCACCGTATACGCCATCAACCCATAGATGCCGCAGGTCGCGATGAGGGTGGCGCTCACCGCAAACAAGCCCAGGACCATCGTCCTGAAACGCGGCGTCGCCAGCGACGCCGCCACCCCCTCGTCCATCGTCATCGTGGCCTGGATCGGCAGTTCCGGCGCCACGCGGCGAATCTCGGCTCGCACGCCTTCGACCACGCTGGTGGGATTGCCGGTACGCACGACGAATGCCACGAACCGCACGAGCCCGCCGCGCTCCTGCTGGAACGGCGCGTAGATCATCGGTTGCACGTCCTGGTCGAGTCCGCGCTGACGGATGTCTGCCGCCACACCGACGACGCCCAGCCACTCGCAGTCGCCGCACAGGCGCACGCGGCGACCGAGCGCCGCACCCGGCCCGCCAGGGAAGTACTCGCGGGCGATGCGCTCACTGACGATGGCCACGTTCGGCGCCGCCGCCGTGTCGCTGGCGGTGAACTCGCGTCCGGCCAGGAGTGGAATGCCCATCGTCGCGAAGTAGTCGGCGTCGATCTTGGGCGTGCCGGCGTAGAGCTCCGGCTTCGCCTGTCCCTCGATCTCGAAGTCGGTCTGGATGAAGAGCATGCCGAACGGCGCCGAATTGATCAGGCTCGCCGACTTCACCCCAGGCAGGTAGTGGATGCGCTCGAGCACGCCGCGGGCAAAGGCATGGATGCGCTCCGACTCGCTGTAGAGGTGCTCGGGCAGCACCACCTTGACGGTCTGTACCACGCCATCGTCACGGGCGGCCTCGAACCCGGGCGCCACGGACGTGAGCCGCACGAAGCTGTGGACCAGCAGCCCCGCCCCGATCAGCAGGACCAGCGTCATCGCGATCTGTCCGGCTACGAGCAACGTCCGCAGTCGATCGCCCTGGCGGTCGCTCGTCGCGCGGGTTCCGCTGGCGTGCAGGGCATCACGTTCACCAAACACTGTTCCGCCGACCCTCAGCACCGGCACGAGGCCCACGACCAGCGTCGACACGAACGCCAGCGCGAGGCAGAACATCAGCACCCGAGCGTCGAGGACGATGCTGCCCACCCGCGGCAGCACCGACGGCGGCACCAGCGGCAGCGCGAGGTCGAGCGCCGCACGGGCCAGGACCACGCCAAGGGCCGTGCCGATCAAGGACAGGACGACCGCTTCGGTCAGCAGCTGGCGCACGATGCGCCGCCGCGCTGCGCCGAGCGCCATGCGCACCGACAGCTCGCCGCGGCGGCCACTGAGGCGCACCATCTGCAGGTTCGCCACATTGACGCAGGCGATCACCAGGACGAACGACACGGCGGCGAGCAGGATCAGCAGCAGTGTGCGCACGGACGCCGTGCCGTACTCCTGCAGGCTCACGACGAGCGCACGCGACGCCACGTCCGTGGCGCGTGTGCCTTCCATGCCGACGGCACGCGCGCTCGCGGCCGCAATCGACGGGTCGTTCACGAGCGCCGTCAGTTCGCTCTCGACGCGCTCCTGCGTCATGCCCGGCTTCATGCGGCCCAGGAGGAAGAGGAAGGCGCTGGTGCCCGGATCTCCGGGCCAGCGATTGGGCAGGAAGACTTCCACTTCAGGCAGTGCGAACCCTCCACGGATCACCGGCCGGAAACTGAAGTCCGGCGGCATGACGCCAACGATGGTGCGCGGAACGCCGTCGATGGTGATCGTCTGTCCGACGACGGCAGGGTCGCCGTGCAGCGCGGTGCGCCATAGCCGATCGCTGACGATCGCGGTGCCATCGTCGTCGGCCGCCGACACCCCGGTGAGAAACGCACGACCAAGCCTCGGGTTGACGCCCAACGTGGTGAGGAAGTTGGCACTCACGTCGAGCGTGGCCACCTGCCGCGGCTCGCCTCGTCCCGTCAACAGCGTGTCACCGGACGTGTAGGCAGAGAGGTGGTCGAAGGTCGTGGCGGCCTGGCGCAGCGCGTCGAACGATCCCGGCGTCCAGGTCGAGAAGGTCCTCGGGCCTCGCCCTGTCTGCTGTGCGGACGCGACCATGACGAGGCGGTCCGGATCTGCGTAGGGGAGCGGGCGCCAGAGGACTCCGTACGCCACGGAGAAGATCGCGGTGTTGAGGCCGATGCCGAGCGCGAGGGTAGCCAGCGCTGTAAACGTGTACGCGGGGTCGCGCCGCATGAGGCGCACGGCGTGACGTGTGTCCTGCGCGAACGCCTGGAGCGCCGGGAACGTCCACGGCTCGCGCGATTCCTCGCGCAGCCGCATCGGGTTGCCGACCCTGTGTCGGGCGGCTACCTTCGCCTCGCCGTCGGTCAGGCCATGGCCGTCGGCTATGGCCCGCGTCTTCATCTCCGCATGGAACCGCAACTCGTCTTCCATGTCGCGGTCGAACCGGTTCCTCTGGAACAGGAACAGGACGCGTCGAAACAACGATCCCACGGCACTCTCCCGTCAGGTCCCTACGTGGTCTTCAAGACGCGCATGATCGCGCCCGACACCTGGGCGAACCGCAACGTCTCGAGGCCGAGCTGCTTCTTCCCGGCGGCCGTCAGCGTGTAGTAGCGCGCACGGCGGTTGTTGGCCGAGATCTTCCACTCGGCCGAAACCCAGCCCTTGACGAGCATCCGTTGCAGCGCCGGATAGAGAGAGCCCTCCTCGATCGTCAGCACGTCGGCCGACAGCATCTGGATGTGCTGCGCGATACCGTAGCCGTGCATCGACTCGGTCGACAGCGTCTTCAGAATCAACATCTCGAGCGTCCCTGGCAGCAGGTCGGTCTTGCTCTTGCCTTTGTCGGTCTTCATCAGGCGCCCTTTGCATAGACGGACTATGGGTAAGTAAGTTTCATCGACATCGTCAGACCTGTCAACCGGGATGGATGCGCTCCACGCGAATGCCCTTATGCTTGACCCGTTCTCGCAACATCAGCGCACCGGATCGGCGTAAGGGGAGGCGTCCCGGGATCTGCCGCGGCAGAATCCTGCACCCGGATCCGCCCGCTGGCGCGCGCGAGCCAGACTCAGGAGGCACTCGCATGAGCACGGTCACGACGACCGACGGCGCCACGATCTTCTTCAAGGACTGGGGTCCGCGCGACGCGCAGCCCATCGTGTTCCATCACGGGTGGCCCCTGAGCGCCGACGACTGGGACACGCAGATGCTCTATTTCCTCGAGAGGGGCTATCGCGTCGTCGCGCACGATCGACGCGGACATGGCCGCTCGAGCCAGGTCGGCGACGGCCACGACATGGACCACTACGCCGCGGACGTCGCGACGGTCGTGACGCATCTCGATCTCCGGAACGCGATCCACGTGGGACATTCGACCGGCGGCGGCGAAGCGGCCCGCTACGTGGCGCGCCACGGTCGGGACCGAGTCCATAAACTCGTTCTGATCGGCGCCGTGCCGCCGTTGATGCTGAAGACAGCTGCGAACCCGGGGGGACTGCCGATCGAAGTCTTCGACGGCTTCCGCCAGCAGCTCGCTGCGAACCGCTCCAGGTTCTACCGGGACGTCGCAAGCGGGCCCTTCTATGGCTATAACCGGGCTGGTGCGGATGTCGCCGAAGCCGTCATCGCGAACTGGTGGCGTCAGGGCATGATGGGCGGCGCCAAGGCGCACCTCGATGGCATCAAGGCGTTCTCGGAAACCGACTTCACCGACGACTTGAGGATCATCGACGTGCCGACCCTCGTCATGCACGGAGACGATGACCAGATCGTGCCGTTTGCCAACTCCGCGCCGCTCTCGACGCAGCTCCTCCAGAACGGCACCTTGAAGGTCTACGAGAAGCTTCCGCATGGGCTGTGCACGACCCACGCAGATGTCGTCAATCCGGACCTGCTGGCGTTCTTCCAGAGGTGACGGGCGGTTCTTCGTTCAGAGCCGGAGGCCCGGAGGGCCCGACATGTCGACACCGACAAACGTCCGCGAAGATGAGATCGACAGCCTGAAAGGCACCAGGATCTTCGTCCGATCCTGGCTGCCGCACTCCACTCCGCGTGCCGTGGTGGTGATCTGCCATGGCGTCAACTCCCACGGTGGCCAGTACCACTGGGCTGCCGGCCAGCTCACCGGCGACGGCTTGGCCACGTATGCGCTGGACCTGCGCGGACGAGGACGGTCGGACGGGGAGCGCTTCTACGTCGAGGACGTCGCAGACTACGTCAGCGACCTGGCGAACACGGTGACGCTCGCGAAGTCGCGCCACCCCGGACTGCCGGTGTTCGTCCTCGGCCACAGCGCCGGCGGTGTCGTGTCGTCCGTGTACGTGCTCGACAACCAGGCTGAGCTCACCGGCTTCATCTGCGAAAGCTTCGCCTTCCAGGTGCCGGCGCCGGGTTTCGCGCTGGCCGCCATCAGGGCGATCAGCCACATCGCGCCGCGCCTGCCAGTGCTCACGCTGAAGAACGAGGATTTCTCACGCGACCCGAACGCCGTCGCGGCGTTGAACAGCGACCCCTTGACGGCGCACGAAGTGCAGCCGGCCATCACCGTCGCTGCGCTCGTGCGCGCCGACGAGCGACTGAAGGCCGAGTTCCCGTCGATCACGCTGCCGGTGCTCATCATGCACGGGACCGCAGACAAGGCGACGGTGTGCCATGGCAGCGAGTTCTTCTTCCAGACGGTGGGGTCGACCGATAGGACGCTGAAGCTCTACGAGGGGCACTACCACGACCTCCTGAACGACGTCGGCAAGGAGCAGGTCATGGGCGACATCCGCGAATGGATAGGCGCGCGCATCGTGGCCCGGTGACACAGTGCCGGGCATCGTCGGCCGGCATCCCTTGCGTGCCGGACGGCGCGGCGTTGCCCGCTATTTCCGGGCAAGCGCCGGAGCGTTTCCCAGCGCGCGATTGACGGCGACGAACCGGGCGCGCAGACGGCCCTCGCTCGCCACCGTGTCGAAACGCGCCTGGAGCAGCTGGCGCTGGCTGTCGAGGACGGCCACGAAGTCAACGGCGCCGCCTTCGTACCGTGCCTGGGCGAGCTCGTACGATCGCTGTGCGCTCTCCTGTCGGATCGCGAACTCTCGCAGCTGCTGCTGCTCGGCGGCATAGCTCGTGATGGCATCGTCGATCTCCTTCCACGCGGCGAGCACCGTGCGCTGGTAGGCAACGGCCGCCTCCTGGTGTTCCAGCTCGCGCAGCTGGACGACGCGCCTGCGCCTGCCGCGATCGAACAGCGGCAGATCGAGACTGGGGCCGATCGACCAGGTGCGCGATCCCCAGCTCAGGAACTCCGTGCCCTGGTAGGACTCCGAGCCGAAGCGCGCCCCCAGGCGGATGCTCGGGTACAACGCCGCCCGCGCGATGCCGATGCCGGCGGTCGCGCCTCGCAGCCGAGCCTCCGCGGCGGCGATGTCGGGCCGACGCGAGGCCACCTCCGACGGCAAGCCGAGGGTCAGATCAGGCAAGGCAACCCGGGTTTCGTCGCCCCGCGGCGCCAAGCGGGCCGTCAGCGACCCTGGCAGCTCGCCGAGCAGCAGCGCGATCTCGTTGCGACTCGCCGCTTCGCGGGCCAGCAGCGGCGCGAGTTGCGCCCTGAGTGCCGCCAGGTCAGCTCGCTGACGTTCGAGGAACAGCCCGTCGACGAGACCGCCCTCTGCCTGCACTTCGATGATCGACAGCCGGTCTGCCATCGCGGCGATGGTCTCGCGCAGCACGCGAATCTGACCCTGGGTCGTCCGCACGTCGAAGAAGCTGCGCGCGACCTCGCTGGCGAGACTCACACGCGCCAGGTCCAGCAATGCGCCCTGCCTCGCGACAACCGCGTCGGCCTGGTCGATCGACGAGCGGATCCGCCCCCAGAGATCGAGCTCCCACGACGCGTCGAATCCCGCCTGGTACAGCCCGAACGGCTCGGCGATCAGCGGCGCGATGCGGTCGCGGTCCGCGCCGATCGCCTCGACGACACGCAGGCCTGCGCCGAACTCGCTCTGGCGTTGCTCCGTCGCGCTCGCGCCGACGCCGGCCTGCGGGCCGCGCTGCGCGCTGACGGTCAGGCGCTGCACTCGCGCCTGCGCGAAATGCAACGCTGCCGTCTCGAGGTCCGGACTCGCCTGCACGGCCTGCTGCTGCAGTGCGTCCAGCACGGGATCGGAGAACACCGCCCACCAGTCGTCGGGCAGCGTGTCACTGGACCCGAGCTGCGGCTGCAGCGTCGGATCGCCGCTGCGCCATGTCGTCCAGTCTCCAGGGGCCTGGGGTTCCGGCTTGACGTACGTCGGCGCGCCCGTGGCACATCCGGCCATGGCCAGCGCAATCACGCTGGCGCTCCACGCCCGGCGTCGATGCGGACTCCGTATGTGCATGACGGTCTTCCTTCTTCAGGCCAGTCGATTCCGGAACAGCCACGCCGCGAGCGGCAGGGTGACCGCCGCGATCGCCAGCATCGGTACGAAATCGAACCAGACCTCCCGCATCCCCGCGCCCTCGAGATAGACGCGACGGGCCAGATCCATGCCGAACCGCAGCGGGTTGACGTACGTGGCGATCTGCAGCACGCGAGGCATGTTGCTGACCGGCGACATCAGGCCCGAGAGCAGCATCAGCGGCATGATCAGCAGAAAGGTGTAGAGCATCGCCTGCTGCATGCTCACGGCTAACGCCGATATGGACAAGCCGATGCCGACGGCAGCCCCCGTGAACGTGACGAGGCCGAGATACAGCAGCCACACCGACCCGTTCATGGGGATCTGGAACCAGAACCGGATGATCAGGAAGATGATCGTGGACTGTACGAGGCCGACGAGAATGGACGGCAGCGCCTTCCCAATCAGCAGCTGCATCGGCGTCAACGGCGTCACGAGCAGTTGATCGAAGGTGCCCTGCTCGCGCTCCCGGGCCACCGACAATGCCGCGAGCAGCAACGTCTGCAGCATGCTGAGAGCCGCAATCAGCGCCGGCATCAGATTCCAGCGGGATTCGAGGTTGGGGTTGTACCAGGCCCGCCGCTCGATGGCAATCGGCGGCGCCGCGCCCCTGGCCTGGTTGAAGGCCGTCACCATGGCGCTCACCTGGCTCGACGCCGCGCTCGCGGTCGTCGAGTTGCGTCCATCGAGGATCATCTGCAGCGGCGCGCTGCGCCCGGCCGCCAACAGCGACTCGAAGTCGGCGGGGATGCCGATGACGAGCAGCGCGTCGCCACGGTCGATGACTCCGGGGATCTGCGCGGCCGACTGCAGCGACGCCACGCGCGTGAAGACACCGGTACCGTCGATGCGCGCGATCAGGCTCGTCGATGCGGCACCCCGGCTCAGGTCGAGGACGGCATAGGGTGCACGCGTGAGGTCGTAGGTCGCGCCGTAGCCGAACAGCAGCGACTGGAACAGCGCGGGCAGGAACAGCATCGCCCGGGTCTGCGGGTCTGCCAGCAGCACCCGCAGCTCCTTGCGGCAGAGGCCGCCGACACGTACGAGGTAGGTGACGAGTGCGCCCATGCCAGTCACACGATCCGCTTCCGCAGGTTGCGGCGTGTCGCCGCGATCAGCACCACGGCATAAAGAGCCAGGATCGAGCAGTTCCGCGCAAACAGCGGCCAGTTGTCGCCGGCCAGGAACAACGTCTTGAGCAGACCCATGAAGTGCGTCGCAGGCAGCAGTTGACTGACGACCCGCACGGCAATCGGCATGTTGCGCAGGTCGAAGATGAACCCCGAGAGCATCAGCGCGGGCATGAAGCTCGCGAGCAGCGCCATCTGACTCGCCAGGAACTGGCTGCGCATCGCGCCGGAGATGAAGAGCCCCAGCGACAGCGACACCGTGAGGTAGAGCAGGGATGACGTGACGATCGCCAGCATCGACCCTCTGATCGGCACCTCGAACAGGAATCGGGCCGCGAGCAGACACACGCCGAGGTTGATCGTCCCGATGACCAGATAGGGCGCGAGCTTGGCCAGCACCAGCTCGAGGGGGCGGACGGGCGTGACGAAGATCGCTTCGAGGGTGCCGCGCTCCCACTCGCGCGCGATGAGCAGCGAGGTCAGGAAGGCGCCAATGAGCGTGAGGACCAGAACGACGAGCCCCGGCACCAGATACCACGTGCTGCTCGATGTCTCGTTGAACCACATGCGCGGCACGACGACCACGCTGGCGGGCACAACACCTCCGCCACCGCGGCGGTCGGCCTGCCGCTGTCCCCAGCTGGCGATGGCGCCGGTCACGTAGCTCTCGACCGTCGCGGCGGTGTTCGTGTCCACGCCGTTGATCACCAGCTGGATCCGGGCGCGGCCGTCTGCGAACTGTCGCGTGAAGTCGATCGGCACGCGAACGATGGCCCGGATGTCGCCGCGCTGCAGCCGCTCGACCGCGTCCGGCATGTTGGTCAGCCACACCGGCGCGATGTAGGCCGAGCCTTGCAGCCCGGCCACGACGTCTCGTGCCAGGGGCGAACGATCCTCGAGCACCACGCCGACCGGCGCATCGCGCACGTCGAACGACAGGCCGTAGCCGAACAGCAGGATCAGCACCACCGGCAGCACCAGCCCCACGGCGAGGTGACTGCGGTCGCGCAGGAGCTGACGCATCTCCTTGCGGAGCAACGCAGGGAAACGCTGCATGAACGGCGTCATGCCGTCGCTCCCGCCGTCTGTGGCGTCGCGCGGCGCGCCTCTCCGACGATGGCGATGAAGGCGCTGTTCATGTCGGCGACATCGGGGCCCGCATCGCGACGGACGTCGCCAGGCGTGCCGATCGCGAGCATGCGGCCTGCGTCCTGGATCGCGATGCGATCGCAGTACTCGGCTTCCTCCATGAAATGCGTGGTGACGATGATGGTGACGCCACCCTCGGCCAACGCGGTGATGGAGCGCCAGAAGGCCCGGCGCGCCAGCGGGTCGATGCCGCTCGTCGGCTCGTCGAGGAACAGGATGTCGGGTTCGTGCAGAAGCGCGGCCGCCATCGCCAATCGTTGCTTGTACCCGCCGGGCAGATCGCCGCTGCGCGCTCGACCGTCAAGTCCGAACTGCGCGAGGGCTGCGGCAACCCGCGTCCGCAGCACCGCACCGCGAAGACCGTATGCGCCTCCGAAGAACTGGAGGTTGTCGTGCACGCTCAGGTTGCCGTACAGCGCGAACTTCTGCGACACGTACCCGATGCGACCTCTCGCCTGCGCGCGCGCCGTGCGCAGGTTCACACCAGCCACTTCGAGATGGCCGCTCGTGGCCGGGAGCAAGCCGCACAGCATGCGGAAGGTGGTGGTCTTGCCGGCGCCGTTCGGTCCGAGCAGTCCGAAGATCTCGCCGCGGCGGACCTCGAACGAGGTGTGCGCGACGGCGGTGAAGTCCCCGAACTTGCGCACCAGATCGCGCACGGCAATGACCGGTCGGTCCGAGACCGCTGGCGCGCCGCGCTGCCGGCTCGCGGCCGCCGGTGAGGCCTGGCTGCCGGCGTCCTGCTGTCGCAGCAGCATCATGAATGCGTCTTCGAGCTCCTCCGCGCGGGGCTCGTGCCGCAGGCCGTCCAGCAACGCGGCGACCCGTTCAGGCGAGGCCTCCGGTTGGCGGATGAACCGCACCGCACCGCCTCGGGGCACGGCGTCGAGCACGGCATCGGTGGCATCGAACAACCGGGATTGGAGATGGCGGGCCGGCTCGCCGGGCGGCGGCGCGACAACGAACGTCAGGCCCTGCGCCCGCCTGCGGAGCGTGACCGGCGCGCCTTCATCGAGCACCCGCCCCTGATGCATGACGAACACGTGCGCGCAGCGTTCCGCTTCGTCCATGTAGGCGGTGCTGATGAGCACGCTCAATCGCTCGTCGTCCACCAGCTGCTGCACGATCGACCAGAGTTCCCGCCGCGACAACGGATCGACGCCGACGCTCGGCTCGTCGAGCAGCAGCAGGTCCGGCGATCGCACGAGCGTGCAGGCGAGGCCGAGTTTCTGCTTCATGCCGCCCGACAGCTTCCCGGCGGGCCGCGCCGTGAACGCCGCGAGATCGGTCATCGCCAGCAGCCGGGCGAATCGGGGCGCGCGCGCGGCGTGCGGCACGCCGTGCAGATCCGCGTACAGATCGAGGTTCTCCTGCACGCTGAGATCCTCGTAGAGCCCGAACCGCTGTGGCATGTAGCTGATGCGGTCCTGGATCGCCTGCGGCTGCGCGACCGCGTCGAAGCCAAGCACCCGAAGGCGTCCCGCATCCGGTGCCATCAAGCCGGCGATCATGCGGATCAGTGTCGTCTTGCCGGCGCCATCCGGTCCGACGAGCGCCGTGAGTGCCCCCGGCCGTACCGACAAGGAGACGTTGTCGAGCGCGGCAACCGTCCCACCGCCCGGCGCAGGAAACGCCTTCCGCAGCGATTCCGCGACGATGGGCGGCGCGAGGTCGGTCACGCACCTGCCTTGGCAACTTCGGCGGTCACCGGCTGACCGAGTCGGAGCACGTCGGTGGGGTCGTCGACAAGAATCCGCACTTCATACACCAGGCTGGTCCGCAGTTGCTCGGTCTGCACCGACTTCGGCGTGAACTCCGCGTTGGAGGAGATGAAGGAAACCTTCCCGACGAGCGCAGCGGGGTGGCTGTCGGAGCGGATCCGCGCCGGCGAGCCGATGCGGACGGCGCCCAGGTCAGGCTCGGAGACGTACACGCGCACCCACTTCGGCTGCGTCAGGGCCAGCGACAGGACAGGGCGCTGCGGTGCCGCCATGTCGCCCGGTTCGAGCAGTCGCGAGCGGACGACGGCGTCAATCGGCGCCTGGAGTTCACCCAGGCCAATCTGGTGCTGCAGGAGCGCGAGCTGTGCACGCAAGGCGTCGACCTGCGCCTCGGCTGCGGCGATGTCCTCGGCCCGGGAACCCGATTCGACGAGCCGCAGCGCCTCCTGCAGCTCGTTCACACGTGAGGCGGTCGCGCGGACTGCACTCTGCGCGCGGTCGAGATCCTGCTGACTGACGCCACGCCCCTGGGTCCTCGCGGCGATGCCCTGCAGACGAGCGAGGTCGTCGCTGGCCCGTCCGGCCTCTGCTTCTGCCGTCGTGAGGCGACTGCGTGCTTGCTGGATCTCCTGGGGCCGAGCGCCGTTGCGGAGGCGGCGAACCGTCTGCGCCTGCCCCTCGACTTGCGCTCTGACCTGCTCGGCCTGCAGGGCCAGCGTGCGCGTGTCCATCGTCGCGAGAACGTCGCCCGCGCGCACCGGGTCTCCTTCCTCGACGCGCACCTCGGCGATCCGCCCGCTGCCCTCGAAGGCCAGCGACACCTGCCGGATATCCACGTTGCCGTGCAAGGTCAACGTGGAAGAGGGCTCCGGCGCACGTTGCGTCCAGACGTAGGCGCCAAGGGCGAGGGCGACGACGACAGCGAGGAGCAGGACTCGTTTCATACGCTCGGCTCAGCGGCCGGGCACGGCCGCGTCACTCATGCGAGTGCGACGGCCGATCAAGGCGCATCGTCGGACCCGATCGTCCCGCCTTCGCCTTCGAGGCGAACGATCTGGCGGACATCCGTTCGTGTGAACTTCAATCGGACGCCGGCGCCCATGCCGTCGCCCTCCTCGATGACGAACACGCCGAAGTGGGTCAGTCCGCGCGTGACGGCCTCGACCTCGGCTTCCGAGCTGACCCAGGCGCTGCCGCCCGCCTCCAGTCGGCACAAGGTATCGACGGCAAGGCCGCACGCGTTGGCGAAGTCGGCCTGGCTGACGCCAGCCAAAGCCCGTGCCGCAGCGATCACGCGTCCGCTTATGCCAATCATGCTGCTCATTGTATGAACTTCCCGGCAAGGCTTCGGGAGCCGACTGCGCCGGTGTTCGTCGACCGGCCGGCGCCGTTGATCCCATCG
This sequence comes from Acidobacteriota bacterium, assembly GCA_023429845.1. Lineage (GTDB taxonomy): Bacteria > Acidobacteriota > Vicinamibacteria > Vicinamibacterales > Vicinamibacteraceae > Luteitalea. The sequence continues at coordinate 27,985 of JAEZCY010000261.1, forward strand.
AGTCTCCGAAGGCAAGTCCTTGGCCGCGGCGCGTCGCGCCGAGTGGCGTTTCTGTACCGTCATCTCTGAGCGCCAGGATCGCGGAACCCGTCGCTTCCGCCAGTCACCGCGCCCGTTGCAGGAGCCAGCGGCGCACCACGGTTCGCCATGCCGGTGGCACCAGCTGGACGGCCCGGCGCAGCGGGCCGGCAGCAACGCGGTCGTAGAGCCAGATGACGGGGTGTGCGCGCACCGGCTGGGCACGAGAGGATGGCTGCGCTCCGGCAGGCCGCACGCCCGGTCCGGCCGGCTGGCTCGCCGACCGCGGCGTGAAGAAGTAGTCGGTCAGCGCAAAGCGCTCGTCCGCGGGCACCTCGAGACGCAGGATCATTGCCGCGACGTAGTAGGCGTTTCGGTACGCCTCCGTCCTGACCGCAAGCACCTCGGGCGGCAGGTCAGCACGCTCATAGAGCTTGTCGATCACCCGGACGTGCTCGCGCGCCATCTCGACGCCGCGCTCGGCATGGGTCGCGGCGGTTCCGTGCAGGCGATACCTCGCAAGCGTGCGCGGGCAGCGGCGAAACGGGCCGAGCAGCCCTGCACGCAACCAGAAGTCATAGTCCGAGACGATGCGGTACGACTCGTCGAGGCCACCAATCCGGTCGAGTACCGACCGGCGGAACAACGCTCCCGGACCCGGGTACGTGTGGTGGTATCGCACCATGTCCACGTAAGCATAGTCGAACGCGTCTATGTGCTGCACGTGCCGTCCGTCGCCGTCGATCAGGTCCCAGTCCGGATAGACGACCAGGACTTCCGGGGCCGATTGGAACACCTCGACGAGCGCCGAGATCGCGCCCGGCAGCAGCGGGTCGTCGGAACTGACGAAGCCCACGATCTCGCCGCGCGCCAGTTCGAAGCCGCGGTTGATGGCGCGCGAGATGCCGATGTTCTCGCGGTGATGCTCCCACCTGATGGCGTCGCCGTACCGGCGCAGGATCTCCTGCGTGTTGTCGGTCGAGCCGTTGTCCAGAACGACGTACTCGAGGTGCGGGTAGTCCTGGCCGAGGATGCTGTCGATCGTTTCCGGCAGGAAGTTGGCCCGGTCGTACGTCGGCGTGACGATCGTCACGAGCGGCAGTCGTGGATCGGCAGCGGCGCCCCTGCCCTGGTCCGGTGGCGATGTCGTGCCGACAGGCAGCTGCGTCATCGGCGTCAGGCAGTCGTCTTCTTCAGCCAGCCGGCCGGCCAGTGCGTCGGCCCCGTCTGGAGAGCACTCTCATTGAAGGTCCAGGGCGGCGGCTCCAGGGTGAAGTCGGCACGGCCGGCAACGAAGTCCTGCGCCGCGCGCGCCGGGTTGTCGTGGGTCCACTCCGGCCGTCCGCCCGGCACGTCGGAGAGATCGTGCATGAGCCCGTCCTGCACCACCAGGTACGAGCCTGGCGAAACCAGTTCGGCGTACAGGCGCAGCTCCTCGCTGACGTGCCCGTACGAGTGGTTCGAATCAAGGAGCACCATGACCCGTTCGCCGGGCCGGATCAGGCTCTTGACCCGGTCGAGGGTCGTCGTGTCCGTCGAGCTTCCCTCGATCAGCGTGATGAAGGAGCGCAGCGGATGCGCCTCGATGGCCGCGCGGTTGTGCGGGCGGACCTCGACGTCCACGCCGATGACCCGTCCCCTTCCGATCAGCTGACACAGGCTCGCGTAGAACACCAGCGATCCGCCGTGAGCAATGCCCGTTTCGACGATGACGTCCGGCTGGAGCTGATGGATGACCTCTTGCAGCCTGAGGACGTCTTCGGGCAGCTGGATCATCGGCCGGCCGAGCCAGGTGAACGTGTACGAGTGCTTCTGGGACCAGGCGACGCGGAGCCAATGGCGCGACAGGGCAGCGAACGCCTCCGGACCATACAGGTCCATCGTGCAGACCGTCGCGCCATCGTCGGTCACCAATGTCCGGCTGGCCGTGTCGATAGTCAGCTTCATGGTGGGGTCACACCGCGCCAACGTCGAGGACGTCGATCATCAGGCGCTGCTCGCGAAGTATGGCCGTGACCTCGTCCTTGTAGTTCGGATTGAGGACCACGGCCGTCGAGACGCCCAGGTCTCTCAACCCCGCCGGCGCGACGATCGGATGGCCCGTACCCGGGACGTATCGGCCCTGTTTGGCCGGGTTGATGTCGACGAGGCACTCGAAGTATGCGCGGTGCGGATCGACGAGGTTGGCCAGCGTCACGCCCTTGGCCGCCGCGCCCCAGAGCGCCACCCGCCGGACGTTGGCGAGGGTGCGGACCGTGGACTGCCACCACGCGAGCTTCTGCGCCTGCATCGTGGCGAACCGCGTAGCCTGCCCGGGAACTCGCCCGGCATCACGGCTCACCCGATCGGGCCTCCGGTTGGTCGCCTCGAGCCAGAGGTACTGCCCGCCGAAGACGTGCTGCACCGAGTCCACCGCGAAGCCGGCCCGCTCGCAGGCCGTCGTCAACGATTGAGCGGTGAAGAGCGAGCAATGCTCGTAGTAGAAGTCCCACACGACGTCATGCTCGAGAATCCAGGCGACGCACGGGGTCTCCAGGAAGAGCCGCGCGCCCGGCCGGTGAGCGACCGCCGCGTGGATCGCGCCTAGGAGCGCCAGCGGCTCGGGGACGTGCTCGATCACGTGCCGGCTGACCACCGCGTCAACCGGGATGTGCGTACACGTCGCGTCGTAGAACCGCCGCTCGAAGCGCAGGCGCCCGCCCAGCTCCTCGTCCGGGCCGACATAGCTGGGATCGAAGCCGATCCCGCGATTGTCGGCGCTCTCGTCCATCACAAGCGCGCGAATGAACCCGCCCTTGCCGCAGCCCACTTCGACGATGCGGGCATTCCGCACGCCTCGCTCGTCGATGATCCGCCTGACGAGCCGCTGGACGTGGTCCAGGAACACGCCAGAGGCAAGCTGGCTGTTGTCGTAGCGGGCGCCATACAGCAGTTTTCGCGCGTCGAAGGCCCGGTTGAAGACGAAGCCGCAAGCGTCACAGGCGACCATCGACAGGTCGCCGCACGGGGTGTTCAACGCCTCGTGCTCGGTGTCGAGCATGAGGTTCTGGTGGACGGGCACCTGATGGCGCTCGAGCACCGTGGTGAACGAGCCCCCCTCACAGACCGGGCAGTTCCGCGCGAGCCTCACCAGCCCGCCTCTCGCCGCCACCAGGCGATCGTCTTTGCCACGCCGTCCTCGAGACTGAGTCGCGGTGTCCACCTCACCTCGCACGTCAACCGCGACACGTCCGCTGTGAGCGTCGCCGGCTCGTCGTGGCGGGAAGGCCGCGCGCCGAACTCCAGAAGCCGCTCACGGCCAAGTCCCGCGCCGAACATGGAGAGGAACGCTTTCAGCGTGATTGGACGTCCCGAGGCGATGTTCACGGCCCCGGTCACCTGGCTGTCGAGCAGTGCCGCCAGAGCGTCACCGGCCTCCTCGACGTACAGGACGTCACGGGTCTGCTCGCCATGGCTGCACGCCATCGCTTCGTCGCGCAGCAGCGCGCGGACGACGGACGGCACCAGTCTCTCGGTCTGCTCGCCCGGGCCGTACAGGTAGAAGAGCCGGGCCCAGGCAGCGCTGCCCACGCCGGACTCCCGTGCAAACTCGGGCAGCATCACACCAAGAGCCGCCTTGCACGCGCCGTAGACCGTCGTCGGGCCGAGCGCCGTGCGTTCCTCGACGCACGGCGTCGCGGACGTGGCGTACTCGGAGCAGCTCCCCACCATCACGGCCCGCTCGCCGCCCGCGGACCCGAACGCCGCAAGCAGGTCCAGGCTGGCATCGAGCCAGGGTCGGTTGAGCGGGGAGGTCCAGAACACGCCGGGAGTGACAATCCAGGCCAGGTGCAGGAGGTGCGTCGGGCGGACGGCCGCGAGCAGCGGCGCCACCTGGCGACCGTCGAGGAGGTCGGCTTCGTGCCAGACGATGCCGGCGCCGCCCCTGGGTACCGTGGCACCGCACGGCGTCGAGATGGCGCTCGCCGGCCGGCTGACGGCGTGGACCTCGTAGCCGCGCGCCGACAGCGGCGCCAGGCAGCTGGAGCCGACGAAACCCCGGGCGCCGGTGACCAGGACCCGTTTCACG
>JAEZCY010000284.1 GCA_023429845.1 Acidobacteriota bacterium
GGCTGCTAGCGGAGCCGAAGCGTGGCCGTCACGGGGAAGTGATCGGATGGGTACCTGTCGTTGCGTGCCGTGCGGACGATCGCCGCATCCACCACGTCCCACTCGGCGGTCACGAAGACGTGGTCGATCTTGTCGCCGCCGACCTGCCCGGACTTGAATCCGGTGAACGTTCCGACCGGTGCGGCATCCGGGTGTCGCGTGCGGAAGCTGTCGCGGAACGCGCCGCCGTCGAGCATCGCCGTGACGGCCGGGTTCTTCTCGCCCGCATTGAAGTCGCCCATGACGATCGCCGGCGCCTTCGGGTCGCGGCCAGCCACCCTGGCACGCAGGAGCGCAACCGATCGCTCCCGCGACGGTTGCGACTGGTGGTCCAGGTGCACGTTGTACACATACAGCGGCTGCCCCTGCGTCGTCGCAAACTGGGCCCACGTGCAGATGCGCGTGATGGTGTTGCCCCAGGACGTCGAGGCGACGCGCTCGGGCGTGTCGGAGAACCAGAACGTGTCACTCCGGCTCACCGACAGCGTCGAACGCCGATACAGGATCGCGGTGTGCTCCCCGGCTCGCACCCCATCGTCGCGCCCCACGCCGACGACGGCGTACTCGGGCAGGGCCTGCACGATGTACTCGATCTGCGAGTACAGCGCTTCCTGCAGCCCGACGACGTCGGCGCGTTCCTCGCGGAGCACGTCCACCAGGAACGCCTTGCGCGCATCCCAATGGTTCTCGCCGTCTTTCGCCGTGCCGTAGCGGATGTTGAACGACATTGCCTTCAGCACATCCGGCGTGCCGCTCTGTGCACGGAGCGTGGACCGAGCCGCGGCGGCAACGACGGGGACGAGCCCCAGCGCCATGAACGAACGACGGGAACGGACGGTCATGCAATCCACCTGCGATCGGCCCAGTGGGCGCGAAGGAAGTCGACGACGTTGCGCCAGCGGAAGCGCTCGACGTCGTCATCGGTGAAACCGCGGGAGCTCAGGACGTCGCACAGCGTGTGGAGATCGGCGATCGTGTCGAGATCGCTCGGCGTCTGCTCGGTGCCGAACGCGCCATCGAGATCCGAGCCGATGCACACGTGTCTCGTGGACCCGGCAAGCGAGCAGATGTGCAGCACGTGATCGGCGAGCCGGTCGAACGTGCAGCCGGTTGACTGCGGCGTCGACGTGCCCCGCACCCAGCCCGGCACGATCATCCACGCATCGCACGACGCACCGATCACGGCGCCGCGGGCAACGATGGCCTTGATCTGGTCGTCTGGCAACTGGCGCTGATCGGGGACGAGCGCCCGCACGTTGTGGTGGCTGGCCCAGACGGCGCCACCGAAGAGATCGAGCGCCTGCCACAGACTGGCGTCGCTGAGGTGCGTCACGTCGAGGATCACGCCCAGGCGTTCCATGGCGGCGAGCAGCGCGGGACCGTGCGGCTCCAGCGAGCCACTCGTGTGTGTGCCCGGCGCATACCGCCCCGGCCCATAGTGCGCGGGGCCGAGCGCGCGCAGGCCGTCGCGCACGGCGTGTTCCAGGTACTCGGCCGACACCAGCGAGTCGGCGCCCTCGAGGCTCCGGATGAAACCGATCGGCAACTCGGCGACCTGTCCGTCGGACGACTCCTGCGCCGCCGTCCACAGATCCAGGTGTGCGTCGAGCGAGGCGAGGTCGGTGATGGCCGCCATCTCGCCGACGCGCTCCATCTCCCGATACCACGCCAACTGCCCTTGCGTCTGCGCCCAGGCCTGCTCCGGTGAGTGCCATCCGGGCAGCGGATTGCCCGGCGCGACGTACCGGGCAATCTGCGTCGCGACGACAAGCCCGACGTGCGCCCGCCGCATCTCGGGCAGCGACACGGTGGCGCGCCCCCGATCCGGCTTGTCGGTCAGCCCCGACTCGCGCGCCCGGATGGCCGCGACGTCCTGACGGAGGTCGCGGTTCCACTCGAGCGCGTTCATCGCGAGGTCGAGGTGCGCGTCGACGAGGAACACCTACGCGTCCTCGAGCCGGAACAGCGCCTCGATCTCCACGGGGATGTTGCCAGGCAGCGAGCCCATGCCCACGGCACTGCGCACACCGACGCCGCGGTCCTCGCCCCAGATCGCCGAGAACAGCTCCGAACAACCGTTGATCACGTACGGATGCTGGTTGAACTCCGGCGTCGCCCACACCATGCCGAGCACCTTCACGACCCGGTGGATCCGATCGAGCGAGCCCACGGTGGCCCTGATCGTGGCAATCATCGACAGTCCGACCTGCCGCGCGGCGATCTTCGCCGCGTCGGCGTCGAGATCCTGTGCGCCCTTTCCCCCGATCATCGTGCCGTCCGGCTTGAGCGTGCCATGACCCGAGACGTACAGATAGGACCCTTCGATCAGGGCGGGCTTGTAGACGCCCGCGGGCTTTGGCGCGGGTGGGAGTTCGAGGCCGAGGGCGGCGAAGCGTTCTTCAGGGGTCATCGTAGCGCTCTGGGAATCGGAATCGGGAATCGGAGGTGGAGTCGTGTATGCCCGGTCGTCGTGCGGACCGGTCGGTCAATGGTCGGGCAGGTCGCCTAGATCCAGATGTCCAGCACGAGGACGCCGAGCAGCCCGACGATCGCGACAATGGTCTCCATTGCCGTCCATGTCTGCAAGCACTCGACGACCGATACGTTGAAATACTCCTTGAACAGCCAGAACGCGCCGTCGTTGACGTGCGACAGGAACAGGCTGCCGGCGCCGATGGCCAGCACCATCAGATTCGGGTCCGCGTGACCGCCCGTGACCAACGGGGCGACGAAGCCCGCGGTCGTCAGCCCGGCCACCGTCGCCGAGCCCACGCAGACGCGCACCAGGGCGGCCATCGCCCACGCGAGCACCAGGGGCGGCGCCTCCAGTGACGCCAACGCGGCGGCAATCGCCGTGCTCGCCCCGGCTTCCGTCAGCACTTGCTTGAACGCCCCCGCTCCTCCGACCACCAGCAGCACGAGCGCGACGTCGGCGACGGCGCGTTCCGACCACGCGGTGATCTCGCGCACACGATGGCCGCCGCCGAGGCCGAGGAGGACCATGGCGGCGAGGACGGCCGACAGCATCGCGATCGACGGGTCCGACAACCCGCGCACCAGCTGCGACATCACGCCAGTCCCGGCGTACGGCGCGAGTACGGCTCCCGAGGCCAGCATCACGACGGGGAGCAGCGCGCAGACGAGACTGGCCGTCAGCGACGGCAGCGTCGCTTCATCACGCAACGTGGGCGTGAACGTGGACAGCGGCGGATGGTCGATGTGGCGGATGAAGCGGCTGTAGACCGGTCCAGCCAGGATGATCGCCGGCACGGCGACGACGATGCCGTAGAGGAGCGTCAGCCCCATGTCGGCGCCGAACTGCTGTACGAGCGCGGCAGGCGCCGGGTGCGGCGGCAGGTAGCCGTGCGTCACCGACAGGGCCGCAAGCATCGGCAGGCCAACGAAGACCGGCGGCAGGCGGTACTGCGTGGCCACGCTGAAGATCAGCGGAATCACCAGCACGAAGCCGACCGCATAGAACAGCGGCAGGCCGACGATGAAGCCGGTCACCATCAGTGCCCACTGCACTCGCGACGCTCCGCTCACCCGCATGAGGCTCGTGGCGATCCGCTGTGCCGCGCCGCTCTCGGCGACGATCTTGCCGAGCATCGACCCGAGCGCGATGACCAGCACGAGTGACCCGAGCGTGTCTCCGAGCCCCTTGGTGATGGCTGCCGAGACCTGCAGTGGCGACAGGCCCGCGGCCATGCCGACGCCGATGCAGACGATGAGGAACGCGAGGAAGGGAGTGATGCGCGCGACGGCGATGAGCAGGACGAGCGCGGCGATTCCTGCCAGAGCGATGGCCAGCAACATGGGCGCGGCCATGCTATCCGATCGCGGGCGGCAGGCCGGCCACGATGGTGGCCGCCTGCGTGCGTCGGGGGGCAGG
>JAEZCY010000303.1 GCA_023429845.1 Acidobacteriota bacterium
GGCGATCACTCGCTCGATCTCGGGCACGTCCACCGTCTGCCGCGGCGCTTCGACCGGGCCTTCCACCGGGACGTTCACGGTCGCTGCCGGTGGCGTCGCGGGTGCCGGTTCGGGAGCCGGGGTCACCGGCGGCGGCACGGGGACACCGGCCGGCGCCTGCAATCGCAGCATCGCTCCGGCCTCGTCGAGCACGTCGATGGCGCTGTCGGGCAGGCGGTAGTCGCGCAGGTGACGGCCCGCCAGCTTGGCGGCGGTGTCAATCGCCGCGTCCGTGTACGTGACGTGGTGATGGTCCTCGTAGCGGCTGCGCAGCCCCTTGAGGATCGTTACCGTTTCCTCGACGCTCGGCTCCTCGACGACGACCTTCTGCAGGCGCCGCGCGAGCGCGCGATCCTTCTCGACCTGCTTGAACTCCTCGAACGTTGTCGCGCCTATCACCCGGATGTCGCCGGCGCTCAGCACCGGCTTGATCAACGTCGCGAGATCCATCGTCCCGCCCGTGGTGGCCCCGGCGCCGACCGTGCTGTGCATCTCGTCGATGAACAGGATCGGCTTCGGCCGCTTGGCCAGTGCGCCCACGACAGCCTTGAAGCGCTCCTCGAAGTCGCCGCGGAACCGGGTGCCGGCCAGCAGCGCCGTGGCATCCAGCGAGAAGACCTCGGCATCCTTGAGGACCGACGGGACGTCGTCCTGGAGCAGGCGCTGAGCGAGTCCTTCGGCGAGCGCGGTCTTGCCCACGCCGGGCTCACCCACGAACATCGGATTGTTCTTGCGCCGGCGGCAGAGGATCTCCATCGTCCGCTGCACTTCTGCGGTGCGGCCGACCAGCGGGTCCAGTGCGCCAGAGCGTGCCTTCTGCGTCAGGTTCACCGTGTACGCGTCGAGCGGCGTGCGCGACGTGGACGACCCCTCCTCGCCCTGACCGGCGGTCGCGGGACGTTCCTCGCCCCCGGGCTCGTCCGGCGTCGGCACCTTCGCGATCCCGTGGCTGATGTAGTTCAGCACGTCCAGCCGCGTCACTCCCTGGCCTTCGAGCAACTGCGCAGCATAGGACCGGTTCTGCTGCAGGAGCGCCGCAAGGAGGTCGCCCGCCTGGACCTCGCTCTTGCCGGCGCTCTGCACGTGGAGCACGGCGGTCTGGAGGGCCCGACGGAAGGCAAGCGTCTGCTCGGGCTCCTTCTGGGCGCCGCGCGGGAACTGCTCGATGTTCTGCTGGAGGAACCGGTCGAGCTCGGAGCGCAAGCGCGGCAGGTCCGCCCCACACGCGGCAAGAATCCGCTCGGCTTCCGTGTCGTGCGCGAGCACGTAGAGGAGATGTTCGAGCGTGAGATGGGTGTGACGACGCGAGGTTGCCTCGCGGTAGGCCACGCCAAGCAGCAGCTCGACGGATGCACTGAACATGATGGGTATTACTCCTCTTCCAGGCTTGCTCGCAGCGGGAAGCCGTTCTGCCGTGCGAGCTCATGCACGGCCTCCACCTTCGTCTCCGCGACCTCGAAGGTGTACACGCCGCACAAGCCTTTCCCCTGCGTATGCACCTGCATCATGATGCGAAATGCTTCGGCAGGGGTCCTGTGAAACACGGTTTCGAGGACCTCGACCACGAAGTCCATCGTGGTGTAGTCGTCGTTGATCAGCAGCACCTTGAAGCGCGGCGGCTCCTGGGTCTGCTTGTCGGTGCGCTCGAGAACGAGATCGCCTGCCTTTTGTCGTGTGTCGGTCATCGATATGTGACCGGCCCACGGGCAAGTCCCAGGGCCCGGAATCGCAGCTCGTTGTTCTCCCCCTACCAGTATACGGACGCCGCGCACCGGCACACCGGCCGGCCGCCCCCGGCGGCGCATCGCCATTGCCGAAATGGCGACGCCGGCATACCGGGCGGAAGCACGATGCGAGCCAGGCGAGCCTCGGCAAGGACGGCTCGAGTTAGGTGCCCGCCGGGCAAGGCCCGCGCGGCTACAGCGGCAGCGCGGGCGTCGGCCTGCCCCGCTATCGGCAGCGGGCGGGGGGCTTTGGCTGGACCGGGCGGCGGCGTACTCGGAACCGTCGTTTCGGAGGACGGCGGCCTGCAGCCTTGCCATAATCCGGGCATGCAGGTCCTCGCCCACAGACTCCGTTACGCCGACGGTCGTTTCCGCGGCACGCCAGGCGTGATTGCGACGGCCGTGCTCGAAGGCCCGTCGGGCATCGCACTCGTCGACCCCGGCCCGACGAGCGACCTGCCGGCCCTTGAAGCCGACCTGGCGACCGGCGGCCTCTCCCTCGACGACCTGGAGGCAATCCTCCTCACCCATATCCACCTGGACCATGCCGGCGCCACAGGCACGCTGGTCCGTCGTCGGCCCGGGTGTCGCGTGTATGTCCACGAGCGCGGTGCGCGGCACATGGCCTCGCCCGAGAAGCTGATCGCGAGTGCGACCCAGCTGTATGGCGATCAGATGGACGCGCTGTGGGGCGAGTTCGCGCCGGTGCCTCAGGGAAACCTGCACGCGCTGACCGGCGGCGAGTCTCTCGTCGTGGCGGGCCACGACCTCGATGTCGCGTACACGCCCGGGCATGCGCAGCACCATGTCGCCTACTTCCATCGGGGGTCGCGGATCGCGTTCGTGGGCGATGTCGGAGGCTGCCGAACCGCCCACATGCAGGCGGTGATGCCCCCCACGCCGCCGCCCGACATCGACGTCGCGCTTTGGCACGGCAGTGTCGCGCGTCTGCTCGACTGGCAGCCCTCGGCGCTCTTCCTCACCCACTTCGGCCCCGTGACTGCGGTGGCCGCGCATCTGGCGGAGCTGCTCGATCGGCTCGAGCTGATGCAGGACATCACCCGCCGCCTTCTCGCAGCCCCCGCGGCAACCGAAGACGAGCGCGAGTCGCGCTTCGCGGAGGAGGTCCGCCGGTCGTACCGGCAGACGATGTCGGAGGAGGACGTGAGGCGGATGGAGCTCGCGGTGCCCCTCGAGATGTGCTGGCGCGGCCTCGCGCGCGCCAGCCGGAAGGCCGGGTCAGCGATGTAGACGGGGCCGGAGAGACGCATGCGGACGTCTTGGGTTCGTAGCCGTCGGGCCTTGCCCGACGGCAGGGCATTCGCCTCTACGCATCGATGCCGGCGCTTGGTGACCCGCGGGCCGCGATGACATAGATTGCGCGGACGCGCATGCCACTCCCTCTTTCGATCACGACGCGGCGCACGCTCCTGGCC
>JAEZCY010000343.1 GCA_023429845.1 Acidobacteriota bacterium
CAGTCAAGCGCATCTGCGCCAAGTGCAAGATCGTCCGCCGGCGCGGTGTCGTCCGGGTGATTTGCGACAACCAGAAGCACAAGCAGCGGCAGGGATAAGGCATGGCACGTATTGCAGGCGTGGATCTCCCGCGTACCAAGCGCGTCGAGGTCGGGCTGACCTACATCTTCGGCATCGGGCGCAAGCGCTCGGGCGACATCCTCCAGGCATCGGGCGTCAGCCCGGACGTGCGGGTCAAGGACCTCACGGAAGAGGACGTGCGCTCCATCTCGAAGGTCATCGAGGACCTGGGCGGCGTGGAGGGCGATCTCCGCAAGGAGGTGTCGCTCAACATCAAGCGCCTGATGGAGATCGGCTGCTATCGCGGCTTGCGGCATCGCCGCAGCCTGCCGGTGCGTGGCCAGCGGACGAAGACGAACGCGCGCACGCGGAAGGGCCCGCGCAAGGGCGCGATCGCCAAGAAGAAGACGGTGTAACCCATGGCAGACGAGAAGAAGTCAGGCGCTGGCCGCAAGAAGGTCTTCAAGAAGCGCGGCGAGAAGAAGGTGGTCCACTCGGGCGTGGCTCACATCCAGGCGTCGTTCAACAACACGCTCGTCACGATCACCGACGCCGAAGGCAACGTGGTGTCGTGGTCGAGTGCCGGCGCGATCGGTTTCAAGGGTTCGCGCAAGGGCACGCCGTTTGCCGCCACTCAGGCGGCTATGAATGCCGGCACGGCCGCGAAGGGCGTGGGAATGCGCTCGATCGAGGTGCGTGTCAAAGGACCGGGTGCGGGTCGCGAATCGGCCGTCCGCGCTCTTTCCAACGTCGGGCTGGACGTGAAGACCATCCGCGACGTCACGCCGATTCCGCACAACGGCTGCCGGCCGCCCAAGAAGCGTCGCGTCTAGAGCGACAGGGCGACCATCGGTCGTAAAAAAGGGAGGACGTGCCCTGGGGGCATGTCGTTCCGCGCGCCTCGCGCGCGCGACGTGAGAAGGACACGAAGGCTACATGGCTCGATACATCGGACCCGTCTGCCGCCTGTGCCGGCGAGAGGGCATGAAGCTCTTCCTGAAGGGAGAGCGTTGCTACACGGAGAAGTGCGCGATCGAGAAGCGCAACCTGCCTCCGGGGCAGCACGGCAAGGCCCGCAAGCCCAAGCTCATCGGCAATGGGTTGCAGCTGCGCGAGAAGCTGAAGGTCAAGCGCATCTACGGCGTCCTGGAGAACCAGTTCCGCCGCTACTTCGAGACCGCCGAACGCCAGCGCGGGATCACGGGCGAGACGCTGCTCCAGTTGCTGGAGCGTCGCCTCGACAACGCGATCTACCGCCTCGGGTTCGCCACCTCGCGTCCGCAGGCCCGGCAGCTCGTCAAGCACGGGCACTTCCTGGTGAACGGCAAGAAGGTGGACATCCCGTCGTATCAGCTGCGTCAGGGCGACGTGATCAGCCTGCGGGCTGCGAGCGAGAAGAGCCCGGCGATCCTGCACGCCATCGAGGAAGTGAAGGGCCGCGGGATTCCCGACTGGCTGTCGCTCGATACCGCGGCCTCCTCGGGCCGGGTGGTATCGCTCCCGAGCCGTGAGCAGATCAACCTGCCGGTGCAGGAGCAGCTGATCGTCGAGTTGTATTCGAAGTAGCTGTCAGCGCACTCCGGCAGATGGCCGGCGTGCAGGCAGCCTGCCGGGGTGACCGGCGGCGGCCAGGCGGGGTTCACCCGGCGCGTGGCGCGGGACCGCTGGCCTTTTTTCAGACTGGAAAGGACTACATCGATGCTGTGGAAGGGGTTCCAGCGCCCGAAGCGACTCGACGTCGACCGCGAGAGCCAGACCGGCCGGTTCGGGCGGTTCACCGCGCAGCCGTTCGAGCGCGGGTGGGGTACCACCATCGGCAACGCGATGCGCCGGGTGCTGCTGTCGTCCATCGAGGGCGCCGCCATCACCGCGGTGAAGATCGAGGGTGTCCAGCACGAGTTCTCGCCCGTGGAGGGCGTGGTGGAGGACGCCACCGACATCATCCTCAACCTCAAGCAGGTGCCGTTCAAGCTGCATGGGGACGAGACCAAGATGCTGTATCTGCGCGCCGAGAAGCCGGGGCCGGTGTACGCGCGTGACATCGAGGTCGACCAGTCGGTCGAGGTCCTCGATCCGGACGCGCACATCGCCACGGTGTCGGACGGCGGCAAGCTGCACATGGAGTTGCGCCTCAAGAACGGCCGCGGCTACGTGTCGGCCGACCGCAACTTCGACGAGGATCTCGGCATCGGCTGGATCCCGGTGGACTCGGTGCATTCGCCGGTCCGCAAGGTGAACTATCTCGTGGAATCGGCGCGCGTCGGTCAGAACACCGACTACGACAAGCTGACCCTCGAGGTGACGACGAGCGGCGCCATCACGCCCACCGAAGCCATCGAACTGGCCGCGCACCTGCTGCGCGATCACCTGTTCATCTTCGGCGGCGACGATGACGACGATGTCGTGGTCGGCGAGGCCGGTGAGTCCACGCCCGCGACGCTCACCGAGGAGAGCAACGAGCACCTCGACAAGAGCATCGAGGAACTCGAACTGTCGGTGCGCTCCTACAACTGCCTGAAGAACGCCAACATCCGCACGATCCGCGAGCTGGTGGCCAAGACCGAGAACGACCTGCTGAAGACGAAGAACTTCGGCCGCAAGTCGCTCAACGAGATCAAGGAGATCCTCCAGACGATGGGTCTCAGCCTCGGCATGAGCGTGGAGCAGCCTCAGTAGGAAGCCTACGGGCCTGCGGCCTGCAGCCTACGAGATCA
>JAEZCY010000353.1 GCA_023429845.1 Acidobacteriota bacterium
GGCGCGTCCATGTCCACGCTGTCGGTGAGGTGCGAGAGATGGACGCCTCGGCGAGGCGTCCCTACCAGCCCACGGTGTTCCGAAGGCCAACGGCCGAATGACGACGGCGTCAGCTCCCGACTCCCGACCCCCGACTCCCGAGCCCCCCTACGGGTTCGTCGTCGCCGGACGCGTCTGCCCCGGCACCGGCGGCGCCGGGCGCGGCTGCGGCAGCGGCTTGCGTGGGAAGAGCGCGTCGCGCGTGGCCGCCTGGTATGCAAACGACGCCACGACGATCGCGTTCTGGATCAAATCCTGGGGGATCACCCGCTCATACACGTCGAGGTTGGTGTGGTGGGTGCGGGCCGAGTACTCGAGCGGGTCCTGGATGAACTGGAAGCCGGGCAGACCCACGGCGTCGAACGCCAGGTGATCGGTGCCGCCCGTGGGGCGGATGGTGAGCGTCTTCATGCCGAGGTTGTGGAACGGCTTCATCCACGCGTCGAACACCGGCGCCGCCGCCTCGTTGCCCTGCAGGTAGACGCCGCGGAACGCCCCACCGCCGTTGTCCATGTTCAGGTAGACCGACAGCTTGCCGTGCGCCGGCTTCAGCTTCATGTCGGCGGGATCGGCGAAGTGCTCCTTCACGTAGGCACGGGAGCCGAGCAGCCCCTGTTCCTCGCCTGTCCACAGCGCGAGCCGGATGGTGCGGCGCGGCTTCAGGCCTGTCGCCTTGATCAGGCGCATCGCTTCCATCATCACGGCGGAACTCGCACCGTTGTCGGTCGCGCCGGTGCCCGTGTGCCACGAGTCGAAGTGCGCGCCGATCATCACGATCTCGTCGGCCTTGTCGGTGCCCGGGATCTCGGCGATCACGTTGTAGACGTCGCTGGACGTGTCCACGAACCGGTTCCTGACGTTCACCGCCAGCGTGACCGGCAGCTTCTTGTCGAGCACGCGGAGGATGCGACCGTAGTGCTCGGCGGCGAGCACCACCTGCGGCAGCGGCGACTGCCCTTCCACGGTGCGGTCGCCTTCGCCGATGCCCGCGGCCGAGACGAAGAGCGCGCGGTTGTCGCCGCGGGGCGGCGGCGACGACTCGACGATCGCGAGGACGCCTTCTTCCTTGTAGAACGCCATCCGCTTCTTGCGGAGCGCCGTGATCTCGGCGATGTTGCCGGGGATGGCATACGTGCGCATGCCGCGCGCGCTGCTGCCCACCTGCTCGCGCGACAGCTCCTCGAGCGAGGCGTCCGTATGGCGACGCTCGGGCGACGGAAAGTACGGCACGACGTCGCGTCGCGGCGACTGCAGCACGAATGTGCCCTTCAGCGTGCCCTTGTACCTGGCGAAGTCCTGCTCATCGTCGATCGACACGACGACGGCCTTGCCCGTGACTTCGCCGTTGGTGCCGGGCGTCCACGCCTTGGGATAGCCCTGGATCACGAACGGCTGGGGCGTCGTCATCGTGATCGACGTGTGATCGTTCACCCAGCCGCGCCCGAACGGCCCCCACTTCTCGGTCCGCACGTTGGCGAGGCCCCACGAGACCATCTGCTGCTGCGCCCAATCGGCCGCCTGGTGCATCAACGGCGAGTTCGTCAGCCGCGGCCCGTGCACGTCGGTGAGGTAGCTCAGCGTTTCCATCACCTTCGAGTTCGTCGTGGCTTCCTGCTTGATGCGGTAGAGCGCGTCGAGATCGGGTTGGTCGCCGACCTGTGCGGCAATCGGCACGGCGAGCGTCGCCACGACCGCGGTCGCGAGCACGGCGCGACGAGTCCGGGCAGGGACTTCCCAGCGGATCATCAATCTGTCTCCTAAAATGAGTAGTGCCCCGTCGATCGGCCCCGGGACGCACCCCGGTTCACCACGGGCGAATGATCGATCGTACCCCATCAGGTGCGTGGCGCCCGCCGGGGCAGGCCCGGCGGCTACGAACCGCACGACGTAGGCGTCGGGCCTCGCCCGACGCTCGTGATGCCCGTCCGTCGGGGTAGGGGGCTGAGGGTGGTAGGAACGCCTCGCCGAGGCGTCCATTTCCGAAGCGTGGTGCCCTGACCTAGTTGCCGGCGGCGGGCGCAGACGACGTCTGGGGCGTGATGGCGCGGGCGAGCTGCCCCAGCGGCCGGTCCGGCGAGCCGGCGAAGCGCCAGGCCTGACGGTCGCGGTGCTCGACGTAGGCGGCCAGGTGCGCGGCGGGAATCGGCTGTCCCGGCGGCAGCTTGCGATGCTCGTCGAGCGGGTTCACGTGCGTGCCGCCCTTGAGCAACTCGTAGTGCAGGTGCGGTCCGGTCGAGAGCCCCGTGGAGCCGACGTTGCCGATGTGCTCACCCTGCGCCACGCGCACGCCCGCCTTGATGCCGGGCGCGATCCGCGAGAAGTGGAGGTACCGGGTCTCGTAGCCGTTGTCGTGACGGATGTACACGGAGTTGCCGCCGCCGCCCGTCCAGCCGGCGCGAACCACCGTCCCGCTGGCCACCGACAGTACGGGGGCGCCCGTCGGCGCGCCGTAGTCCACACCGCGGTGCGCGCGTGCGGTCTTCAGCACGGGGTGGACCCGGCGGAAGGAGAAGCCGGACGTGACGCGCGGTTCGAACTTGAGCGGCGACTTCAGGAAGAAGCGGCGCATCGAGCGGCCGTCGCGGTCGTAGTAGTCGGGCTTCTGGCCGTCGATGGCGTAGCGGAACGCCTCGATATTGCGGCCTCCGGCGGTGAACCGCGCGGCAAGGATGTCGCCATACCCGCCGAACTCGCCCTCGCGCACGACCTTCTCGAACAGGATCTCGAAGGAATCGCCCGGCTGCAGTTCGTTGCCGAAGTCCACCTCGCCCTCGAACACGCGCGCGAACTCCAGGGCGAGGGTGATGTTCTCGCCCGCTGCGTTCACGGCGGCGATGAGCGACGGCGTCTCCCGGGAAATCTCGCCGCGGATCGACATCAGTGCCGTGTGCTTCTCGTACGGCACGACCTGCACGTCGAACTGCGGCAGCGTGTCGGGCTGCGGCTCGGTCGCGCCAACCACCTTCAGGAACTTGTCGGCGTCGATCTGGTACGTGAACTCGCGGATGGCGCCATCGAGACCGACCTGCAGCGTGTACGGCCGGTCGGCGCGCAGCCGGCGCAGGTCGAACTGCTTGCGCGCCGTCTCCACGAAATGATTGACGATGTCGTCGCTGACCTGGTGAGCGCGGAGGAGGCTCGCGAGCGTCGCGTTGCGCGGCACGCGGGCCTCGATGAGGCGGCTGGCTTCTTCCTGGACCTGGACGGTGGCGAGTGCGGCGCTGACCGAGGCTGCCTCAGGCGTGCGCGGCGAGGCACAACCGGCGAGCGCCACGACGGCGGACAGGGCGATGGGGAGGCTTCGCTTCGTCACGGCGGATCGGAGGATACAAACTATTGAATCGGACACCAATAGAAAAGTGTTATTCCGGGACGCTATGTCTTGATTCGATACCCCAAAATCGTTAGTGGGAGGCTTTCAGCCAGTTCGAACGGCCAGAAAGGGCGGGGGACGACGTAGTCGCGAGGCTCGCTGCGGTGCGCTGCACCGTCCCCGTTTCGACGCCAGGCGGGCGCGGTTCGGCCCGGCGCAGCGTGGCGCCGCCCGCGATTTCATAGAATCACGCTGATGGCTCTCGTCCGCCCGTTCAGGGCCCTGCGTCCCCGACCCGACATCGCTGCCGAAATGGCGGCCGTACCCTACGACGTCGTGAACACCGAGGAGGCGCGCGCGCTGGCCTCGGGCCGCCCCAACAGCTTCCTTCACGTGTCGCGCGCCGAGATCGACCTGCCCGGCTCCACCTCCCCCTACGCCGACGAGGTCTACACCCGGGCCTGGGAGACGTTCGAGGCCTTCCGATCGAGCGCGCTCGTACAGGATTCGAGCCCCCGGCTGTACGTCTATCGCCTCCGCATGGGCGACCACGAGCAGGCCGGTCTCGCGGGCGCGTTCTCGGTGGACGAATACCGGCGCGACGTCATCCTCAAGCACGAGCGTACCCGGAAGGACAAGGAGGACGATCGCACCCGGCACATCACCGAGCTGCGGGCCCAGACGGGACCGGTACTCCTCACCTACCGCGACACGCCGGCCGCGGCAGCCGCGATCGCCGCCGTCGTGTCGGGCACGCCGCTCTACGACTTCACGGCAGCCGATGGCATCGGTCACACGGTGTGGGCTGCCGATGCGGACCAGGGGGAGGCCTTGCGGGCTGCCTTCGCAGACGTCCCGCAGCTCTACATCGCGGACGGTCACCACCGTGCCGCGAGCGCCGCACGGGCTCAGGAGGCCCTGGGCGCCGAGCCGGACGAAGAGGGAGCCTTCTTCCTCGCCGTCGCCTTTCCTGATGTACAGATGCGCATCCTGCCGTACCACCGCGTCGTGAAGGACCTGAACGGCCACACGCCGGAGGCGCTGCTCACGGTGCTGTCACAGCGCTTCCCGATGTCGGCCGGCGTGGCGACGCCAACACGCAAGGGCGAATGCGGCGTGTACATCCGCGGCAAGTGGTACACGCTCACCCTCGGCGACGACGCGACGGACGCCGACGATCCCATTCGTACCCTCGACGTGTCGCGGCTGCAGGAGCAGGTGCTGGCGCCGCTGCTCGGCATCGAGGACCCGCGCACGGATACACGCATCGACTTCGTGGGAGGCATCCGCGGCACCCGCGAGCTCGAGACGCTCGTGAACAGACGGAGCGCCGAGGTCGCGTTCTCGATGTACCCGGTGACGCTCGGAGAACTGATGGCCATCGCCGATGCCGGCGCCATCATGCCGCCCAAATCCACGTGGTTCGAGCCGAAACTGCGCGACGGCCTGCTGATTCACGAGATCTAGCAATTTGAAATTGGAAGCTTGAGATTTGCGAGTGCCTGCCATGTCCCTCACCGCCACTCACCGCATCGTCAACTTCAGTTCCGGGCCGGCCGTGCTGCCGGAGCCGGTGCTGCTCGAGGCGCAACGCGACCTGTACCTGCATCCACGCGCGGGGATGTCGGTGATGGAGATGAGCCATCGATCGCCGGCGTTCGACGCCATCCTCGCTGACGCCGAGGCGAGCGTGCGTGCGCTGGCCGGCATCGGCGACGACTACGCGGTGCTGTTCCTGCAGGGCGGTGCGAGCCTGCAGTTCTCCATGCTTCCGATGAACCTGCTGACACCCGGCCGCAGTGCCGACTACGTCATCACCGGTGTCTGGGGGCAGAAGGCGATCGCGGAGGCGCGCAAGGTCGGCGCCGTGCGCGTGGCGGGCTCGACCGAAGGCGAGGGCTTCCACACGGTGCCGGCGCGGCAGGATCTGCAACTGGACCCCGCCGCGGCGTACGTGCATTTCACGACCAACAACACGATCTACGGCACGCAGTGGCCGCAACTGCCCGACGTCGGCGACGTGCCACTCGTGGCCGACGCCTCCTCCGACGTCTTCAGCCGCCCGCTCGACGTCGGCAGGTTCGGCGTCCTGTACGCCGGCGCGCAGAAGAACCTCGGGCCGTCAGGCGTCACGCTCGTCATCATCCGGAAGGATCTGCTGACGCATTCGCGCGCCGACCTGCCGACGATGCTGAGCTATGCGGTGCATGCCGACCATGGCTCGCGGTACAACACGCCGAATACGTTCGGGATCTACATCCTCGGGCTGGTCGCGCGCTGGATGCTCGGCGAGGGCGGCCTGGACGCGCTCGGCGCCCGCAACGAACGCAAGGCGGCACGGCTGTACGCCGAGATCGACCGCACCGGGTTCTATCGCGGGCACGCGGCGGCAGCCGCCCGCTCCCGCATGAACGTGACGTTCCGCCTCCGTGACCAGTCGCTCGAAGACACATTCGCGAGTCAGGCCGCCACGAACGGGCTGGACGGCCTCAAGGGCCACCGCTCCGTCGGCGGGCTCCGGGCGTCCATGTACAACGCGTTTCCCGAAGCGGGCGTGGACGCGCTCGTGGAGTTCATGCGCGAGTTCGAGCGCACACACGGGTAGACTCGGAACGACTCCGGGCCTGGGACGGTCCCTGGCCCAGCCGTGTGCGCGGCATGCAAGACACGCGGTTCCCCGGTTCCCGGTTGCCGCTTCCCAGTTACCGTTCGCCGGTTCCCGCTTCTCGATTCCCGATTCCCGTGACCCGACTCCTCTCCCTCCTCGTTGCCCTGTTCTCGCTTGCTTCCACCGCTGTCGCACAGACAGCCGACGTCCGCGTGCGGGTGCTCGACGCGCTCGGCGACCCGATAGCGGGCGCGAGCGTTGTCGTCGAGGCGAGCACGGCGCGCGCGGGACGCGCGTTCATCACGGGTGCCGATGGCACCGCCATCGTCTCGTGGCCTTCGGAGCGGACGGATGCGCCACTGCTGCGTGTTGCCGCCCCCGGTTTCGCCGAGCAGGTCGAGGCGCTCGCGTCTGGCGTGACGTCGCTCGAGGTTCGGCTGCAGCCGGCCGCGCGCAGTGAGCAGGTCACGGTGACGGCAGGCCGTCGTGCCGTGCGTGGGGCCGAGCTGCCGGCCGACGCCACCGTGCTCTCGCGTCGCGACATCGAAATGTCGGCAGCAGGCACGCTGGACGACGTGCTCCGGCTCACGCCCGGGTTCTCGCTGTTCCGCCGTGCACCGTCGCGCATCGCCAACCCGACGACCCAGGGCGTGACGCTGCGCGGCCTGTCCGCATCGGGTGCGAGCCGGACGCTGGTGCTCTCCGACGGCGTGCCGCTGAACGATCCCTTCGGCGGCTGGGTGAGCTGGACACGTGTGCCGCAAGTGGCGATCGACAGGCTCGAAGTCGTGCGTGGCGGCGCGAGCGACCTGTACGGCGCCGACGCGGCAGGCGGCGTCATCCAGGTGCTCTCGGTGGAGCCGACCTCGTCTGTCATGCGCGGGCTCTTCGAGGGCGGCACGCAGGAGTCGGGCCGCGTCTCGGCACTCGCGGGTACGCGCCGGGGCGCGTGGAACGGCGTGGTCAGTGGCGAGTGGAACTCCACCGAAGGCTCCATCCCCATTGCACCCGAGATTCGCGGACCCATCGACACGCCGGCTGGCGTGGACTCGGCCGTGGTGTTGGCGAGCGTCGGCGGGGCGCTGTCGCGGGATTGGCGTACGTCGTTGCGCGCCCACTACCACGCCGAGGACCGCACGAACGGCACCCCGCTGCAGGACAACGACACGAACCAGCGGCAGGCGAGCGCCGAAGTGGCGGGCCGCGCCGCCTGGGGCGATCTGCGCGTCCGCGGTTTCGTTGCCGGACAGGGCTACGACCAGGCCTTCTCGGCGGTGAACGCCACCCGCACCGGCGAGACCCTGAACCTGCGGCAGCGTGTCGGCACGACGATGAGCGGCGGCTCGGCGGAGTACATCCGGTCCATGCGCGGCGTTGTCCTGCTCGCGGGCGGCGACGTCCGGCAGGTGGATGGCGAACTCATCGAGCGCCGGCCCATCGGTGACCCGACGGTCGCCGACGGCGTGCAGACGCTCGCCGGCGGCTTCGCGCAGGCGACATGGGCAGCAACGCCGGACCTCGTCGTCGTGGGCGGTGCCCGTGTGGACCGCGTCAGCACCGAGAGCACGCCGGGTGGTTCGCGCGACACGGATGCGTTCTCACCGAAGGGCTCGGTCGCGTGGACCGGCCCTCACGCCGTCACCGTCCGCGCCAGCGGCTATCGCGCGTTCCGCGCGCCAACGCTGAACGAGCGCCTCCGGTCGTTCCGTGCCGGCAACACCCTCACCCAGAACAACCCTGCGCTCGATGCCGAACGCGTCACCGGCGGCGATGTATCGGTGGCCTGGGAGCCGCGGCGCGTGTCGTTGCGCGCCACCGCGTTCGGCGCGCGTCTCGAGGATGCCATCGCCAACGTGACCATCTCGTCCACCCCTGCGCTGATCACGCGCCAACGTCGCAACGCCGGCACGATTGCCTCACGCGGCCTCGAGGTCGAGGGGCGGGTGCAGGTCCTGCAGTCGCTGGCGGTCACCGGCACGCTGGCGTGGACGCGGTCGCGGTTCGACGAATCGGACGAGCCGGGGCTCGAGGGCAATGTGGTGCCGCAGGTGCCGCGGGCACAAGGCGGGTTCGACGTACGCTGGCAGCCGCTGGCGACGACGCTGCTGGCGACGCAGATGCGCTGGACGAGCCGGCAGTTCGACGACGACCGGAACCAGTTCGAGCTCGGTCGGTCGTTCGTGACCGACCTGCTCGGTGAGCATCGTCTTTCGGAGGCGCTCCGCGGCTTCGTCGCAGTCGAGAACCTGTTCGATGCCGACTACGACACGGGCCGCACGCCCCAGCGCACCGTGGGGCCGCCCCGCCGTGTCAGGGTAGGGGTGCGGGTAGCGTTCTGAGAAATTACACGGTTCCTCAACGGTTGAAGGATCGCCGGCGCCTTGGATGGCGTCGGCGACGTGTCTCGCCGGGCTCCTCGACCTGAGACGGCACCGGCGGATCGTCGCGCAGCAGCGTGTCCCAGTGCGTGACGACATCGGGGTGCTCGCCATGGATGTCGAGCCACGTCAGCGCGTCCCGGAACGCGCCGCGATGCATGAGCGCCTTCTGCACGCGGATGGGCGCCTCCACGTCGAGCAGCCGCTTCTGGAGCGCCAGCAGGTGCCGGAGCCGCTCGATGTCCTTGCGCGCCACCTGCATCTGTCCGAGCATCGTCGGCGCCTCGCGCTCCCAGTCGTCGTGGTAGCGGTAGCGATGCCCTTCGTCTCGCAGCAGGCCGAGCGGCAGCAGCAACGTGCCGGCGAGGATCGGGTTGGTCAGGGTTGCCGGGGCATCGTCGAAGCGCCGGCGGTAGTTGTCGATTGCCTCGAACGCCTCCGTGAGCTGGCCGTCGTCGTTGAACAGTTCGGGTGACATGTGCTCGAGCAGCCCGCTGTCGGCGAGGTTGTCGAAGCACGAGCGCGCGTGACCGCTGCGCAGGATCTTGTAGTACTCCTCGAGGAGGCGTGCCGATGAGGCCTGCGCGATGAGCGGCGCCTTTCGCTCGATGGCGGCCATGACCTCGGCGTCCACCTCGAAGTCGAGCCGCGCCGCCAGCACCAACGCCCGCAGCATCCGCACCGGATCCTCGACGAACCGGACGTCCGGGTCGCCGATACAACGGATGACGCGTGCCTGGAGGTCCTGCAGACCGCCCGTGTAGTCGATGATCGAGAACGTGCCGATGTCGTAGAACAGCGCGTTCATCGTGAAATCGCGACGGAAGGCGTCTTCCTCCGGGCTGCCGTACTCGTTGTCGCGAAGGATCGGGCGATCGATCGCCTCTTCGCTGACCTCCGAACTGGGCCCCGCCACGACGGGCAGCGGCGCTTCGCCGGGCTGATCCGGTCGGAAGTGCTGCTCCTGCGGACCCTGGGTTCCCGTGACTTGACGGCGGAACGTGGCCACCTCGATCGTCTTGGTGCCGAAGCGCACGTGCGCCAGGCGGAAGCGGCGACCGATGATCCAGCAATTGCGGAACAGCCGCTTGACGTCATGCGGATGCGCGCTGGTCCCGATGTCGAAGTCCTTGGGACGACGACCGAGGAGCAGATCGCGTACGCTGCCGCCTACGAGGTAGGCCTCGAAGCCGGACGCATGCAGACGGTACAGGACACGAAGGGCATCCGGATCGATGTCCTGACGCGAGAGGCCATGTTCGCTCCTCGGAACGACGACTGGAGTGACCACGTTGTGGGAGTATAGCAAGGGGCTGCGACTGGAAGATTGGAAGTGTCTGACATGAAAGCACTTACTGCGTCAGCGCGCACGCTCGCGTGCGCCGTCGTGCTTCTGGGAGCCCTCTCCGAGGCCGCTGCGCAGCCCGCGGCGTCCGCTGCCGGCGACCCGATGAGCCGCGCCAGGCAGCGCTACAACGCGGGACAGTAT
>JAEZCY010000073.1 GCA_023429845.1 Acidobacteriota bacterium
GAGCCACACCGCGCCAGGCTGCGCGCGCTCCGCCGGTCCGCGCGGACCATCGAGCGGGAATGCCGTGGAGTGACCGTCCTGGACGAGGCGCTTCATCTGTATCAGCGCACGCACGGCGCCGCGCGACGAGGACCCGCGTGCGCTTCCGAACCCGAACCGGGCGATGATGCGCGCGATCCACTCACCGTCGAAATTCTCGCTCGTGAGGACGATGATGCCGCGGTCGCGCCAGAACACCATGCCGGGCAGGATGCGGCCGTGCCAGAACGCGATGATCGGACGCTGCCCCGCCGCGACGGCGCGGTCGAACGCATCGGCACCTTCGCTCGTGTAGCGCCACGTACGGCCCAGGGCGGCGAGGACGGGCGTGCCGAGCCCGGCAATCAGCGCGACCTGCCGTCGCTTCGACGCCGACTGCTCCCACCCGGGACGGTCGCTCACTCGCGCGACGGCTCCGGTCTCGCGGCCGCGACGGCGGCGGCCGCTCCCTTGGACGCATCGGCGTTGCCGAGCCGGCCCGCCTTCCGCAGCCGACCCTCGGTCCACGTCATCAGGTCCACCATCTGGACGTCGTCGGCGCCGGGCGTGCTGGCCTTGGCGCCCTTCAGCATGATGGCGCAGAAGGGACAGCCCATGACGATGGTGTTGGCGCCCGTCGCGGTCAGTTGCTCGAAGCGTGCCTGGCTGATGCGCGTACCGGCTTCGTGCTCCTCGAACAACAGGCCGCCGCCCGCGCCGCAGCAGAAGGGGTTGTCCTTCGTGCGCTCCGGCTCCGTGACGTCGCCACCGTAGCGTTCGAGCAGGGCGCGGGGCGCCTCGTGTTCGCCGGCATACCGACCGAGATAGCACGGGTCGTGGAACGTCACCGATTCGTCCGCGAGCCGCACAGGGTGGTCGTGCCGCGTCAGGCGTTCGACGAGCGTCGCCGAGTGCACCACCTTCCCCTCGAAGCCGAACTGCTTGTAGTCATGACCGATGGTCTTGAGGCAGTGTGGGCACGACGTCACGACTTTCTTCACGCCGGCGTTCTGCAGGTCGTCCACGTTGGCCGTGGCGAGTTCCTGGAACTGGTATTCGTTGCCCGTGCGCTTGGCGACGTCTCCCGTGCAGCGCTCCTTGCTGAGCACGCCGAACGACTTGCCGTTGGCCCGCAGGATCTCGACGAGCGAGCGGAGCGACCGCTGGAAGTCCGGCTCGGTGCCTCCGGCACACCCCAGCCACAGCAGGTACTCGTGCTTCTCCGGATCGAAGGTCTCGAGTTGCGCGGAGGCGACGAACTTCTGGCGACCGTCCGAGGTCTGGCCCCACAGATTGGCGCGGCGCTCGAGGTTGTTGTACACGGGCGCAAGGTAGTCGGGCGCGTCGCCGTTGCTCACCATCCCGCGTCGTGCGCCGATGATGACCGGCGTGTGCTCGATGCCGACCGGGCAGACGTCCTCGCAGGCACCGCAGGTCGTGCACTGCCACAGCACGCCGGGATCGTAGACCTCGCTCAGCGGCGCGGTGTGCCTGCCTTCGAGCAGCGCCGCCTCGTTCTGCAGGATCAGCGCTTTCGGGTTGAGGAGCTTGCCGGTGGCAAATGCCGGGCAGTTCTCCTGACAGCGTCCGCACTCCACGCAGGTGAACGCGTCGAGGACGGCCTTTGCCGGCAGGTCCTTCACCGTCTCGAGCCCGACTTCCTCCTTCTCGAAGTCGAGGTTCGGGATGGTCCCCAGTTCGGGTGCCTTCAGGAACACCGTGGCCGGGGAGAGGATCAGGTGCAGGTGCTTCGAGTTGGGGACCAGCACGAGGAACGTGAAGATCACCAGCATGTGCACCCACCAGTTCACCTTCGACGCCACCCCGCCCTCGAGCACGAAGTCGAGCAGGAACGTCAGCATCAGCACCGCGATGAAGACGCCGATCAGCATCGACTCCTTCGACACGGTGGCCCCCAGCGCCCGCGGCCGCACGATGCCGCGGCGAACGAGCAGGAACACGATGCCGACGAAGACCGCGATTGCGAATGGGACGAGCAGGTAGGTGTAGATGCGAAACGGCACCGTCCGGGTGAGATCGACGATGCCCAGCCCGTGCAGCGTCTCGACCAGCGTGTAGCCGCCGAACGCGACGAAGCCCCAGAAGACGAAGAGGTGCGCGAACCCGACCCACGGCTTGCGCGCGATCACCTTCCCCTGGAAGACGATGTCGCGGATGAAGCGCTCGATCCGGCGGGGCAGCTGGTCGAAGGAGAAGGCGCCCGGCGCGCCCTGCACGAGGCGGAACCGGGTGGACATCTGGGCGGAAAAGAGGCCGACGCTGGCGAGAACGACCACCCAGAACGCGAGCGTCTCGAACATGGCGTCGAGCTTATCAGGAATGTCGGCACGCACAGGCGGCCGTCGCCTGTGTCACGATCAGCGCATGGCCGATCGCATGGAGAAATCGAAGGCGGAATGGCAGGCGACCCTGCCCGAGCGTACCTTCAACGTGTTGTTCGACGAGGGCACCGAGCGACCGTGGAGCAGCCCTCTGAACGACGAGAAGCGACCCGGTACGTTCGTGTGCGCGGCGTGCCACCAGCCACTGTTCGAGGCATCGAGCAAGTTCGACAGCGGCACGGGGTGGCCGTCGTTCTTTCAGCCGGTTCCCGGCGCACTGGCGACCAAGCGCGACGACAAGCTGTTGATGCCACGCACCGAGTACCACTGCGCCCGCTGCGGCGGCCATCAGGGACACGTCTTCAACGACGGCCCGCCGCCGACCGGGCAGCGGTACTGCAACAACGGGCTCGCGTTGAAGTTCGTACCCGACGGCGAGGACCTTCCCCCGCTCGTCGAGTAGGCGCACGCGACGGCAGACGCGTCGGGGACCGTCGATCCAGGTCGTTGCCCAGGTGGGCGACGCGCCCTACCGCTGCAGTTCGGCGATGAGCGCGGGCACCACGTCGAAGAGATCGCCGGCGATACCGTAGTCGGCGATCTCGAAGATCGGTGCTTCGGGGTCCTTGTTGACGGCCACGATGGTCTTGGCGCCCTTCATGCCGACCACGTGCTGGATCGCGCCCGAGATGCCGAGCGCGAGGTACAGCTTCGGCGCGACCGTCTGTCCGGAACTGCCGATCTGGCGATCCATCGGGAGCCAGCCGTTGTCGCAGATGGGCCGCGACGCCGCGATCTCTGCGCCGAGCGCCTCGGCGAGTTGCTTCACGAGCTCGAGGTGTTCCGGTGCCTTGATGCCGCGTCCCACCGAGACGATGCGCTCGGCGGCCGTCAGGTCCACAGCCTGCTTGCTTTCCTTGTGTGGCGGCTCTGGCCGTTGCCGCACGCCAGCCATGTCGATCGACACCGGCTGCGTGACGACGGGCGCACTCCCCTTGACGAGCGCGTCCGCACGGACGGCCCCGGCCTGCAGGGTCGCGAAATGGGGCGCCGGTCCCACGGCTTCGACGTCGGCGAGGAGCCGGGCCTGGAACACGGGACGGGTGAACCGGTAGCCGTCGCCGCTTGCCGCAATCGCCACGCAGTCCGACACCAAGCCACGCGTGAGTCGCGTCGAGAGCTTCGGCATGAAGTCGCGCGCCTGATAGGTGTGGGCCGCGAGCACCAGCTCTGGCGACGTTGTGGCGATGGCCCCGGCGATCGCCGCGACATACCCATCGGCCGTGTAGTTGGCCAGCGCCTCGTGTTCGAGCACGAGCACCTGCGACACCTGCGCCTCGGCAATCGACGCGGCAACGTCGCCGACACCCGCGCCGGCCACGGCCACCGTCACGGGCTGGGCGAGCGCCTGGGCGGCGACGATCGCCTCCCATGTCGCACGATGGACCTGTCCGCTGTTGTGCTCCGCGATGACGAGAATCATTGCGCCACCACCCGCGCGTCTTCGCGCAGTGCCCGCACCAGTTCCCGGGCCGCCTCGGCGGGCGTGCCGCCAATCATCCGCGTCGCCTTCTGCTTCTCGGGCGCCCTCAGGTCCACGACACGCTGGGCCGCCTCCATACCAGCAGCCGACACCACGCGTATCTCCTTCTTCTTGGCGGCCATGATGCCCTTGAGTGTCGCGTAACGCAGTTGGTTGATGCCGCTCTGAATCGTCAGCAGCGCCGGCAGCGGCATGCCGAGCCACTGGAACCAGCCGCCCTCGAGTTCCCGCTTCACGCGAACGGTGCGGCCCTCGACCTGCACGTCCATGATGATCGTCGCGTGCGCCACGCCGAGCCGCTCCGCGAGGATCACGCCGGTCTGCCCGAACCCCATGTCGTCCGACTGGAGTCCCGTCAGCACCAGGTCGGGAGACTCGGGCCCGATTGCGCCCGCCAGCGCCTCCGCGACCGCGAATGCGTCAGCCTGCGCCAACGCGTCACCCTCGACGTGCACGGCGCGATCGGCACCGCGCGCGAGCGCCTCGCGCAGCACCTGGGTGACGCGCGCCGGGCCCGCCGACACGGCGATCACCTCGCCGCCATGCGCCTCGCGCAGTCGGAGCGCCGCCTCCAGCGCGTACGCGTCGGGTTCGTTCATCTCGAATTCGGCATCCGCGTCACGGATCCAGGTTCGCGCGTCGTTCGGGCGCACCTGGACCTCGCGGGTGACGACCTGCTTGATGCAGACAGCGATTTTCATGGGATTCAGGAGCCTACAGCCTACAGCCTACCGGAGCTGCAGCCTGCCCGCGGCCGGCGGAGCACTCGTCCTGCCCTGTCTGCCAGGCTGTGGGCGGCAGGGCGTAGGCGACGTCTATTCCTCGAACGTCTTGAACAACAGCGACGCGTTGGTGCCCCCGAAGCCGAACGAGTTCGAGAGGGCGTACCGGATGCGCCCGGGGCGTGCGGTATGCGGCACGTAATCCAGGTCGCACGCCGGATCCGGATTGGCCAGGTTCACCGTGGGCGGCATCAGCTGGTGCCGGATCGCCAGCGCCGTGATGCCGGCTTCGAGTCCGCCGGCGGCACCGAGCAGGTGGCCCGTCATCGACTTGGTCGACGACACCGCCAGGGTGCGTGCGTGGTCGCCGAACGCGGTCTTGATCGCCTGCGTCTCGGTGGGATCGTTGACCGGCGTGGACGTGCCGTGAGCGTTGATGTAGTCCACCTGCGATGGCTCGATGCCGGCCTTGCGCATCGCCATGCGCATGGAGCGCACGGCGCCTTCGCCGCCTTCCGGCTGCCCCGTCATGTGGTAGGCGTCCGAGGTGCTGCCGTAGCCCACCACTTCGGCGTAGATCGCGGCGCCGCGGGCTCTCGCCCGCTCCAGCTCTTCGAGGATGACGATGCCCGACCCCTCGCCGATGATGAACCCGTCGCGGTCCTTGTCGAACGGGCGGCAGGCGACCTCGGGTGCATCGTTGCGTGTGGACAGCGCCCGCATCGAGCCGAAGCCGCCGACGCTCATCGGCGTGACCGCCGCCTCGGCGCCGCCGGTGATCATCACGTCGGCGTCGCCGCGCTTGATGATCTCGTACGAGTCGCCGATGGCGTGAGCCGACGCCGAGCACGCCGTGCACGACGCCTGGTTGGGCCCGCGGGCGCCGAAACGGATCGACACCTGGCCGGACGCCAGGTTGATGATGGCCGACGGAATGAAGAAGGGCGAGATCTTGCGCGGCCCGCCGGCGATGTACGACTCGTGCTCGCGCTCGATGGTGCCGAACCCGCCGATGCCGGACGCGATGTACACGCCGACGTCCACAGAGTTCTCACGGGTGATCTCCAGCCGCGCGTCGTCGACGGCGAACTGGCTCGCCGCGATCGCGTACTGGATGAAGGGGTCGATCTTCTTGACCTCCTTCTTCTCGACGAAGTCCAGCGGGTCGAAGCCCTTGACCTCGCCCGCAATCTGCGTCGAGAACGCCGACGCGTCGAAGTGGGTGATACGGGCAATACCCGTCCGGCCAGCGCACAGCGCCTCCCAGTTGGCGGCGGTGCCAATCCCGATCGACGACACCAGCCCGACTCCCGTCACCACGACTCGCCTCGACACTCCCCCTCCGTCTCCGGTGCCCTACCGGTGTGACAGTTCCTACTTCTTGGCCTTGCCGGCGCCGTGCTGCTCGATGTACGCGATCGCCTCGCGCACGCGCGTGATCTTCTCCGCGTCGTCGTCCGGGATCTCGACCCCGAACTCCTCCTCGAACGCCATCACCAGCTCGACGACGTCGAGCGAATCCGCTCCGAGATCGTCCACGAACGACGCGTCCGGCGTGACTTCTTCCTCGTCCACGCCGAGCTGCTCCACGATGATGCTCTTGACCTTGTCTGCCACAGCCGACATCTGCCACTCCTCCTGCTCAGGCATACATGCCGCCGTTGACGGCGAGCACCTGCCCGGTGATGTACCCAGCCGCATCTGATGCCAGGAAGCACACCGCCGCGGCTACATCCTCCGGCGTGCCCAAACGACCGAGCGGGATGGCCGACGCCCAGTTGGCCTGGGCGTCCGAGCTGATGTCCCGCGTCATGTCCGTATCGATGAGCCCCGGGGCCACCACGTTCACCGTGATGGACCGCGAGGCG
This sequence comes from Acidobacteriota bacterium, assembly GCA_023429845.1. Lineage (GTDB taxonomy): Bacteria > Acidobacteriota > Vicinamibacteria > Vicinamibacterales > Vicinamibacteraceae > Luteitalea. Next base: position 6,494 of record JAEZCY010000073.1, read on the forward strand.
ACTTCGCGCGCAAGCGCCTTCGAAAAGCCGATGATGCCGGCCTTGGTCGCTGCGTAATTGGTCTGCCCGGGGTTCCCGCTCTGCCCGACCACCGAACTGATGCTGATGATCCGTCCGGCACGCTGCTTCAGCATCGTCCGCAGGACTGCCTGCGTGCAGAGGAACGTGCCGGTGAGGTTGGTGGCGACCACGGCGTCCCAGTCCTCGCGTTTCATGCGCAGCAGCAGCTGGTCGCGCGTGATGCCGGCGTTGTTCACCAGCACGTCGATGCGGCCGAACCGCTCCAGCGTCGTCTCGATGACGCGTTGCACCCCGTCCGCGTCGGCCACGTCGGCCGCGATCGCGAGCGCCTGTCCACCGGCGTCGATGATCGCCGCGGCCACGGCCTCGGACGCGTCCCCGCGCGACGTGACGACGACAGCAGCACCGGCGCCGGCGAGCGTCATCGCGGTCTGCCGTCCGATGCCGCGCGACGCGCCCGTCACCACCGCCACCTTGCCTGTTAGGTCGATCTTCACGATCCCGAGACGAGCGCCTCCACCGCTGCCAGCTGCTCAGGCGCGCCGAAGCTCACCACCTCGGCTTCCCTGTCGATCTTGCGCACGAGCCCGGCCAGCACCGTCCCCGGTCCGACCTCCACGTACCTGCGCACACCGGCCGACACAAGATACCCGATGACGTCCTCCCAGCGCACGGCGCCCGACACCTGCGCAACGAGCGCGTCGATGGCCGTGGCCGCGTCCACCCTGGGCTGGCCGTCCACATTGGCCACGACCGGCACGCGCGGCGTCTGCACGGCGAGCGCGCGGAGCTCCGGCTCGAGCCGGGCCTGGGCAGGCGCCATCAGGGCGCAGTGGAACGGCGCACTGACGTTGAGCGGGACCACGCGCCTGGCGCCCCGCGCCTTCGCCGCAGCGCCGGCT
>JAEZCY010000084.1 GCA_023429845.1 Acidobacteriota bacterium
GTCCGGCCCCCGGCCCACAGCCGCCCGCAGCGAGCCGGCGCTCCAGTGCCCCTGAGCCCGCAGGGCGGCGTCGGCAGCGGCCAGGGTGGCGTTGGCGGCGCGGCCCCTGGGCGGGGAGGCACTCAGCAACTCGCTGCCCTGCGCCCCCGGTATCGCGACGGCCCATGCCTGCAGTGGCAGCCATTCCGACATGCGAGCGACGACAAACCGAGCCACCCCCTGCGCCGTGTCGGGCTGCTGGAGTCCGGTCCACCACGCCTGCAGTTCCGAGCGGGATGCGAGCTGGCGCCGTGCAGCGCGCGGCAAGCGGGGCAGACCAAAGGCCAGGTTCACGGAGTCGAGACTCGAAGCAGGTTGATGCGAGGGCGGGTGTGTCGCTGGATCACGAAGCGCCCGTAATCATAGCCTGCACATCCAGTGCCGTATAATGTCGGGTCTTGTGCTGATACGGGTCGGTGCCGCGCAGGTGACGGCGCACCGACCAGCCCCTGGAGAACCACTGTATGACCATGCTCGACCGGATGCGGCGCCACCAAGGGTGGCTCAAGTGGAGCCTCGCCCTCGTGGTGCTGACATTCGTGTTCTTCTACGTGCCCGACTTCCTGACGCCTCCGAACTCGGGCGCGGCCGGCGACGCGGTGGCCACGGTGCAGGGACGGACCATCACCGCCGGCGAATTCTCGCGCGCCTACAACGCGCAGATGGCGCAGTTCCGCAACGTGTACGGCGGCAACATGAACACGGCGATGCTGCGCCAGCTCGGGCTCGACCGCCAGGTGCTGCAGCAGATGATCGACCAGCAGGCGGTGCTGGCCGAGGCCGCGCGGCTGGGCATCAGCGCCACGGACGCGGAAGTGCGGGAACGCATCATGACCATCCCCGCGTTCCAGGAAAACGGACAGTTCATCGGGGAACAGCGATACCGCCAGTTGCTCCGGTTCCAGCGGCCGCCGATCACCGCCGCGCAGTTCGAGGAGGAGATCCGCGACAGCGTGATCCTCGACAAGATGCGTGCGACGCTGACCGAGTGGATCACCGTGTCGGAGGACGATGCCGACGCGGAATACCGGCGGCGCAATGAGAAGGTGTCGATCGAGCTCGTCTCCTTTCCGAGCGTGTCGTTCCTCGACAAGGTGCAGGTGACCGACGCGGAGCTGGCCGCCTACTACGAGCAGAACAAGGAGACGTACCGTATCGGCGAGCGCCGGAAGGTGCGCTACCTGCTGCTCGACGTCCAGGCCATCCGCACCAACATCACGGTGCCCGAGCAGGACATCCAGCGCGCGTACCGACAGAACATCGAGCAGTACACGCAGCCCGAGCAGGTCCGGGCCAGCCACATCCTGCTCAACACGGAGGGCAAGGACGAGGCGGAGGTCCGCGCCAAGGCGGAGGCCCTGCGCGCGCAGCTGGCCGCCGGGGCCGATTTCGAGGCTCTCGCCAAGGCGAACTCGCAGGACGCGGCGAGCGCGGCGCGTGGCGGCGACCTCGACTTCTTCGGCCGGGGCCGCATGGTGCCCGAGTTCGAACAGGTCGCGTTCTCGCTGCCCGTTGGTCAGTTGAGTGACCTCGTGCGCTCGCAGTTCGGCTTCCACATCATCAAGGTGACCGACAAGAAGGCGGCCGAAGTGCAGCCGCTCGACGCCGTGCGCGCCCAGATCGCCGAGCAGCTGACGTTCGAGCGCGCGCAGACGCGCGTGCAGGACCTGGCCACGGCCATTGCCAACGAGGTGAAGACACCGGCGGACCTCGACAAGGCCGCCAACGCCCGTGGCCTGAAGGTGCAGGAATCGCCCTTCTTCACGCGACTCGAGCCGATCCCCGGGCTTGGCGCGTCGCCCGAGGTGTCCGAGCAGGCCTTCTCGCTCGAGCAGGGCAAGGTGAGCGGTCCCCTGGGCACGGGAACAGGCATCGCCTTCATCACCGTGACGGGCAGCGAGGCCGCCCGTCTGCCGGCGCTCGAGGACGTGAAGGAGCGCGTGACCACGGACATGAAGCGCAAGAAGGCGCAGGAGATGGCCCGCACACAGGCCGAGTCGGTGCTGGCGAGCCTCAAGAACGCCTCGAACTTCTCCGCAGCCGCGAAGGCCGCCGGCCTCACCATCCGTGAGGGTGACGACCTGACGCGGGGTGCAGCGATCCCCGAGGTCGGGCCGAGCCCGGCCGTGGATCAGGTGGCGTTTTCGCTTCCGGTCGGCAGCGTCAGCGCCCCCCTGACGACGCCCAACGGCGTCGTCATCCTGCGGGTGAAGAGCCGCACCGACATCCCGGCCGCGGAAATCGCCCAGAACCGCGAGGCGATCCGCCGCGAACTGGCGTCGCAGAAGCGGTCGCAGTTCTTCGCCAGTTACATGACGAAGGCCAAGCAGGGGATGGGCATCAACGTGGACCAGGCGGTCCTGCAGCGGCTCACGACGTAGCTCGCCTGCCCGCTCGCCGCAATGCGTGAATGCGTCGATGCGGAATGCCGAGAACACGAAGGGCGCCTCCAGGTCGGGGCGCCCTTTGTCTTTCGTGGCCCTGCAGGCTGCAGGCTGCAGGCCGTGGCCCGCAGGCTTCTCCTTACCGCGCGAACACCCAGGGCAGCAGCGCCAGCGACTCGCCGCGGCGGAGCATCTGCATCGGCCGACGAATCGCCGCGAGACTTTCGCGCTCCTGGGGCGTGAGGAGCGACTCGGCGAGCGCCGCACGCATGCCCTGGCCGCCGCCGAAGGTCTCCGACAGCGCCTCGAACACCGACGGCTTGGGCGGATAGACGACCACCTGCACCGCCGCGTCCTTCGCGATGCCGGCGCGCTGCTGGGCGATGGCCAGCGCGCGAGGCAGCCCGCCGAGTTCGTCCACCAGCCCGTGCTCGCGTGCCTGCCGTCCCGTCCAGACGCGCCCCTGCGCCACCGCGTCGATCTTCTCGGGCGTGGACGAGCGCGACTCGGCCACCTTCTCGACGAACTGGTCGTAGAAGGCCTGCATCTGCTCCTCGATCTTGCCCCGCTCCTCCGGCGTGAACGGCCGCGCGCCGGAGTACATCTCGGCGAACTTGCCTTCGCTCACGCTCTCGATCGTCATCCCCAGCTTGTTGTAGGTGCCGCCCACCACGAACTTGCCGGAGAAGATGCCGATCGACCCGGTCAGCGTGCCGGGTTGCGCGACGATCACGTGCCCCGGCATGGCGATGTAGTACCCGCCGGACGCCGCGAGATCGGACATGGAGACGATCAACGGTTTGCGCGCCCGCAGCAACATCAGCTCGCGCCAGATCACATCCGACGCCACGGTCGACCCGCCCGGGCTGTCCACGCGCAGCACCGCGGCCTTGATCGCGTCGTCGTCGCGCACCTTGCGGATGTACTCGGTCAGCTTGTCGGAGCCGACTTCCGTGCCGGTGGGCCCGGTGCCCCCATTCCCCGAGACGATGGTGCCGACCGCGTAGATCACCGCGACCTTCGGCGTGTTGAGGGGGGTCCGCTTTGCCGGCGCGACCGACAGGTACCGTTCGAGCGGGATCTCCTCGAAGCGGTCGCCGAGACCGCTCGTGGTGCCGAATTCGTCGAAGTACGCAACGTCGTCCACGAGCCCGCTGTCGAGGGCCGCGTCGGGCAGCATCGGCCCTTCATCGATGAGCGCGCGCACCTCGGCCACCGACTTCTTGCGGGCGCTTGCCACCACGCCCAGCAGCTGTTCGAAGGCGTCGTGGTTCAGCGACTCGGACATCTCGCGGTGAGCGGGCGTGAACCCTGTCTCGGTGAAGGTGTTGACGGCCGTCTTGTAGTCGCCGATGTGCAGCAGGTCGGGCGTCGCGCCAATCTTGTCGAAGGTGCCCCGCAGGAAGACCTGATAGCTCGCCAGGCCCGTCAGGTTGAGCTGTCCAGGCGGCACCAGCACCACACGAGACGCGGCCGACGCCAGGACGTATTCACGGTCGCCGGCGAATTCCAGGAGTGCGACCAGCGGTTTGCCGGAGGACCGGAAATCCACGAGCGCGTCGCGCAGTTCCTGCACCTTGGCCCACATGCCCGGAGCCTGCACCGGGCGCAGCAGCACCCCGGTGATGCGCGGGTCGGTCTTGGCCGCGCGGAGCGCTTCCGTGACGCTGCGCAAGGTCGCCGTCTCCTGCAGCAGCTGATCGAAGGGGTTCGTGGTGATTTCCTCGAGGTCGCCCTGCAGCTTCAGCACCAGGACGCCCTTGTCGGGCACCCCGGGCGGTCGCCGGAACGCCACCCACGAGAAGGCCACCAGCGCCGCGGACACCAGCACCGCGCACACAAGCAGGACGACCACTACCCACACGCCACGTCGTACAGCCACGCTCGTTCCTCTTGGAGGTCCGGCTTCGATACCCGTGCGCAGCGCCGGAAGTCTGCCTGCCGTGTCAAGGAGGATAGCATCGCGATTTTTCGCGATGCGGCGCTTCCGCGCTTCCGCTCGGTGCAGAGGTACGCTATACTCCGTTGTCCGTGACCGGCCCGGTCACGCGCCCCTTGCGGAAGTGGCGGAATTGGCAGACGCGCAGGTCTCAGGAACCTGTCGGGGCAACTCGGTGAGGGTTCAAGTCCCTCCTTCCGCACCAGCATCCATCACCACCATCGCTACAACTCGTGAAGCGCGGGCGTCGGCAGGTTTGACACCGCGCTCGCCGAGCCATGCGCGAGACGCACTCTCCGCTCTGCCTCAGGCCGTCTAGAGGATTGTTCGACAATCGAACAAACGGGACAACTTGAGTGCCGTACGTAGCATCGAACACGCTGCGGTGCGCCAATTTTTCCGTCTCAATTCAAGACGGTGCGAATGGGAGACGCATGTGCGCCCCTCGCGAGACGCCGTCCAGGCCGCCCCGCACATGAGGCACAGCTCTTGCGATGGGCAATGCGTCCGGCGAGCGTTCTCGAGCTCGCCTCAGGAGACGACCGATGCGTATGCTCCCTCATCGTCGCCGCGTGCTGTGGAAGCTGTTCCGTGCAGGGCAGTTCGTTCGCTGCGAAGTGAATCCCCATCCATTCGGGATGGAACTCCGATATCTGGTGAACGGCAAGCCGATCCTCAGCCGCGTGTTCGAAGAGTGGGAAGCACTCGAGACGGCCGCCGCAGGATGGTGCGAAGGCCTTCTGATGCGCGGCTGGCGCGCCGCCGATGCGCGGGCGTCACAGCCCCTGCACATGGCCTCTTGAGACTCACCGCGCACACCTTGCCGCTGGGCAACCCCCGGCGGCAACCCGTTGCTATTCCCCATAGCTGACGCATCTGGTGCGTCGCGACCGGCCCTGCCCGACCCGAACGGTCCTGGTGTGTGGGTGGTGTGTGTCGCGTACGACCCATAGTCCGCTCCACGCCTTACAATGCCGGCAATGAGCGTGGCAGGTGGTCCGTATGTGGCGTTGGCAGTGCTGTGCCAGCGCGTCGATCTCCAGCCCGACGGGTCTGCCGACCTGATCGGTATCGTCGACGGTCTCGCCGTCGACGACCCGAACGACGCCGACACGCCACCCCTTCTCCTGAACGTCCGCGCCGTGGTGGCCCTGCGCGGCGGCGGCGTGCGTGGGGCGAAGCACGTGACGCTGCGCGGCTGGTTTCCCTCCGGTGCCGAGGGGCTGTCGGCCGAGAAGGTCGTCCGATTCAGCGACGAGCGTCCGGCAGTCACCCTGAACATGCCGCTCGAACTCGAACTCACCGAAATCGGCACCTATGCGTTCGAGGTGCTGTGCGACAGGCAGCTCCTCACCGTCATCACCCTCGACGTGCAACGGCGCTGAGGGCGACGCCGCTACGGGACGGCACGGGCAGGGCGCGGCGGAGGCCGCCTCACGGCTGGCACGTCGCGGGCGCAGCGGGCGGCCTCCCGGTCTCCTGCGATCGCACCGACAGGTGCTGAACTTTGGCCGGAATCGTCGGCGACAGCGTGATCGCGACGCGCAGGGCGCCTCGTTCGCAGGGCATCACCCACTCACCCCGCAGGGCGTTCTCCACGACGAAGGGGCCCTCGGCGCGGCAGGCGCCATGGGTGGTGCGAAGGTCGGCGATCGCCCGCTGCCGCCGCTCCTTCGCCACGTCCAGGTACAGATTGCTGGCGGCAATCCGGTCCGCGAGTGCGTCGTCCCACTGCTGGATCAGACGCGTGACGTCGGCCCGCATGCCCGTCAAGGCCGCTGACGGCTCCGGCTGCCGCGGCTGCAGCGCGCCGGTGCGGGCCAGCGCCGCGAGAGCCGCATCGAATCGCGGCCCCCACGCGGTGTAGGTGAGCGACCCCATTGCCACGAGGCCGACGCCGTGCCGTGGGAGCCAACGCATCTGCGATCCGTAGCCGGGCAGACCACCGGAATGCGCGACGACGTGCCCGAAGTCGCACGTCTGTGAGACGCGCAGCCCGTAGCCGTAGCCCCCCGCCGCCAGCTCAGGTGTGCCCGAGGCGTTCCGACGAACGGTGGCCGGGCTCGTGCGCCAGACCGTCTGCATCTCGCGGCGCGACGCCCGGCGCAGCGGTCCGATCTCGGAAGCATCCCGGGGCGGCCACGCCTCGCCCATCCACGCGACGTAGCGCGCGAGGTCGTCGAGCGACGTCAGCATCCCGCCCATCGCGCCGAACGCGCCGTCGGGCAGCGGCGGTTCCTCCTTCCACCGTTCGTCTTCCCACCTGTACCCGTGCGCGAGTCGCGACGCGGGCACGGCCGCCGCGTCCAGCGTCGTCGAGGTGAGCCCCAGGGGTTCGAGGATGCGCAGCCGGACGAAGTCCCGATACGGCATGCCGGAAGCACGCGACACGATGCGGCCCAGGATCGCGAAGCCGTAATTCGAATACTCGTACTCGAGCCCGGGCGGGTTGGAGAACGGGATGCCCTGCTCCATCAGCGCCGACATCTGGTCGTCCGTGATCGCCAGCTGCTGGTCGCCCCACGGGTTGTCTTCAGGGAAGCCCGCACCGTGCGTCAGAAGGTGACGGATGGTGATGCGCGGAGAATCCGTGGAGGGGTAACGAAGCCCTTTCAACTCGGGCACGTACCGCTCCGCCGCGTCGTCGAGCGCGAGCTTGCCGTCGTCGCGCAGCACGAGGATGGCCGCCGCGGTGAAACTCTTGGTCATCGACGCGATCCGGAAGACCGTGTCAGGTGTTACCGGCCGCTTCGTGTCGACATCCTGCACGCCGAACGTGCCGCGATGCACGAGAACGCCATCCACTACCACGCCCCACGCCATGCCTGGCACGTGCGCCTCGCGAGCGTACGCGGTGAAGAGGCGATCGATCTCGGGAAATGCCGCGGCCAGCGCCGCGACGCGTGGCAGCGTGTCGGGCGCCGCGGCCGTGGCAGGCTGGGCGTCCGCACGCGTGGGCATCGCACACGACAGGAGCGCGCCGACGACGGCCACTGCGCCGGCCATGCCCCCGAGCCGTGTCCGATTCATCATGCCGGCTTGCCTGCGATCAGTGCCTCGCACTTGCGCGTTTCGGGTCCGTTCTCCGTGCAGACGGCGTACTCGCTCTCATACATCGACACGCCAGCGAACTGCCCCGCCTTGTCGAGGATGTAGAACTGCAGGCCGAACGCCGGGTTGCCTGTCTTGTCGTGGAGGCGCTTCTCGATGGTGTTGGCGCGCACCCGACGCAGCGCCTCCATGCCGGCGTCCTTGGGCGACCGGCCCTGGCGCAGGAGCTCCACGATGAGAAACGAGCACAGGCCATAGAGGTTTGCCTCGCCGCGCCCGGTAGACCCCGCAGCCCCGACGTCGCCATCGACGTAGAGGCCGGCGCCGAGGATCGGCGAGTCGCCGACCCGGCCCGGAATCTTCCACGCGAGCCCGCTGGTCGTCGTCACGCCGCAGATCTCGCCGCTGGCGTTCACGCCGTTGCAGTTGATGGTGCCGAAGTAGTGGTGCGGGTCGATGAGGCCGTCGCGCACCATCGACGCGCCCGCCTCGGCGCCGGCGCGTGCACGCGTGTCGGGATTGAGGAAGTGCTCGGGGTCGATGCGGCGCTTCCACTCGAGCCACAACCGGCGCGACGTCTCGGTATTGAGGTCGTCTTCGATCGTGAATCCCATCTGGCGGGCAAAGCGCTGTGCGCCGGCCCCGACGAGCAGATGGTGGTCGGTGTGCTGCATCACCGCGTGCGCGACCTTGGAGGGTGTCCGGACGCCCTCAATGGCGGCGACGCCACCCGCGCGTTTCTTCGGCCCGTGCATGCAGCAGGAATCGAGCTGGACGACGCCATCGGCGTTCGGCAGCCCGCCGTACCCGACGCTCGTGTCCTTCGGGTCGAGTTCGACGATGTTGACGCCGGCGATGAGCGCGTCGAGCACGTCGCTGCCCCCGGTCATGAGGCGGAACGCGTGCGCAACACACGTCTCCTTGCCGTCATGGGTGTACTTGTTGCCGTTGGCCGAGGCAATCACGACCGGGCGCGGACGCGACGGCTGGATCGCCGGAGCGCCCTTGGCCTGGGCAGCGACGCCGAGGGCGGCGGCGGCCGCGCCGGCCCGGACGAACTCACGTCGGTTAGGTCGGGAAGACATGCGCGAGAGTGTACGATAGCGGGTCCGCTGGCTCGGAACCGCGCCCACCGTGCCGTTCTCTCCCGCTTCTCCATCGGGTTCACGGTGACCGCTCGGAGTGCCGATGCGAAGGATGTGCTCTTGACGAGTGAAGGAACAATGTCCGATTCCCCCCATCTCCCCGAACGCCTCGCCGGCCTGTACGACCTTGCCACCGACCTCTGGTGGGTGTGGCACCGCGACGCGCGCGAGGTGTTCCGCCGCCTCGATTACAAGGTGTGGCGCCTCACCGCCCACAACCCCGTGCGCATGCTCCGGCTGGTGAGCCCGGAGCGGTACGCCGAGGCCGCGGCCGACCCGGCGTACCTGGCTGTGTACGACGAAGCGATGCGCCAACTGGAAACCGCGCGCAAGGGTGAGCACACGTGGTGGGCGTCGCGGAGCGACATCGGGCGTGACCGGCCGATCGCGTACTTCTCGGCGGAGTTCGCGCTCCACCAGTCGCTGCCGATCTATGCCGGCGGACTCGGCGTGCTTGCCGGCGACCACTGCAAGGAAGCCTCCGACCTCGGCCTGCCGTTCGTCGGCGTCGGCTTCATGTATCCGCAAGGCTATTTCCACCAGAGCGTCACGGCCGACGGCTGGCAGGAAGAGATCTACGAGCAGATCAACTGGGAGAATGCCGCCACGCAGCGCGCTCACGGCCCGGACGGCCAGGAGCTCGTGATCGCGGTGCCGCTCGGCAACCGCACGGTGCTGGTGGCGGTGTGGCAGGTGAAGCTCGGTGGCGTGTCGCTGTTCCTGATGGACACGAACCTGCCCGAGAACGCCCCCTGGGACCGCGAACTCTCCGCCCGGCTGTACGGCGGCGACCGCGAGACCCGGGTGCAGCAGGAGATCATCCTCGGCATCGGCGGGGTCCGGGTGCTGCGGGCGCTCGGCTACGAGCCCGGCGTCTGGCACCTGAATGAAGGCCATGCCGCCTTCGTGGTGCTGCAGCGCATCCGCGACCTCCTGGAACAGGGCTACACCTTCGACGCCGCACACGAGGAAGTGCGCCGCAGCACCGTCTTCACGACGCACACGCCGGTGCCAGCCGGGCACGACGCGTTCCCGTTCCACATGGTCGAGACACACCTGGCCGGTAGCTGGGGCGGCCTCGGCGCCCATCGCGAGGACTTCCTCGCGCTCGGACGCTACGACAACGGCAGCGGCACGCTCTTCAACATGACGGCGCTCGCCATGCGCAGCGCCGCCGGCATCAACGCGGTGAGCCAGCTGCACGGCCACGTCACGCGCGAGATGTGGGAGCCACTGCTCCAGGAGTTGCCGCCGCAGTCCGAACCGGTGAAGGCCGTGACCAACGGCGTCCACCTGACCAACTGGCTGTCGCTCGAACTGAGCCGCACGCTCGACGACTACCTGCCCGCGGACTGGCGCGCACGGCACGACGATCCCGCAGTGTGGGAGGCGGTGTCGGACATCCCCGACGAGGTGCTGTGGCAGACGCGCGAGAAGATGCGCAGCTACATGTACCACTTCGTGCGTGAGCGCATCCGCGAGCGCTGGGTGCGCGACAACGTGCCGCCCGCGCGCGTCCTAGCCGGCGGCACCCTCCTCGGACAGCACGCGCTCACGATCGGCTTCGCGCGTCGCATGACGATGTACAAGCGGCCCGACCTGATCTTCTCGGACCCCGACCGGCTGGCGCGGCTGCTGAACGATCCGAAGCGGCCCGTGCAGATCGTCTTCGCCGGCAAGGCGCACCCGGCCGACGAGGGCGGCAAGCACGCGCTGCAGGGCATCTACCGGCGCGCGCTCGACCCGCGCTTCGGAGGCCGCATTGCCTTCGTCGAAGACTACGACCTCCACGTCGCCCACTTCCTGGTGCAGGGCTGTGACGTGTGGCTGAACAACCCGCGCAAGCCACTCGAGGCGAGCGGCACGAGCGGCATGAAGGCGGCCGCCAACGGCGTGCTCAACGTAAGCATCGGCGATGGCTGGTGGCCCGAAGGGTTCTCGGGTGGCAACGGCTGGCTCATCGATCCCGGCGTCGAGCACGCCGATCAGGGTGCCCAGGATGCGGCCGACGCGGAGGCTCTCTACCGGTTGCTCGAGAACGAGGTGGTGCCGGCCTTCTACGAGCGCGATGCGCACGACATGCCCCGCCGCTGGGTGGGCATGGTGAAGGACTCGATTCGCACGGTCGCGCCGCACTTCAGCACGCGACGGATGCTGAAGGAGTACGTCGAGCGGATGTACCTGCCGGCATACGACGCCAGCACCGTGAAGCGCTGATCCGCCCACACGTCAGGTAGGGCCGGCTGTCCCAGCCGGCCGCCTGACGGTCCGTGCGCCGAACGTGGGGCTTCGAGCGCCGGAGTACAATGGTCTGCTATGCCTCGTCGTTCCGTCTCCCCTGCGCGGTGCGCCCTGTGCAATGCGAAGGATGTCTCAGAGCCCCGCGGCGACGAGAAGTACTGCCGCGACTGCTGGGACAAGAAGATTGCCGTCGAAGAGATCGTCGCGCGCGAGTTCGCGCTCAAGCGGTACATCCGCGCGCACAGCGCCGAGAAGTACCTCATCTACCACTCGACGCTGAAGCGCCCCTGCGGCCAGCTCATCGTCGTGGACGATGGCTACGACTTGTTCCTGACGCTGGTGCTCTATCCGATGTTCGGGTGGGAAGAGCCGGCGTATCACCTCGAGGGCGATCCGGAAACCCGCAGCTTCCACGAGGTGCTCGTGGACGTCGTCGTCGCCGAGGTCATCGAGCCCTGGGGCGGCGGCAAGTGGCACCTCGAGATCATCCGCTCCACGCAGACCGAACCCGAGGAGTGGAACGGGGAGCTGTGAAGAGCCGGGCAATGTGAAATTTCGAATTCCAAATTGGAATTTCACCTTGGCATGTAGCGCCGCCTCGCACGGATGTCCACGTCGCGCCTCGTGACCGACACATCGATTCGACGCGGCTTGCCCGACTTGTCATCCGGTACGTCCGGCTGGAGATAGGCGAGGCGGTAGTACTGCCGGCTGTCTCGAATCATCTCGTCGATGCCTCCCGTCAGATCGTTCCGGTCGGTCCGCAGCGTGCCGCCGGTGCTGGTGGCCATGAGCCCCAGACTTCCGTGATATCGCCCCTCGAGGGCATCGGTGGCGGTGACGACCGTCTGGCCGGCCGCCTCGGCGACGGCGCGGTCGGTGGACGCCGAGATGACCGGATTGGCTACCGTGAGGCCTCGCGGATCGATGCCGTAGACCGCGGTGTTCGTCAGCGCCGTCGCGGCGACGACATCGTCGTACGCCGTGCGCGCCTCGAGGCAGCGGTCCGCCATCCCGCCGAACCATTCCCCGATGTAGATCTGCTGTCCCTCGCTGACGACCACAATCGTCCGTCGCTCCAGCGGGCCGCGGCCCATCACACGCGCGGCGTTGCTGATGACGCGCAGGTTGACGAGCGCGGCGTGGCAGGCTTCCTGGTCGAACGCCAAGACCCGTTTCTGCCCCCGGAAGCGGCCGACGAGCGCGCGCGCCGCGTCGCGATCGGTCGAGAGCTGCTGTACCAGCTCGAACGGCCCGGTATTGACGATGGCAAGACGGTCGTGTGCGCCCAGCTTGTCGATCAGCGCGAGCGCGATGTCACGCGTCGGCCTGGTGAGCCTGGGTTCGATGCCGAGGTCGTCGAGCACGAGCACGAAATCGCGTCGTTGCTCGACGCGATTGGCCAGCATCGTCAGGTCCACGAACTCGAAGGCGACGAGCGGCTGCGGCGTGCCGTTGTCGCGGACGACGACCTCGTCGGCCCGCAGGTCGGTGACGACCTCGCCGTTCCTCGTGGCGACGGCCGACACCTCGATCAGCGTCGTGCCGGTGCGGAACGCGGGTAGCGCAGGTTGCCCCGATTGGACGGGCGGCTGCCCGCGCGAGGCCAGCAGCGTCGCACCGGCAAGCATCACCAACAAGACGACGGCGACGCGCGGCGATGCGATCAAGGGACGCGTAGGGGCAGGCACGTCCTGTGACCTACGACGATTTCGTGCCGACCGGGGCATACCGCTGCCGCGTCCGCACGTCCACACCGTCGCGAGCGACCTTGACCGTGATGGCGCGCGTGGCCGGCTGCTTCTTGCCCGGCCGCGGGTCGGGCTGCGCGTAGGCGATCCGGTAGTACTGCCGGCTGTCCTTGACCAAGCGGTCCAGATTGGCCGTGAGGTCGTTGGTCCACCGGGTGTGAATGCCACCGGTGTTCAGGGCCAGCACGGCCAGGCTTCCCTGGACATCCTCGGCCCATGCCGACACGGGACCGGGTTGCAGCGACATCTCCCGCGATGCGACCGACGCATTGCCCGGCGCCCGGAGTCCGCGTGGGTCCACCGTGTAGATCGCGACGTTGGCCAGCGCCGCCTGTCGGATGACCTCCAGGAATTCGACGTAGCCGTTGTTGGTGTCGCTGCGCCTCGTCTCGGCGACCTGGCCGAGAGCGGGATGGCCCTCGCTGATGAACAGGACCGAACGGCGCTCGGCATCCGACCGCATCTGCGTGACGACGTTGGCGAGCCGCTCCATCGCGGACCGGGACTGAAGTTCGAGTTCACCGGGCACGGTGGCAGACCGCTTCATCTGCTGCCCGCGCACCCGCTTCACGAAGGCGCGCGCTGCCGCGCGGTCCGTCGTGAAATCGAGGGGATCCTCTGGCAGCCCGGTCGTTGCCACGGCCAGCCGATCGAACGGCCCGAGACGGTCGATGAGCGCCAGTGCGGTGTGGACCGTCTGCGCCGTGCCGGTGGGGTCGATGTTGAGATTGTCGACGACGATGACGAAATCGCGCCGCTGCTCTGGCGTCTCACCGCCACCGAGATCGACGCGTTCGAACGCGACGATCGGCTGCGGCTCGCCGATGTCGAGCACCGTGAAGTCCTCGACTCGCAGGTCGGTCACCGGCTGGCCGCGGCGCGTGACGATCGCCGGGACTTCGACGAGCGTCGTGCCTGTGCGGAACGTCGGCTGGGGCGAAGCCGTCGGTTGCGGCGCGGCCGGCATGACGACATGGGGGGCGACGAGCAGGGCCATGATCGGAGCGACGACGAGAGCGCGCACGTACACCTCCCTTGGGCTGACTGGTCCGGGCAGGATGCCATAGTCCGGCTCGGCTGTCAGCGGACGCAGCGCGCTGGCGTGCGGCCGACCCAGTCCGAGGCGGCGCTGCCACCCGCGGTGTCGTCAGATCCCAGCGAGGCGTTCCGCGCGCGCGCCGATCAGTGGCCAGCGCGGCGACCCGCCGCGGGCCACCTGCACCATCGACCAGCACCACAGGACCAGGCCGACGCCGATGATGCCCGAGGCGGCCCAGAAGCAGACCCTGGCCATCGTGAGTGAGGTGAGCAGGCTGGCGCCGGCAAGCATCAGGAGCAGCGCGCCGAGGAGAGTAAGGCCGCCGAAGCCGATGAAGGCCTGAGCGGCGTGACGGCGGATCTCACGGTTGCTGGCTTCGAGCGTCAGAAGAATCAGGCCCGATATCCAGCCGGCCGCGTATGCGAGCAGCGCGCCCTGCCGGGTGGAGAGGCCGAGCGACGATGGGGGCTGGGCGGCGGGTGAGGGGCGTCGCCAGTCCGGCGCGGCAGGGGTCGGCATGCCGATACAGCGTAATCCAGGACGCTGGCGGCGGCCTCGGCCTGATGCTGGCTCCGGAGCTGGTAGGGACGCCTCGCCGAGGCGTCCATCTCCCCCCACACACCTTCCGCCGTTCGCCGTCCACCGTTCGGCGTTCGGCGTTCGGCGTTCGCCCTTCCGAGCGGCTACTGCTTCTCGAACCGCACGGGACCGTCGTGCCGGGTGACGCCGGCGACGGCAAAGGGCGCCGTGACCGTGGCGGTCACCGATGCGCCCTCGGCGGGCACCACTTCGCGCCACGTGATGACGAGCGCGTCGCCATCACGCCGCGCGCCCGTGAACTCCACGCGGTACCCGGTCGTCGGCCGATTGCCGAGAAACATGCCCACGACCATCATCTCGTCGAAGGCCACTTCCGGCGCGTTCTGCTTGGTCGGCAATGACGTCCAGAGACTGGTCCACTCCTCCGGACTGCGGACCACCGCCTCGCGGGCCGCCGAGCCGTTGCTCAGCGGACCATGCGCGATGGGCACCAGCCGCGGGCCTGCCGCGTCGGTGCCGGGCGCCGGCGGACCATACACGGCCACGGTGAGCTCACGCGCAACCGGGTCCTTGCCCTGCAGCGTCGGCGTCGCTTCCACCTTCAGCACGTACAGTCCCGGCGCCACGTCCTGCAGAGGCACATGGAACTGCACACCGTAACCGCCGCGGCCACCGCCGATCTCGGACGACTTGCGCTCGTCGGTGGTGCTGAACACCTGCGTGCCGTCCACGGCCGTGAGCGTCGTGGCGACGTGCACCGAATGGGCCGGCTGCAGCGCGTCGTACACGTCCACGTAGCCGAAGATCGTCTCGGCCGTCGCAAAGCCACGCGTGGTGGTCGGCGGGGCCGGCAGCAGCGTCTTGAGTTCTTCGGGGATCCGCGGCGTGGGCGTGAAGCCGGCGCCGCTCGACGAGAGCAGGATGCCGCTCATGGCGAGCGGCTCCTTGGAGAAGTCCGGCACCTCGAGATCGGTGAACACGGAGCCCACGCCGCCGTCGTTGGCCTCGCGGGCCGCCACGCGCAGCTGGTAGCGTCCCGGCGGCAGGTTCAACGTCGCCACCGAACGAATGCCGGTCTGCGACATCAGGTCGCGGGTCTGCTTGCGCAGCTTGAGATCGAGGTTCGTGCGATCGCCATCCGGCACCTTGCCGTTGTGGTCCATCGCCATCATCGAGATCTCGAGCTGATTGGTGAACGCGTCACCTTCTTCTCTCAAGGCGAGGCGTTCGCCCTCCACCTGCACGGTGACCGTGACGGCTGCCGTCTTGTTGGCGCCCTTGAACGGCGCGGCGTTCACGGACAGGTTGAGCCCCGGCGTGGGCAGCGCGGAATTCAGCGCGTCGCGCACGGCCGCGGAGGTCCCTGCCGCGCCCGCCTCCACGCGCTTGGACTCCTCCTTGGCCCGTGGCGCGATGTAGGCCTTGCGCGCCACGACGTCCAGCCCGGGGCGATTCACCTTGACCTGGATGCGCCGCACCCGCCCATCGCGGCGCTCGTTGGTCGGGTAGTAGCCGAGCAGGTAGTAGTTGCTGTTGTCGCGGACGATGCGGTCGTAGATGCGGGTGAAGTCGTTGCTGTTGACCGAGTAGGCGCCGCCGGTCTCGTCGGCGAGCGACATCAGGCTGTTCTGGGCCAGGCGCTGCTCGTCGCGGACGTTCCAGGGGTTGAGCCCGAGGGTCACGTCCTGAGGCGGCGCATCCATGTCCATCTCGTCGTCGGACATGCCGACGAGGCCGCGCGGGTCGATGGTGTAGTAGGCGACGTTGCTGCGCGTGGCCGCGCCGATCGCGTCGCGCAGCGAGTAGAGCACGTCGCTGCCGAAGCGCGCCCCGGTGTTCACGCCCATGACGTCGGTGATGTCGTAGTCGATGCCCTCGCTGAAGTAGAGCACCGACTTGCGGCTGCCGTTCACGGTGTCGAGCAGGCGCGACACGTTGCGCAAAGTGTCCATCGACGACCGCGCCCAGTGCGCGCGCTGCGGGTCGAGCATGTCGAGTGCGCGGTCGCGCTGCGACCCGGAGCTGCCGTCTCCCATCTGCTGCAACTGCTCGACGCGCCTCCGGTAGTCGTCGAGGCGTTCGAGCGTCGCCGAGCGGAGCTTCATGCCAATCAGCTTGTCCACCGCCGCCAGCATGAGGTCCTTGCTGGTGGTGAACTCCTGCGACGCATCCGAGCGTCCGCTGGCATGGATGACCGCGACCTGATCGTTGGCCGCGACGTGCTTCTCGATGAACTCGCGGACGGCCCGCTTCACCTGATTGGACCGCATCGCGGTGATGTGGTAGTCGTCCAGCACGATGACATACACGCGGCCGTCGCGCGCCGCCGCGTTGGTCGCGACGTCGAACCGGAGGGGACGGCCCTCGACGAGCGTGCGCTCCGGCTGCCGGAACGGGATCCGCACCGGCGTGAAGACGGTGACGGTCTGCGGCTTGCCATCCTCCAGGACCTGGAAGTCGCCCTGCTTCAGGTCGGTGACCAGGTTCCCGTCCTTGTCGGTGACGATGGCCGAGACTTCGACGTAGTCGATCTGGGCGCGGAATGTCGGCCGCTGTGTGCCCTGCTCCTGTGGGGCCGCAACAGCCGGCGGGGGTGTGGGTTGGGCGCCGCCGCCCTGCTGGGCCACGAGGCCCGCACCGGTCAGCAACGCAAGGACCGCAGTGGACGACACGAGATGACGCATAGGCAACACGGGATTATAGGACGGCAGTTGCGCCGGCCCGGCCGTATACTTTTCCGATGCCTCTCGACATCGGGGCCGTGCAGGCGAGCCTGACGGCGGCGGGACTGGACGGTTGGCTGCTCTACGACTTCCACGGATCCAATCCGGTTGCGCAGTCGCTGGCCGGCCTCACCAATGCGCCCAAGATGACGACGCGGCGCTGGTACTACCTGATCCCTGCGACCGGCACGCCCTCGGGCCTGGTCCACGCCATCGAGCGGCACAACCTCGACAGCCTGCCCGGGACGATACGCGCCTATGCCGGCCGCCGTTCCCTGGACGAGGGGCTCGACGCCCTGCTCGCCGGAGCCAGGCGCATCGCCATGGAGTATTCGCCCGGCTGCGCCATCCCGTATGTGTCGCGGGTGGACGCGGGCACGGTCGAGGCAGTGCGTCAGCGCGGCGTCGAAGTGGTGTCGTCGGGCGACCTCGTGCAGCAGTTCGAAGCGGTGTGGACCCCGACGCAGATCGCGACGCACGATGCCGCGTCTGGCGCACTCCACCGCATCAAGGACAAGGCCTTCGACGTGCTGCGGCAGGTCTGCGCAGGCGTCCCGACCACCGAGTACGCGCTGCAGCAGCAGATGGTCGGCTGGTTTGCCGAGGAAGGGCTCGTCAGTTCGGACCCGCCCGTCGTGGCGGTGATGGCCAACGCCGGCAATCCGCATTACCTGCCCACCGCGTCCTCGCACCAGCCGATCGAGCGGAACCAGCTCGTCCTGCTCGACCTGTGGGGAAAGCAGGCCGTGGCCGGCTCGGTGTACGCGGACATCACCTGGGTGGCGTACACCGGTGCGCAGGTACCGGCCGCCATGGCGGAGGCGTTCGGCGCGATCGCCGAGGCGCGCGACGAGGCCGTCCGCACCGTGCAGGCGGCACTCGACGCGGGGCGGGCGGTGCGGGGATTCGAGGTGGATCGCGCCGCTCGCGCCGTGCTCGAAGAGGCCGGCTACGCGGAGGCGATCTTGCATCGCACCGGCCATAGCCTCGGGGAAAGCGTCCATGGAAATGGCGCGCACCTCGACGATTACGAAACCAAGGACGAGCGCCAGTTGCTGCCAGGCTCGGGTTTCACGGTGGAGCCGGGCCTGTACTTCCCGACATTCGGGGTACGCACCGAGATCAACGTGGTCATCATCGGGGCCGAGGCACGCGTCAGCGGCCCGCGCCAGGACGCCATCGCGCCCCTCGCGCACTGACGGTTGCAGGAGAACACGCATGTCCACTCGCAAGACCACTCTCTTCTATGCCGTGCTGCTGGCCATCGCCTCCGTGGCGATCGGCATGGTGCTGGCGTCGCGCCTCGACCTGACGCCCACCTCCACCGCGCAGCCGGCACTGGCGGCTCCGCCCGCCAACAGCGCGCCCATCGCCGGCAGCATCGACGCCACGACGTTCCGCTCGATCGCCCGTGACGTGTCGCCCGCCGTCGTCAACATCAGGACCGAGTCCACGCCGCGAACCGAGGAGCTCACCGAGTTCTTCGGCGGTGAGGACTTCTTCCGTCGCTTCTTCCCGGACCAGCAGCAGAACCGGCGGCCCAATCGCCGCCAGCGCCAGCCGCAGTCGCAGGGCGCCGGCACCGGGTTCATCATCGACGCCGCGGAAGGCCTCATCCTCACCAACAACCACGTGGTCGAGAACGCCAACAAGATCCACGTGGCCTTCTTCGGCGATGACGGCGACCTCGAGTTCGAGGCCAAGATCGTCGGACGCGACCCGCTCACCGACAGCGCCCTCATCCAGCTCCTGAAGAAGCCGGGCGCCACGCTGCAGCAGGTGAAGTTCGGTGATTCCGAGCAGATGCAGCCGGGCGACTTCGTGGTCGCGATCGGCAACCCGTTCAACTTCAACCACACGGTCACCGTGGGGGTCATCAGCGCGCTCGAGCGGCCGTTCCCGGTCGCGCCGCAGCGCAGCGTGAACATGCTGCAGACCGATGCGGCGATCAACCCCGGCAACTCCGGCGGGCCGCTGCTCAACATCCGCGGCGAGGTCGTCGGCATCAACACCGCCATCCTGAGTGACCGCTCGCAGGCCTCCAACATGGGCATCGGGTTCGCCGTGCCCATCAACCTCGTCCGCGAGATCGTGCCGCAGCTGCGCACGGGCAAGGTCACGCGCGGCATGATCGGCGTCTCGATCATCCCGGTCGACGCGCAGGCCTTCGAGGACCTGGGCCTGACGACGCGCTCGGGAGCCATGGTGTCCACCGTCAGCCCGTCGGGCCCCGCGGCCAAGGCGGGGTTGAAGCCGCTGGACGTGATCGTCGAGTTCAACGGCAAGAGCGTGAAGAACCGCGACCAGCTCGTGGACATGGTGACGCGCACGACCCCGGGCACGACGGTGCCGGTCAAGGTGCTGCGCGAGGGCAAGCCGACGTCGGTGAGTCTGACCATCGGCGAACTCGACCTCGAAGCAGAGGCCGGCCAGGCGCCTGGTGAAGAAGAGATCGAGGAAGACACGGCCTTCGGCGTCGGCCTCGACGACATCTCGCCCGACATCGCCCGCCGCCTCGAACTGCCGCGCAGCACCAGCGGCGTGCTGGTCACGGACGTCGACCCGGGCAGCCCCGCTGCCCAGGGTGGACTGCGCCGCTTCGACGTCATCACGCAGATCAACGGCGATCCCGTGACGAGCGCGGCCGACGCGCGGCGCAAGCTGCAGGCCATCGAGAGCGGCCGGCTGGCACGACTGCTCGTCGTCCGTGGCGGTCAGGAGCTCGGCCTGGCCATCAGGAAGGAGTAGCGTGCTCGAACGGGAGATCAAGCTCGAGTTCCCGAGCCTGGAGGCCGCGCGCGTTGCCGTTCGCGCGCTCGGCCTGCCGGTGCTGCACGAGCGGCGGCTCCAGGACGACACGCTCTACGATCTGCCCGACACGCCGCTGCGGACCCGCGGCTGCGCCCTCCGCCTCCGTCGCGACGACGGCACCGGCATCGTCACCTTCAAGGGCCCCGTGGAACCGGGGCCGATGAAGGTGCGTCCGGAGGTCGAGACGACCGTCGGCGACGACGCGAAGATGCAGGCCATCCTCGAAGCGCTGGGATTCGCACCCGTGTTCCGGTATCAGAAGTATCGGGAGGAGTTCGGTGACGCCCGCTGCGTCGTGACGATCGACGACACGCCCGTCGGCGTCTTCGTCGAACTCGAGGGCGAAGCCGAACGCATCGCGGCGCTGGCCGACGCGCTCGGTTTCGGACCGGAGGCGTACGTGACGCTCTCCTACTTCCGTCTGCACCAGCAGCGCGCGTCCGCCCTCGGCCTGGGCGCGCACATGCTCTTTCCGGCATGAACGTCTGGCCGCCCCCGGCCCTCGTGCTGTGCGCGGGCCTGGGCACCCGCCTGCGTCCCCTCACGGAGTACCGCGCCAAGCCGGCGATGCCGGTTGGCGACGATGTGCTGGTCGGCTACATCCTCCGAGACCTGGCGACGGCCGGCATCACCGACGCCGTGCTCAACCTGCATCACCTGCCGGCCACGGTCACGCGCGAAATCGGCGATGGCACACAGTACGGCGTTCGCGTCCGCTATTCCTGGGAGCAGCCCCGCGTGCTGGGGTCAGCAGGCGGCCCGCGCCACGCCTTGCCGCTGCTCGACGGCGACACGGTCCTGATCGTCAACGGCGACACGCTCTGCGACCTGCCGGTGCGCCAGCTCTGGGAGCGGCACCACGCCTCCGGCGCCCTGGTCACCCTGGGACTGATGCCGCACCCGGCCCCTGGACGGTACGGCGGCGTGACGCTGGACGCCGATGTCACGGGTCCGCTGCCGCTCGAAGGGCGCGTGACGGGCTTCGTCCCCCGCACGAGCACAGAACCCAGCGTCCATTTCCCTGGCATTCAGGTCGTCGACCGGTCGGTGTTCGCCGCGATCCCTGACGACACCCCCGCCGAGACCGTCCTCGGAATCTACCCACAGCTGATGGCCGATCGACCGGGCTCGGTGCATGGCGTCGTCTTCGACGCTCGCTTCGAGGACGTGGGCAGGGTGGACGACTATCTGCGCGCCTGTCGCGCGCTCGCGGGCGACGCCGCCGGCAACGTGGTCGCCTCCCGCGCCAGCGTGCATCCCGACGCGGTGCTTCGGCACTGCGTCGTATGGCCGGAGGGCGTGGTGCCATCCGGCTGTGAACTCGAGCGCGTCGTGGTGACCGGACACATGCCGCTCACCGTTGGCGCGACATTGATCGATCAGGTTGCCTGACCGATCGCAGGCCGGTGGCCTGCTACCATGCTGCGCGCGTTCTTCGCGCCGGTCGCGGGGTGGCATCGGCAGCGCCGCCCCGTCCCCATGCACACCGCTCATGGCCCACGGGCAGACCTGCAGGCGGCTCGCCTGCGGGCGCTGCTGAAGGCCGAATGACGAAGGCCGCGGGCTTCGTCGCAGACAGGATGACTTGGTGGTCGATTCGTTCCAGGGCCGCGTCGAGGCGTATCTCGAGAGAAGCGGGCATCGGGCCCGCGGCGTGCGGGTGGTCCCGCTCACGGGCGACGCCTCCGATCGACGCTACTTTCGCCTGATCCCGCCCGAGGGGAAGAGCATGGTGCTGGCGGCCTACCCGTCGGCTTTCGACGAGACGCTGCCGTTCCTCAACGTCACCCGCCTGCTGGCCCGCATGCCCGTACCGGTGCCCGACATCCTCGACGAAGCGCCCGACCTGGGTCTGCTGCTGCTCGAGGACCTCGGCGACGTCACGCTGCAGGCGCACCTCGGTCTGGCGAGTTCGGAGGAGCATGGCCGGCTGTACCGCGAAGGCGTGCGACTGATCGCGGCACTGCAGAGCCGTGGGGCCGAGCTGGCGTCCGACGCCTACCTTCCGTATGGCGTGGCCTTCGACGAGGCCAAGCTCGGCTGGGAGATGGAGTTCTTCCTCAAGCACTACCTGCTCGGGTACCGGGGCGTGGACCTGGACGACGCCACGCTGCACGCGATCCGCACCGAACTGGACCTGCTCGTGGCCCGCCTGGCGGCCGAACCGCGCGTCCTCTGCCATCGCGACTATCACAGCCGCAACCTCATGCTGCACGGCCAGCAGCTCTACCTGATCGACTATCAGGACGCCCGGCTCGGACCCGACACGTACGACCTCGCGTCGCTCCTGCGTGACTCGTACGTGGACCTGTCGGACTCGACGGTGAACTGGCTTCTCGCGTACTTCCTCGCCCTCACGGGCCGGCCCGAAGCAGAAGCCGAGTTCCGCGAGCGGTTCGACGTGATGTCGCTGCAACGCAACCTGAAGGCGCTCGGCACGTTCGGGTTCCAGACGACGGCGAAGAAGAACCCGGTCTACATCCAGTACATGCCGAGGACGCTGCGGTACGTCCGGACCAACCTCGCGCGCTACAGCGCATTCGGGCGGCTTCACGATCTGCTCGCCGCACATGTGGACGAACTGAGGTAGGCCGGGACATACCCGCCCCGCCTATCCGGTACAATCGGACGGTTGGACTTCGGCCTCTCGTCTCACCTGTTCCACGCCGAACCGCTGGGGCCCGCGCACCTGGACGCGGTGGCAGCGCACGGATTCACGGCGATCGAGGTCTTCGCCACGCGGTCGCACGTGGATTACCACGGTCCGCGAACCGGCCGCGACCTTGCTGCCTGGTGCGCGGCGTCGGGGCTCCGCCTGCACAGCGTGCATGCGCCGATCACCGAGTTCCTCCGGGGCACCACGTGGGGGCCGACGTTCTCCACGGCGGCCGCATCGGCTGCGCAGCGGGCCCGGACGATCGACGAGTGTACCCGGGCGCTGGAACTCGCCGCCCATGCGGCGTATCCATACCTGGTGCTGCATCTCGGCGTGCCCGACGAGTATGCCCCGCCAGGCGGCGACAACCAGCGCGAGGCGGTGCTCAGGACGCTCGACGCGCTGATGCCCGTGGCCGAGCGGGTTGGCGTGTGCATCGCCGTCGAGGTGATACCGAACGGGCTCTCGACTGCGCGGAACCTCGTGCGGCTGATCGAGGACGAGGACCTGCGCGGACTCGGCATCTGCTTCGACGTGGGCCATGCCCGACTACAGGGCGACGTCGTGGATGCGCTCGAAACCGTCTCCGGTTACCTGGTGACCACGCACGTCCACGACAACCGCGGACGCACCGACGATCACCTGGTGCCCTTCGAGGGCGTGATCGACTGGGCGGAACTGCTGATCGGGCTGCAGAAGGTGGGCTACGGCGGCACCCTGATGTACGAACTCGCCGCGGGCGGCGACGGCGTCGACGCCACTCTGCGGCGCGCCGCCACGGCCAGGGCGCGCATGGAGGCCATGCTCGGGCAGGACACGTTCGCGTTCAGTGACGAGTAGGTCGGGAACCGGCAACCGTTCATTTCGAATTTCGAGTTTCAGATTTCCCATGCCGCCAGTTGCGTACATCCAGGACATCGCCCGGTTCGACGGCCAGGAAGTGACCCTTCGCGGGTGGCTGCACAACCGGCGTTCGAGCGGGAAGATCCACTTCCTCATCGTCCGTGACGGCACGGGCTTCATCCAGGTCGTGATGTCGAAGGCCGACATCGGCGAGGACCTGTTCGCGCGGGCCGACCATCTCTCGCAGGAAACGGCGCTGATCGTCACCGGCGTGGTCCGCGCCGACGCGCGCGCCAAGGGCGGCTACGAACTCACGGGCACCGGCTTCACCGTCGTCTCGGAAGCGCACGATTACCCGATCACGCCGAAGGAGCACGGCGTGGACTACCTGATGGACCGGCGGCACCTGTGGATCCGCTCGCAGCGCCAGCAGGCCGTGCTCCGCGTCCGGCACGAAGTGATCGATGCGGTGCGCGATTTCTTCAACAGCCGCGGCTTCATCCTCGCCGATACGCCGATCTTCACGCCGTCGGCCTGCGAGGGCACGACGACGTTGTTCCCGGTGCAGTACTTCGAGGACACGACCGCCTATCTGACACAGAGCGGGCAGCTGTACAACGAGGCCAACGCCATGGCCCTCGGCCGGACGTACTGCTTCGGCCCGACGTTCCGCGCCGAGAAGAGCAAGACGCGGCGCCACCTGACCGAGTTCTGGATGGTGGAGCCAGAAGTCGCGTACGCCGATCTCGACGACACCATGGACCTCGCCGAGCAGCTCGTGACGGCGGTGGTCGAGCGCGTGCTCGACAAGCGCCGGCCCGAACTCGCGCAACTCGAGCGCAACACGGCGACGCTCGAGGCGGTGCAGACGCCGTTCCCGCGCATCTCCTACGACGAGGCGATCGAGCGGTTGAAGGGGGCCGGGCTGCCGGTGGAATGGGGTGGCGACTTCGGCGGCACCGACGAGACCGTCCTGTCGGGGCAGTTCGACCGGCCCGTGCTCGTGCACCGGTATCCGGCTGCCGTCAAGGCGTTCTACATGAAGCCCGACCCTGCTCGCCCCGACCTCGCGCTGTGCGTCGACATGCTCGCGCCAGAGGGCTACGGCGAGATCATCGGCGGCGGACAGCGCCTCGACGACTATGACCTGCTGCTGCAACGCATCAAGGAACACGAGCTGCCGCAGGAGGCGTTCGAGTGGTATCTCGACCTGCGCCGGTACGGTTCGGTGCCGCACGCCGGCTTCGGGATGGGCATCGAGCGCGTGGTCTCGTGGATCTGCGGGCTCGAGCACGTGCGCGAGACCATCCCGTACCCGCGGATGCTGTACAGGCTGTACCCGTGAGACCTCGGCGTAATGCGGAAATGCGGTAATGCGGCGATGCGGCGATGTCGAGAGCCGATGCGGCTCACGACGATCTGCGTGACGCTCGCGGCGTTCGCGCCTGCGACACTGCCGGCATTCGGCATTTTCGCGTTCGACGTTCCCTGCATTGCACGTTTGCCGCACTCGACATTCCCGCATTCCCGCGTTCCCGCATTACGGTTTTTCGACATTCCGCATTCCCACATTCCCGCATTACGATTTCGACATTCCGCATACCCGCATTCCCGCACTACGATTTCGACATTCCGCATTCCCGCGTTCCCGCATTTCTGAAGTGAAGCAATGAAGATTGGCCTTGTCTCCCTTGGTTGTCCGAAGAACCTCGTCGACTCCGAGGTGATGCTGGGCCTGGCCGAACAGGCTGGGCACCAGCTCACCGGCGACGCGGGCGATGCCGACGTGCTGGTCGTGAACACGTGCGCATTCATCGACGCGGCCAAGCAGGAGTCCATCGACGCCATTCTCGAGATGGCGCAGCACAAGACGGCCGGCCGGGCCAGCCGGCTGGTCGTGACCGGGTGCCTGGCGGAGCGATACCGCGACGAACTGCGCGAGCAGATTCCCGAGATCGACGCCGTCCTCGGCACCGGCCAGGTCGACGCGATCGTCGGCGCCATCGAGGGAGCAGCAGCGCCGCCGGCCACCGTCGGCTTGTTCCGCCGCGGCGCGGATGGACGCGCCGAGACGCTCGACCGTCGCACTCCTGCGCCTGGCGACGTTTCGAGGCCCGATACGGAGCCCCAGGGCCCAAGGCTCAAGGCCGGACACACGTCGGCCCGGCACCGCGAGACCGACGTGCTCCCGACCTACCTCTACGACGCGACCACGCCGCGCAAGCTCACCACCCCGGGGCACTACGCCTACGTCAAGATTGCGGAAGGCTGCGATTACAACTGCGCCTTCTGCATCATCCCGGCGCTGCGCGGCGCCTATCGCAGCCGCGACGAAGCGTCGGTGGTCGCCGAGGCGCAGGCACTCGCGGCGCGCGGCGTCAAGGAACTCCTGCTGGTGTCGCAGGACACCACGTTCTACGGCGTGGATCGCGACAGACAGGACCGTGGAGCGCTCGGGCGCCTGCTGCGCGCCCTGCAGGAGATCGACGGGCTCGAGTGGATCCGCCTCCTCTACCTCTACCCCACCACCATCACTGCCGAGACGATCGACGCCATGGCCGCGTGCAGCAAGGTGGTGCCGTACGTGGACCTGCCGCTCCAGCACGCGTCGAGCGCGATGCTGAAGCGGATGCGCCGGCCGGGCACGCGTGCCAGCTATGAGACGCTGCTCGCCAACCTCCGGCACGCGCTGCCCGACGTGACCCTGCGCACGACGTTCGTCGTCGGTTTTCCTGGCGAGACCGAGGCTGACGTGGACGAACTGGTGAGCTTCATCAAGGCGGTCGAGTTCGACCATGTGGGGGTGTTCACCTACTCGCACCAGGACGGCACGGCGGCGGCCGCGCTGACCGACGATGTGCCCGAGGCGACCAAGCGGGCACGGCAGCGGCGGGTGATGCAGGTGCAGCAGCGCATCGTGGCCCGGCGCCAGAAGGGGCGGGTCGGCCAGCAGGTACGTGTCGTCGTCGACGGCCCGTCGAAGGAGCACGAGCTCGTGCTCCAGGGCCGGATGGCCGGGCAGGCCCCGGACGTGGATCCGGTGGTGTTCTTCACCGACTGCGACCCGACCGACCTGCCGCCCGGCACATTCGTGGATGCCGAAATCGTTGATGCGGCCGGGTATGACCTCATCGTCAGACCAGTGGAAGCCTCGACGTTGTAACGCGGCAATGCGGGGAATGCGGCAATGTCGAAGGCCCGATGGGTGATCTCGACATTCCCGCATTTCCGCATTCCCGCATTGCTCTCCGCATTCCCGCATTGCTCTCGGCATTCCCGCATTGCTCTCGGCATTCCCGCATTACGAGCCACGGCAGCGCACGGGCGCGCCGCAGGACGGCGCGATCGGCTAGCTGAGGGCGAGGCGTTCGTGCTACAGTCCACGATTGGAGTTCAGGCTACCCTTCCGGAGTGGGCCGCTTTGCCCACTCTTTGTGTTTCAGGGGTCGCTTTCTCGTCGACTGTGACAACCGATACGCGCCAGGAGCGCGTCCGGACGGCGGCCGAACGGGTCGCCGGATCCTGCGGGCTCGACATCTTCGACATCCAGCTGAGGCGGGAGTCGAGTGGTTTCGTGCTGCGTGTCGTGATCGACCGACCGCTGCAGCGCGACGCCGACGGTGCCGTGGTCGTGGAAGCGCCGGAGCAGTCCATCGGCATCGAGGACTGTCAGCGGGTGAGCACGGACCTGAGCACGATTCTCGATGTCGAGGACGTGCTCGACCACGCCTATACCCTCGAGGTGTCGTCGCCGGGTCTCGACCGACCGCTGCGCTCCGCCGATGACTACCGGCGGTTCCAGGGCCGGCTCGCGAAGCTGGTGGTGCCGGCAGGTGTCGAGGGTCAGACGCATTTCGAAGGCCGGATTGCCGGCGTGGAGGATGAGGCCGTCATCCTGCAGGTGGGTCGCCGCAAGGAGCGGCGGATTCCATTGGCGGAGATCAGTCGAGCCCGCCTCGAGGTGGAGTTCTAGACGCAATGAGTACCAACCCGCTCGTGCAATCGATCGAGACGCTCGCCAAGGAGCGCGGCATCGATCCGACCATCGTGATCACCGCGATCGAGGAAGCCGTCCTGACGGCGTCGCGCAAGTCGTATGGCAAGGACGGCGAGAACCTCAAGGCGCGCCTGAACTACGAAACGGGTGAGGTCGAGCTCCTCGCGGTCAAGAAGGTCGTGGAGACGGTCGAGAATCCGGCCACCGAAATCTCGCTCGGCGACGCGCAGGACATCTATCGGGTCTACGGCGAAGAGTACGCGGCCGGCATCGAGCTCGAGGACGAAATCGAGTTCCCCAAGAGCAAGGAAAAGCTCGGACGCATCGCCGCCCAGACCGCCAAGCAGGTGAT
>JAEZCY010000089.1 GCA_023429845.1 Acidobacteriota bacterium
CTCCGCTCGACTAGAAGCCGAGGCGCATGCCGAGGTACACCCGGCGGGGCTGCACGAAGTTGAGCGGCTCGCCGAAGCTGATGCCGCCGCTGCCAGCCAGGAGGTCCTGGTTGCGGGTGCTCTCCTGGTTGTTGTTGACGTTGAAGATATCCAGGAAGAACTCCGGCTTGAAGCGCGTGTCGAGCTTGCGGTACGACACCCGCACGTCGAGCTGGCCCCACGACGGGTTCTGGAGCGAGCCGACCGAGTCTGGCGCGAGCCAGTTCTCCAGCGCGCCGCCGTAGACGTACGGCGTGGACACCTGCGCCGGCAGGTTGCGACCCGACGACAGGAACGTGCGGCTGGCGTACGCGCCGGAGTTCCAGCGGTAGCCGGCGCCGATCTCGAGGTTGAACGGGAACGTGTAGGACCCGACGGCCTTGAACAGGTGCGGGATGCTGCCCGGCTGGACGCCGTACTGGTGCGGCGCGCGCGGGTCGAGGAACAGCACGTCGCCCTGGTAGTCGGCGTTGGAGTCCGAGTTGGTGTTGCCCTTGGCGTTGCTGTAGGTGTAGCTCGCGAGCCCCTGCCAGCGGTCGCTGAAGCGCTTGCGCAGGTTCAGCTCGAGGCCGTGGTAGTCGCGCTTGCCGCCGGCCAGCGTACCGATGACGAAGTTCGAGCCGGGGTTCTGGTCGTACCCGAAGTAATCGAGGCCCAGCCACAGGGAGTTCGGCGCGCTGATGTCGCCGTAGGCCTGGCTGCCGTCCACCGCGAAGGCGTACAGCGACAAGTCGTAGTCCTCGAGGATGTTGCGGGTCGGACGATAGACGTAGTTGGCGCCGACGCTGATGTTGCCACCGAGATCGACCTCGTAGCCGGTCAGGAAGTCGTCCGTGTAGGGCGTCTTGGTGGTCGGCGCGAAGAACGCGTCCTGCTGCACCGGGCCGCCGCGGGTCCGGTAGGTGAGCCACTGGTCGTTGATGAAGACCTGCTCCTCGAGGATCGCGCCGGTGAGCGTGCCCGCGAAGTTGGTCATGTTGTTGCGGATCGGGTCGTAGTAGCGACCGTAGTAGAACGACGCCTTGTGACGGCCGTTGCCGAGCACGTCGTAGGTCGCGCTCAGGCGCGGCGCGAGCGCCCACTCGAAGGTGTAGATGTCCTCACCAGTGGTGGCGTAGTGCTTCCACTGCTCGGCGCGGACACCGAGGTTCAGGGCGAGGCGGCCCAGCGAGATCTGGTCCTGGGCGAAGAACGTCAGCCCCTTGGACTGGGTCAGCTGCGGGCCGTCCTGGGTCTGCAGCGTGCGCGAGTAGTTGATCTTGCCATCCGGGTTGCCGGCGGTGCTGGAGTACGTGAGCGTCTGTCCGAGTTCGGCTGCCGTGATCGTGCCGTCGCCGTTGACGTCGTAGCGCGCGTAGAACGAGCCACGGTTCGGCGCGGCGTTGATCGCGGCGATCAGGCCGTTGAAGTCGTTGGCCGTGCCGGTGTTGAAGACGCGCGCCGAGTAGCCGCCGGCGGCGAGCTGCGCCGCGGTGGTGCCGGCGAGGTGGCTGGCGAGCGACCCGGTGTAGGTCACGTTGTCGACGCGGGTCGAGTTGCGGAAGTTCTCGTTCACCGACCACTCGACGCCGCCCTTGACGATGTGCCGGCCGAACACGTACTGCGCGCTGCCGCGCACGCCGCGGGTGTTGCGCTCGTTGATCAGCGTCTGGCCGTAGCCACCGAGCTGCTGATCGGCAAGCGTGCGGACGTCGGACCCGCGGAAGATCACGGTGTTGGACACGGCATTGATCGCCGAGAAGTTCGAGACCTCGCCCTTGTGGTCGTTGTAGGCGCCCTCGAGGAGCAGGTTGCCGTGGACGCGGGAGTAGTTCACCGCGTAGTTGTTGCCGCCCTGGTCACGCGAGAAGTCGCGCGTATTGAGCACCGTGCGTGTGTCCTGCCCGGTGATCTCGGTCGGGTCGTTGAGGAAGGTGAAGCTGAGCGAGTCGTTGGACGTCGGCGTCCACGTGCCCTTCGCGTAACCCTGGCGCTCGGTGCGCTCTGTGGTGCGCAGGAACTCGAGCGTGTCCTGCGTCGTCACGTCGTTCTCACGATACAGCTGACGGTAGCTGGCGAAGAACCAGGCGCGGTTCGCGAAAATCGGGCCGCCGATGGTCAGCGCCGTGTCGTAGGTCGAGAATTCCTCGTTGCCCGAGTTCTTGTTCTCGGCCACGAGGTTGGCGTTCTGGAAGTAGTAGTTCACCGTGCCGGCGTAGCGGTTGCTGCCCGACTTGGTCACCACGTTGGAGAGCAGGCCCGCGGTGCCGGCGTACTCTGCCGGAATGCCGCCCGTGAGGACCTTCTGTTCCTGGATGATCTCGGTGTTGAGATTGGCGCCGAAGGTGCCGGTGACCGGGTCGGTCACGTTGATGCCGTTGAAGTAGTAGAAGTTGTCGGTGGACGTGCCGAGCACGCCGCCGATGTCGCTGTAGTTCAGGCCGCCGCGGGCCGCGGGGTTGCCGCCACCCATGATGTCGTTGGTCGGGAACACGCTCGGCACGAACTGCAGGTAGCTCTGATAGGAACGGCCCGTCGGGAGCGACTCGGTGAGCTGCAGGGTGATGTCGGCGCCCGTCGTGGCGCTCTTGACGTCCACCACCGGTGTCTCGCTCACGACCTGCACGGTCTCGGTCACGCCGCCAACCGACAGCGAGATCCGCAGGGCCGCCGTCTGCCCGGAACGAACCAGCACGCCTTCGTTGCGCGTGGTCTGGAAGCCGGTCAACTCGGTGACCACGACGTACGCCGCGGACGGCTCGAGGCCGACCAGCAGCGCGCGTCCATCGGCGTCGGTGACGGTGGTGCGGTTGGTCGTCACGTCAGCCGCAGTCGCGGTGACGGTCGCCCCGGGGACGGCCAGGCCGCCGCCGTCGGTGACGAGCACCTCGATGGTGCCGACTCCGGCCACCTGCGCGGCGGCCGGAGCGGCCAGCGCGAGGCACAGCAGTGCAGCGAACAGGTTGAACATCTTCATTGTTTGTTCTCTTGTGAAATGCGCAACGACTCACCCGAGCCGCGCGGGCACCATTGACGCGGACGTCCCGCGTCGAGCGCCTCGATACGTCAGCCGGGGGCAATATGGATGCCGATCGTGACGAGTCGCGCAATCTGGCTGTTCAGCAGGATCGGCCGTGGCCGTAGCCAAGCGTGAACAAATTTATGGATCACGCCGAACAGATTTTTGGTGTGAGTGATGTTGTCTGTTTTCGACAGGTTTCCGGCGGCCGGCGGCGCCCACATGGTTTCATCATGCCGCTCAGGCCGGCGCCCACCCAGACTCTGTGAGAACTCCGGAAACCGGGTGGCGATGCCTGTACCCTAGGGGACGACCTTCAACCGCATGGCCCACACCAGTTACGACGTCATCATCACCGGCGGGGGCCTCGCAGGGCTCTGTCTCGCCCGACAGCTTCGCCTCGAACAGCCCGGCATCCGCATCCTCGTGGCGGAGAAGATGGTGCATCCGGTGCCCGAGGCGGCCCACAAGGTCGGCGAGTCCAGCGTGGAGATCGCCGCGCATTACTTCTCCAGCGTCCTCGGGTTGCAGGAGCACCTTGCCGCCCGCCAGCTGCCGAAGCTCGGATTGCGGTATTTCTTCAGCGACAACGGCAACAAGGACGTGGCCACGCGCAGCGAGGCCGGACCGCGGGCCTTTCCGAAGGTGCCCTCGTTCCAGCTCGATCGCGGTCGGCTCGAGAACTTCCTGCTGCAGGAGAACCGAGCCGGCGGCATCGACGTGCTCGACGGCGTCAAGGTGAAGGGCGTCGAGTTCGGCGACCCGTTCCACCGCGTCGACATCGAGATCGACGGCCAGGTGCGCGCCTTTCACGGCCGATGGGTGGTGGACGGCACGGGGCGGCACGGCCTGCTCCGCCGGAAGCTCGGGCTGACGCGACCCTCGACGCACAAGGCCAACGCGGTGTGGTTCCGGATGCAGAGCCGCATCAGGATCGACGACTGGGCATCGGGCTCGTCATGGACGTCACGGGTGCCGAGCGGCGAGCGCTGGCTGAGTACGGTGCACCTGATGGGGCGCGGCTACTGGACGTGGCTGATCCCGCTCGCCTCCGACAGCCACAGCATCGGCATCGTCGTGGACGCCGACATCCACCCGTACGCAACGATGAACAGGTTCGACCGGGCGATGCAGTGGCTGCACCGGTTCGAGCCGCAGTGCGCGGCGTACCTCGAGGATCACCGCGCGCAACTCGACGACTTCCTCGGACTGCACCATTTCGCCCACACCTCGACGCAGATGTACTCCGCGGACCGCTGGGCGCTGATCGGCGAGGCCGGCGTGTTCACCGACCCGTTCTACTCACCGGGATCGGACTTCATTGCCATCGGTAACGACCTGGTGTCGGAACTGATCGCCCGGGACCGGCGCGGCGACGACATCGCCTCCCACGCGGCCTACTTCAGCCGCATGTACCTGCGCCTGTACGCGGCGTTCCTCAAGCTGTACGACGGTCAGTACCCGATCATGGGGAACGCGCAGGTGATGAGCGCGAAGGTGGGCTGGGACAACGCCTGCTACTGGGCGATCTCGGCCCTCCTCTACTTCCACCGCAAGTACCGCGACCTGACGTACATGCGGCAGCAGGACGCGCTGCTCACCCGCTTCTTCTACCTGCACACGCGCATGCAGGCGCGTTTGCGGCAGTGGGACGCCGACGACACGGCCAACGCCTACGGACACGCGCACGTGAACTACATGGACGTGCCGTACCTGAAGACGCTGCAGCAGGGCCTCGCCGATCCGCTCACCGACGAACAGCTCACCGCACGCCTGCACGAGAACTTCGCGCGGCTGGAGCAGTTTGCCGAAGTGCTGATGCGCATGCCCGCCGGAGGGACGCTCGACCGCGACGCCGCGGGGTTCGAGAACATCGGGGCCCTGCAGCTCCCCCGCGCGTCGGTGACGGCGTAGAAGCGGATGCCGGGCGTGCGGACCTGCCGGAACCTCCCGAGAGCGCCTGCAGGCTCTCGACATTCCCGCATTCCGCATTTCCGCATTTCCGCATTTCCGCAGCTTTCGCTCTCGACCTTCCCGCATTTCCGCATTTCCGCATTTCCGCATTTACAATGACCCCTCACGCAGGGAGGATGGCAGAGACGATGGGGATCTTCGACTTCATCAAGGGACAACTGATCGAGGTCATCGAGTGGACCGACGACTCGCGTGACACGATTTCGTACCGGTTCCCGGACGACGACAAGGCCATCAAGAACGGCGCGCAGCTGATCGTGCGTGAGTCGCAGGTGGCGCAGTTTGTCTACCTCGGCGAGTTCGGCGACACCTTCGGTCCGGGCAAGCACACGCTCGTCACCGACAACATCCCCATCCTGACCAAGCTGAAGTCGTGGAAGTACGGCTTCAACTCGCCGTTCAAGGCCGACGTCTACTACGTCACGACGCGGCTGTTCACGGGCAACAAGTGGGGCACCAGCAACCCCATCATGCTGCGCGATCAGGACTTCGGCATCGTCCGGGCCCGGGCTTTCGGGACGTACGACTTCAAGGTCAGCGATCCCAAGCTGTTCCTGCGCGAGGTTGCCGGCTCGGACCACAACTTCCGCCTCGACGAGTTCGCCGAGACGATGCGCTCACGCATCGTCTCCGTGTTCAGCGATGCATTGGCCTCGTCCGGCGTGCCGGTGCTCGACGTCGCCACGCGGTACAGCGAACTCGGCGACGCGCTCCTGCCACTGATCAACCCGGTCACGTTGGCCAAGTACGGCATCGAGATCGGCTCCTTCATCGTCGAGAACGTGTCGGTGCCGCAGGAAGTCGAGCAGGCCATCGACAAGCGGTCGAGCATGGCGGCCGTCGGCAACCTCAACGACTTCGTGAAGTACCTGATGGCGAAGGGCTTCGAGACCGGAGGCGGCGCCGGGGCCGCCGGCACCGCGTCCGAGCTCGCGGTCGGCTTCGGCATCGCGCAGCAGATGCTCCAGCAGAGCGGCCTCGGCGTGCCGGCGACGACGCCCGTCGCGCCCGGGGC
>JAEZCY010000171.1 GCA_023429845.1 Acidobacteriota bacterium
CGGCGGCGAACTGCCCGGCGGGCAAGGCCCGACGGCTACGCAACTCGTTTACGATCCCCAGTCCCCAGTCCCCAGTCCCCAGTCCCCAGTCTCCAGTCTCCGTTCCCGATCCCCGAACCCCGTTCCACATACCCTTCGCGCGGTACCCGCTACCCGGTACCGGCCCCGTCCCTTCGTCAGCGGCGCCTGTGCTGCCGCCACGCGAATCGCGGCCCACGCTTGGGCGCCTCGATACGTGCGGCGGTGATCAATCGGATGACGCGGAACGCCTGGCCGCCGAACGGCTCGAGCAGCGTCACCATGCTCGCGTCATCGGCGCGTGGCTCGCCGGCCAGCGCCCAGGCCACCGTGTTGGGCAGGTGGAAATCGCCGACGGGGATCGGTTCCGGCCGACCGAGGCGCATGCCGAGCGCCGTGGCGGACGTCCAGGGGCCGATGCCGCGCACCGTGTGCAGCAGCGCGGCTGCCTCGTGTGTCGGAAGGTCGGCGACGCGTCGCAGTGCGCGCGCGACGCGCGCCACCTCCACGAGCGTGCGGG
Source organism: Acidobacteriota bacterium (assembly GCA_023429845.1). Lineage (GTDB taxonomy): Bacteria > Acidobacteriota > Vicinamibacteria > Vicinamibacterales > Vicinamibacteraceae > Luteitalea. The sequence goes on from JAEZCY010000171.1 coordinate 539, forward strand.
CCTGTCGCCCCCCCACCCCCGCCGCCTCGAGTGGGAGCGTGCCGGCGGCCCGGATGGCGCGCGGCGTCGGGGAGAGCCGCAGCGGAACGGGGCCCGGAGCTGGATCCCCGAGCGCCAGGCAGATTCGTCGCCAGTTGATGGCCGCCTCGTCCCACGTGATCAGCTGGTGCAGCACCGTGTGCATGAGCGCCTCGAACACGTCACACGTGTCGGTGCTGCGCAGCCCGCCATGCGCCCGCAGGAGCAGGTCCGTCACTGGATGCGAGGGCAGGCGCCATTGGTCCTCGTGCAGTCCCAGCCAGCGCGGCACGGCGCTCATCACGGTGTCGGCGCCAGGCCCCCACGCGTCGGCCCGCAGCGCATCGCCGATCGACACGCGCACGGTGACGGGGCCGTCCACGGTGTGCGCCGTCCGCCAGAACCCGTCGGGCTCGCGCTGCATCGTGGGGTCGCGGGGGCCGGTGCGCAGCAGTCGCGTGGTCTCGAAGAAATCGTAGGGGGCGGGGCGCGGCCATGCCGCGGCCGCATCGGGCTTCATGGCGCGGGCGACCTTCGCGCCGCAAGAGGTTTCCGGACGCGGACGTGCAGGAAGTACGCCACGACCTGCGCATCCTGCAGCCTGGGGTATGCCGCGACGGCGGCATCGGAGGGGCGCGGCTCCTCACAGCGCTCGATCGCGAACCCTGCGTCGACGAGCAGGTTCAGCCACTCGCCGAGCGGACGCGTGAAGCGGGGGATGCGGAACGGCGCGGCGCCGGCGCGCACCTCGGGAGGCGCGGCCGAGAACGTCCACTCGCTGATCTGGCCGTCGAGTCGTTCGAAGTAACGACCGACCTCGAACGCGTACGTACGTCCGTCGCCCGTGCGGAGGTTGCGCCGGTGCGGTGGCGAGAAGCAGGGATGCTCGATCGACAGCTGCATGAAGCCACCGGTCCGCAGCACGCGATGGCACTCGAGGAAGGCGCGCGCCACATCGGGCACGTCCGTCATCGACATGAACGCCGTCACGGCGTCGAACGCGTCATCGCGGAAGGGCAGCGCCAGGGCGCTCGCGTGCACGTAGCGCACGCCGATCGGCTCGCGGCGCTCCGAGGCGGCCGCGTGACCGATGAACACCCGCGACACATCGAGTGCGGTCACACGCGCACCGCGGGCGGCGAGCTGCCGCGTGTTGTGCCCTTCGCCACAACCGATGTCCAGCGCCTCGAGCCCGCGCACGTCGGGCAGCATCGCCAGGAACGCGGGCGTGTTGAGGCCGTCGCGATACACGTCGTACCCGGCACGCGACAGCGCCGTCCAGCTGTCGGCGTTGTCGTCCCAGTGCCGGGCGACTTCACGCTCGTTCGTCGTCATTCCCGAAGTACGTACAGCCGGAGTCGCAGGTCTCCCGCACCACGATGCGGTGCAGCAGCGGCAGCGCCGGCTTGACGCGGAGCCAGATCCAGCGGGCGATGTTCTCGCTCGTCGGATTGCCGAGTCCTTCGATGTCGTTCAGGTACCGGTGATCGAGTTCGTCGTGGCAGGGCGCCCACGACGCGTCCACGTCGTAGAAGTCGACGAGCCAGCCCTTGTCCTCGTCGAGTGGGCCGCGCACGTACAGCTCGACAACGAATGAGTGTCCATGCAGCCGTGCGCACTTGTGACCGTCAGGGAGGGCCGTCAGGCGATGGGCCGCCTCGAATCGGTACTCTCGGCCTACCTCGAACATCCGCATTCTCCTGAGGGCGTCGCGCATCCGGTGTGGTCGCTCGGTCCCGCCTGTCTCATTGTCGCCTCGTGCGACAGGTGCGGCAGCACGTCGTCGCAGAGATGAACGTTCAAGCCCATCACTGTGCGGCATCACGCGTCACTTCGTTGTGAAGGTATCCCCCCTGAGACGGACCATGTGGGCGCACACCCGCTGCCCGAGGAGGTCACGTGACTGCACGGACGCTTGCACCGCTGCTTGCCTTCACGACGGCACTCGTGCCGTTGCCGGCCCACGCCGCCATGGTCGTGTTCAGCGGCGCCGACGGAACCGCCAGTACGAACGAGATCGAGATGATGCGGCCGCCGGGACACCCGGGCGCACCTACCGGCAGCTTCGGCGATTTCACCGACCTGGTCACCGATTTCGGCGCCGGTCCACTGCTGCTGCAACTCGGTCTCGGCGACACCGACCCCGCGCGTCTCCACTGGGGCAGTGGCGCCTTCCAGAGCGTGGACGAGAGCAACCCCGCATCCACGTTGCTGCACTACGCCGGCGGCTCGGCGCTTTCAATCGACGGCATCGCCTACGACGGCGGCATCACGGTCGCATCCGGCACGTTGTTCTCGGGCACGTTCACGACCGGCATGATGGCCATCACCATGGCCACGGTCGAGCCCTGCGCCTATCCGAGCATCTGCACCGGCACCATCACCGGCACCATCGCGAGCGGCACGCTCGACGCGACACTCGCTGCCGCCCTCGGCATCTCGGCCGACGTGCTCGGTGGCACGTTCACGCTCTCGGCCGACAACCTGGTCTACGACGACGACACGGGCGAGTTCGAAGGTGTGGTGACGACCAAGGAGGTCGCGCTCGTGGTGCAGGAAGTGCCGGCGCCACCAGCGGTCGTCCTGCTCACGATCGCGGTGCTGGCGCATCGCCTGCGTCGCCGCGCTCGCTGACGGTCGCCATCGGTCGTCCGCTCCACGCTAATGCCTTCGTGCTCCGGCGCCGAGAAGCTGGATAGCGACCGATCGTCGGCGCGGTTCACGAGGAGGAAGGCATGCCACCACGCGGCGTGAAGAGCGCGAAGCGCACACGGCAGTACGAGCACATCAAGGAGTCGGCCGAGCAACGGGGAGCGGGCGAGGACAGAGCCGAGGAGATCGCCGCGCGCACCGTCAACAAGCAGCGCCGCGAGGCGGGTGAGACGCAGGGTGCGCGCACGCCCACACGAAAGCGCAGCGCCGCGTCGCGCAAGAGCGCGAGCAAGGCGACCACCGGACGCACGGCCAAGCGCTCGACCAAGCGTGCGGCCACGGCCACGACGAAGCGTGCGGCCACGGCCACGACGAAGCGTGCGGCCAACAAGGCCACGGCCAAGCGCACCGCGAAGCGCGCAGCCAAGGGCACCGCCAGCCGCGCGACGAAGCGCACGGCGAAGAAGTCGGCAGCGTCGCGGTCTGCCTCGAGCCGGACCGGCCGCGCGGCGGCCACGTCCACCCGTGCACGCAAGAGCGCCGGCACGCCGTCGAAGAAGACGGCCCGCAAGTCAGCCGGCCGCAAGCGCTGACGTCGGTCAACGAGCGAATGGCGTCGGAGGGCGCGGCAGGTGCCGCGAGGGCTCCGGCGCCGTGCCGTCGCCGCACCGGGCGGGCCCCTCCATCGCCATCGGGTACCCTGTCGTGGCGTGCCGCGCTACCGCTTCGCCGGGTTCGTGCTCTCGCCGCGCCAGCGGATGCTCCTGCGCGCGGGCCGGCACGTGCCACTCATCCCCCGCTACCTCGACCTGCTGCTCTTCCTGATCGAGCGTCGCCGCGATGCCGTTCATCGCCGCGACATCTTCGACCGTGTGTGGTCGGACGTCATCGTGTCCGACAGCGCGCTCAGCCAGGCCATCCGGACGCTGCGCCGCACGCTCGGCGACGACCCGCGCGATCCGCAGTTCATTCGCACGGTGTCGCGGCACGGCTATCAGTTCGTCTGCGCCGATCTCGTCGAAGAGCCAGACGAGGTGCTGCCATCCGCCGCCGTGCCCGAGGCGCCCGCCGAGGCGTCCCAGGTCGCCGATCCGTTTCCGCCCCTGCTCGCCGCCCTCGCCGCGCCGGCGCACACCGCCGCGGCACAGGAGGAGCAACGCGACGCAGCCGAGCGCCTCCATGTGCTCGGCACCGCGGAGGCCTTGCGCCGCCTGAACGGGCACCCGCGGGAAGCCCATGCGCGCGCGCTGCTTCGCGACACGCGCCACCTGGTGCCGGGAGCGGGCGACGTGCCGCTCATGGCCGCGCACGGGGGGCTGCGCACGGCAGCCCTCGTCGTTGTCCTGCGCATCCGCCAGGCGGCCCGACTCGTCGCTCGACGCTGGAGCGGTGGCACAGCCGGCGCCGCACTGGCCGGCGTCCTTGCCGGCACGATCGGCGGCCTCCTGCTCGCGGCCGCGCCGGGCAGCACCGCGCCCCTGCACGTGGTCCCGGTG
>JAEZCY010000308.1 GCA_023429845.1 Acidobacteriota bacterium
CGTCGGGCAAGGCCCGACGGCTACGTGAAGCGGCGGCCCGACGGCTACGTAACGCAGGGGCCCGAGCGGCATGGGCGCCTCGGGCGTCAACTTCGGTCGGCCTCGGCTTGCGAGAGGAGTTCGCGCATGTACGTGCTCAGCTCCTCGCGCAGGTCCCCCCGCTTGAGCGCGAAGTACATCGCCGCCTTGAGGAACCCGAGCTTGCTGCCGGTGTCGTGACGGGTGCCGCGCACTTCGCAGCCGTAGATCGGCCGTTGGCGCAGCAAACCGCGCAGTCCGTTCGTGAGCTGGATCTCGCCCGTGCGGTCTTCCCTCACGCCCGCCAGAACGCCGAAGATGTCCGGTGTCAGGACGTAGCGGCCCATGATCGCCAGATCGGACGGCGCCTCGTGACGGGACGGCTTCTCGATGAGGTCAGTGATGCGGTGGATGCCGTTGCCGAGCGGCTCGGCGCGCACGATCCCGTAGCGGCTGACGTGCTCCATCGGCACGCGTTCGACCGCGACCACCGGCCCCTGCACCTGGTCGAACGCATCCATCAGCTGCCGGATCGCCGGCGGGTCGGCATCGATCACGTCGTCGCCGAGGACGACCGCGAACGGCTGGTCGCACACCAGATCACGCGTGATGTAGACCGCGTGCCCCAGGCCGAGTGGCGGCCCCTGACGCACCGACGCGAGACGGGCGAGGGCCGACACGTGCCGCACGGCGGCGAGCTGTTCGAGCTTGCCGCGGCCTTCGAGGAAGGTCTCCAGTTCGACGTCGGTGTCGAAGTGATCGACCATGGCGGTCTTGCCGCGAGCGGTCACCAGCACGATCTGCTCGATGCCGGCCGCGACCGCTTCCTCCACCGCGTACTGGATGATCGGCTTGTCCACGAGCGGCAGCATCTCCTTCGGCATCGTCTTGGTTGCCGGAAGGAACCGCGTGCCGAGCCCGGCCGCGGGGAAGACGGCCGTTTTCACGCTGAGCTTCACGCAGGGACCTCTCCTCGAGGCGCCTCACGTTAGCACATGCCATCGAATCGCCGAGCCCTCGTCGGGGTACGCTCACCGGTACAATTGCCCGCAGCATGCTCGACACATCCCAACTCCGTGACGACTTCGACGAGACGCGACGCCGACTGGAGACGCGCGGCCCCGGCGCCGATGCGGCGCTCGCCCGGTTGCAGGAACTCGACAGGTCGCGCCGCGAGCTCCTGCCGCGGGTCGAGAGCCTGAAGAGCGAGCGGAACAAGGCCGGGGAGCTGATCGCGCAGGCCAAGCGGACGGGGCAGGACGCGACGCCGCTGCTTGCCGCCAACAAGCAGCGCGCCGACGAGATCAAGGGGCTCGACGCACAGATCGCGCGGCTCGAGGAGGAGCGCACGCCGCTGCTCCTGGCCTTGCCCAACACGCCGCACGCGAGCGTGCCGGTCGGGGCGGGCGCCAGCGACAACGTGGAGGTCCGTCGCTGGGGCACGCCGCCCTCGTTCGACTTCGAGCCGAAGGCGCACTGGGACCTGGGGCCCGCCCTCGGCATCGTCGACTTCGAGCGCGCGGCGCGCATGTCGGGCGCGCGGTTCTCGGTGCTGCTGCAGGAGGGCGCCCGTCTGTCGCGGGCGCTGACGTCGTTCATGCTCGATCTGCACACGCGCGAACACGGCTACGTGGAGGTGGTGCCGCCGTACCTCGTCAACCGCGCTGCGCTGACGGGCACCGGCAACCTGCCGAAGTTCGAACAGGATCTCTTCGGGATTGCGGGGGACTGGGATCTCTTCCTGATTCCGACGGCCGAAGTGCCGCTCACCAACCTCCATCGCGAGGAAACGCTCGAGGAAGCGGACCTGCCGCGCCGCTATACCGCGTACACGCCGTGCTTTCGCAGCGAGGCCGGCAGCTATGGTGCCGACGTGCGCGGCCTGATCCGTCAGCACCAGTTCGACAAGGTCGAGCTCATGTCGTTTGCCGCGCCCGATCAGTCGTACGAGGAACTCGAGCGTCTCACCGCAGCCGCGGAGAAGGTGCTGCAACTGCTCGGGCTCCCGCACCGGACGATGCTGCTCTGCACCGGCGACATGGGGTTCGCGTCGGCAAAGACGTACGACATCGAGGTGTGGTTGCCGAGTCAGGGCATGTACCGGGAGATCTCCTCCTGCAGCAACACGGAGGCGTTCCAGGCCCGCCGGGCGGGTATCCGCTGTCGGCCGGCCGGGGGCGGCAAGCTGGCGCACGTCCACACGTTGAACGGGTCTGCCCTCGCGGTGGGCCGCACGATCGTCGCGATTCTCGAGAACTGTCAGCAGGCCGACGGCAGCATCCGCGTACCCGACGTGCTCGTGCCCTACATGGGCGGCATCACGCAGATCGCGCGCACATGACGCACGCCGGCGAGGAGGCCGGAAGCGATGACCACCAAGGAACCGCTGGAAGTCTGGCTGCGAGGGCCCGTCGCCGGCTACGCTCCGCAGGTTCAGCCGGTCGTGCATGCGCTCCTGCAGGTGCGCGAGGAGATCGATCGGCACTGCGCCGATCTCACGACGGAGGAGCTCTGGGCGCGGCCGGGTGGGGCCGCGTCGATCGGATTCCACCTGCGCCACCTCGCAGGCAGCACCGACCGGCTGCTGACCTATGCCCGCGGTGAGAGCCTGAGCCCGGAGCAGATGGCCTGGCTGCGGTCGGAGGGCGACGCAGGCACACCAGCTTCGACGGCGGCGGAAGCCATCGCGCTCGCGCAGGCGGGCATCGATCGTGCGCTCGACCAGGTGCGCGGCACCGATGTCGCGACCCTGCAGGAACCGCGGGGTGTCGGACGCGCGCAATTGCCGACTACGGTCATGGGCCTTGTCTTCCACGTGGCGGAGCACGCGAGTCGCCACGCCGGGCAGATTGCCACGACGCGCAAAGTCCTGCGCGGCGCCACGGGGTAAGGCACGGGTCCAGGTGACACCGCGCGAACGGGCAACGATCGGGCGTGGCTGGACGCTCGGCCGCCGAGGCGACGCGGTACACTCGGCAGCGGAGGGATGGCCGAGTGGTTTAAGGCTGCGGTCTTGAAAACCGCCGTACGGGTAACCGTACCGTGGGTTCGAATCCCACTCCCTCCGCCACTCCTCAGGCGCTTGTCCCATTCCGCTACAGCTGTTGGCGCCTGTGCAGGACGGACGTCCTGCGGCGCCTCCTCTCCCCGCCCAGACGTGGCATCGCCCTTGCTGATGCCCAAGACGTATGGCAGCAGTCGAACCTGCTGGCCGGGAGACCTGCTGCGCGCCGGAATCCGCCGTGACGCGTCGCCCCGCGACGACTCCGGCGTTCTCGTCCCGACCTCATGACTCCTCACGTTCGTCCCGCTGGACGAGACGGGAGTCGTGCGTCTCACCTGCCTGCACGTACAAGAACCAGCCTGGTGACAACGCCAGGGCTGCGCTCGCCGCGAGGCACTTGGACCGGAAATGCGGGCGCGAGTGACGGATAACCGCAGCGTCCTCGTCGTCAGCCCGGACGAGTTGACGCGGGCTGAGCTGAGCGGGACGCTGCGTGGCGCAGGGTACGACGTCCGGGAGGCCGCGTCCGCGACAGACGCGCTGGCGCTCGCACGGCACCTGCCGTCGCTGGTGCTGCTCGACGTCGGAGTGTCCGGTTTCGACGGCTTCGAACTCAGCCGACGTCTCAAGGCCGATCCCCGGACCGCCCGACTGCCCCTCGTGCAAACGTCCTCGGCATTCGCGTCGGCTGAAGCGAGGGCGGTCGGACTCGGCAGCGGTGCCGAGGTATGCCTGATGCACCCCGCCGCGCCGGGCGAGCTGGTCGCCGTCATCGGCGCCCTGCTGCGTGCCACGGAAGCCGAGACGAGCGTCGTCGAGGCGGGTACCGAGTGGCAGCTCACGTTCGACGCGATCGCCGAGGCGGTGGCCATCCTCCGCGCAGACGGCGCAATCCTGCGCACCAACGTCGCGCTGCGGGCGCTGCTCAACGTCGGCCCCGCGGATGTGACGGGGCGGTCCGTACGTGCGGTCTTCAGTGAATGCCTCGACGTCGACGACCCGGTGCTCGACCTGAGTCGGGAGGGAGCGCACAGCCGCCGCACGTCGGATGTGCGGATCGGCAAGTCCTGCTACCGGCTGGTGACCGATCCGATCCTCGACGAACGCGGCCATGCCGGGCGTTTCGTGCTGGTGATGACCGACATCACCAGCCTGCGTGGCCTCGCAGAGGCGGAGCGGCGCCGGGCCGACGAACTCCTCGAGGACAAGCGACGCAAGGACGAGTTCCTGGCGATGCTTGCCCATGAACTGCGCAATCCGCTCAACGCGATTGCCACGGCGACAGCCCTGCTGGAGCGGGACGCCCCCGATCAGGGGCAATCCCGGATCGGATCGACGATCGCGCGGCAGGTGACCCAGCTCTCACGCATCGTGGACGACCTCCTCGACGTGTCGCGGCTGACGCGCGGGCAGGTCCAGCTGCAGAAAGAAGCCACTGACCTGAAGACCGTGCTGCACGAGGCCGTGCAGACGGCCCGCCCGTACATAGACGCGCAGCGGCAACCGCTGATCCTCGACATGCCCGAGGAGTCGGTGCCGATCGTCGGCGACAGCATCCGGCTCGGACAGGCGCTGACCAATCTGATTGCCAACGCGAGCAAGTTCTCGGGCGCCTCGCGGCGCATCCTCCTCCGATGCGAGATCGATCGGCAGGACGACGCGCACCCGGTCGCCATCGTCCGAGTCGTGGACGAGGGCATCGGCGTGGACCCTTCACGGCTCGAGAGCATCTTCGAACCCTTCGTGCAGGGACCGACGGGCCTGGCGCGCTCGGAGGCTGGTCTCGGCATCGGGCTGACGATCGCGCGACGCATGGTGGAGCTCCACGACGGCGAGGTCACAGCCCACAGCGCGGGGCCGGGGACCGGCACCGAGTTCCGCGTCGTGCTGCCGCTGGCATCGGTGCGACAGCCACATGTGCCACCGCCGTCGGCGATCGACGGGTACCTGCGCGAATACCGTCCGCCGTCCCTCCTCGACGTCCTGATTGTCGAAGACGACGAGGACGCGGCAGAGCTGATGCGGGCGCTGTTTGCGGCCGTGGGGCACCGCGCGCGCGTCGCCCGCGACGGCATCAGCGGTCTGGCCGAGGTGCTGGCACACCCCCCTGACGTGGCGTTCATCGACATCGGCCTGCCTCGCATGGACGGGTACGAGGTTGCGCGCACCATCCGTCGATCCGACCAGGGCAGCGACGTCTTCCTCGTTGCGCTCACCGGCTACGGCCGACCGGAAGACCGGGCCCGGGCGCTCGACGCCGGCTTCGACGTCCACCTGGTCAAGCCGCTCGAGATACGGCGACTCACTGAGCTCATGGAGCACCGCCCGTCGCGGACGCCCATTGGCGATTCGGCACCCGAATCGTCGAGGCCTCATTGATTCGATTTATGTTGGGGGCCGCGACACGCCTTCAGGCGTTATAATCGGACGCGTGGGACACACGCTTCTCCAGAAGGTCTGGGACCGCCACACGGTTCGGCGGCTTCCGACGGGGCAGACACAGCTCTTCATCGGCCTGCACCTCGTGCACGAGGTGACGAGCCCGCAGGCCTTCGACGACCTGCGACGGCGTGGCTGGCCGGTGCGCTTTCCCGAGCGCACCTTCGCGACCGTGGATCACATCGTGCCGACTGGCAGCCTCGCCCGTCCCTTCCAGGACACGATGGCCGAGGCCATGATGTCGGCCCTCGAACGCAACTGCCGCGAGTTCGGTGTGCCCCTGTACGACCACTCCACCGGTCGGCAGGGCATCGTGCACGTCATTGGCCCCGAGCTCGGGCTGACGCAGCCGGGCATGACCATCGCGTGCGGCGACAGCCACACGTCCACGCACGGCGCGTTCGGCGCGGTGGCGTTCGGCATTGGCACCTCGCAGGTCCGGGACGTGCTCGCGAGCCAGTGCCTCGCGATGGAGCCTCTGAAGGTCCGGCGCATTCGTGTGGATGGCACGCTGCCGCGCGGCGTGTACGCCAAGGACGTGATCCTCGAGATCATCAGGGTGCTCGGCGTGAAGGGCGGCGTGGGCTACGCCTACGAGTACGCAGGCTCGGCCGTCGAGGCGATGTCGATGGACGAGCGCATGACGATGTGCAACATGTCCATCGAGGGCGGCGCGCGCGTTGGGTATGTGAACCCGGACGAGACGACCTTCGCGTACATGGAAGGACGGCCGTTCGCGCCGGCGGGAGACGCCTTCGAACGAGCGAAGACCTGGTGGCGCTCGATGGCGAGCGACGCAGACGCGCGGTACGACGACGACGTGCAGCTGCAGGCCGACACGCTGAGCCCCGTGGTGACGTGGGGGCTGCACCCCGGGCAGTCGGTGGGCGTTGACCAGCGCGTGCCCGTGCCGGCGGACGTGCCCGACGAGGAACGCCCGCTCGTGGAAGAGGCGCTGCAGTTCATGGGCTTCGCACCCGGCCAGGCAGTCGAGGGCACGAAGATCGACGTTGCGTTCGTCGGTTCGTGCACGAACTCGCGGCTGTCGGATCTGCGCGAGGCGGCCCGCTTCGTGCGCGGCCACAAGATCGCGCGTCACGTGCGCGCGATGGTGGTGCCCGGCTCCCAGTCGGTGCTCGCGGCCGCCGAGGCCGAGGGCCTGCACGAGGTCTTCATCGAGGCAGGTTTCGACTGGCGCGGCTCCGGCTGCTCGATGTGCCTGGGCATGAACCCCGACAAGCTGCAGGGGCGCGAGATGAGCGCCTCGTCGTCGAACCGCAACTTCAAGGGCCGGCAGGGTAGCCCCACGGGGCGCACGCTGCTCATGAGTCCGGCGATGGTCGCTGCGGCGGCGGTGGCCGGCGAAGTCGTGGACATCCGGAAGTTCGATCCGGCGGCCGCTGACGCGTCGCTGGCGGGAGGTGCAGCATGAGCGCCGTTGTGCGGATCGAACGCGTCGAGGGACGACTGATGCCGCTGCGCGGGCACGACATCGACACCGATCGCATCATCCCGGCGCGGTTCCTGCGGGTGATCACCTTCGAGGGTCTCGAGCAGCACGCGTTCGAGGACGACATCGTGTCGCGGGCGCAGCAGGGCTCTCCTCATCCTTTCGCGCAGGAGCGCTTCGCGGCTGCGCGAATCCTCGTGGTGAATCGCAACTTCGGCTGCGGCTCGTCGCGCGAGCACGCGCCGCAGGCGCTGCACCGCTGGGGCATCCAGGCCGTGGTCGGCGAGTCGTTCTCCGAGATCTTCTTCGGCAACAGCCTCGCGATCGGCTTGCCCTGCGTCACGGCCGCGGCTGCGGATCTCGAGTGGCTGCAGACGCTCGCCGAGACCGAGCCGGAGCGTGCGGCGGTCCTCGACCTCGGACGCGGCACGCTGCAGGTGGGCGACCGGTCGGTGGCCGTCTCGGCGCCGCGCGCCGCCCTCGAGGCATTGACGACGGGCGCGTGGGATGCCACGGGACTGCTGCTCGAGGACGAAGCCGCAGTGCGCGCCTCGGCGAACCGGCTGCCATACGTCAGCGGGTTCTGACGCGTCGCCGGCGCGCAGGGACGGGCGGCAACCGTTGGCCGTGCTACTCGCTGGCGGCGATGCCGGGCGGCACGTCCTTCTCGACCCGCCGTGCGACGTCGAGGAAGGCCAGCGCCGCGTGCGACAGCTGCGCGTGCTCGGGATAGACGAGGCGGAGATGGCGGGGCAGCCGCACCTGCGACACGGGCACGGCCGACAGGCGGCCCGTCGTGATTTCGGCGATGGCGCAGCGACGGGGAAGCAGCGCAACACCGAGATTCATCTCCACCGCGCGCTTGATGCCGTCGATGCTCGGCAGTGCGAGCGTGATGTTCAACTGCTCGTGGCGCTGTTCGAACAGCCGCAGGACGCGCTCGCGGGCCGGCGACGCTTCGTTGTGCGCGATGACGTCCTGACGTCCGAACTCCGCCATCGTCACCTGCGCGCGGCTGGCGAGCGGGTGACTGGGCGAGGCCAGCATCACCAGTTCGTCGTCGCCGATGACGATGGAGGCAAGGCCCTTCTCGGCTGGCGGGAAGCTGAGTACGCCCACGTCGAGACTGCGCTGCAGCACCTCGACGCCGATCTGCCGGCTCGGCACGCGTCGTATGTCCACCTGCACGCGGGGATGGGCGCGGTGGAACTGCTCGACGACGGGGAGCACCACGTGGACGGCCGCTTCGTTGGCCCCGATGAGGACGCGGCCACGCTGCAGGTCGCGCAGTTCGCGCACCGCGCTGTCGGCTTCCTCGGCGAGCCGCATCAGGCGCTGCGCGTAATCGAGGAGGACGCGCCCGGCCTCGGTGAGCTTGCCGTCCTTTGCCGCCCGGTCGAACAGCCGTTCGCCGAGGTGGTCCTCCAGGCGGCGTATTGCCTGGCTGACGGCGGGCTGGGTCCGATGCAGGCGCGCCGCGGCTTTCGAGAAGCTGCGTTCCGAAGCCACGGTCAGAAATACCTGCAGTTCAGCGAGATCCATCGGATGGTTCGCCCTCCGGGGCGGCAGGTCCCTGTTTGTGGGATTATAATTCCAGAAAGATTATAACCTTGACTAACAGGTGGCCATCCGGGAATGTGGCAGTGAGGAGACTTGTCCAGATGACTTCCGATGTCCTCGTGTTCGACACGACGCTCCGCGACGGTGAACAGGCGCCTGGGTTTTCGCTCCGCGTGGCGGAAAAGCTGGCTCTCGCGCGCCGGCTCGAGATGCTGGGCGTGGACATCATCGAGGCGGGCTTCCCGATTGCCTCGCACGACGATGCGGAGTCGGTGAAGCGGATTGCGCACGAGATTCAGGGGCCGACGATCGCGGCCCTGGCGCGGTGCACGCAGGCCGACATCGATTGCGCCGGCCAGGCCGTGGCCGCCGCCCGCAAGAGCCGCATCCACACGTTCCTCGCCACGTCGGACCTGCACCTCGAGCGCAAGCTGCGCATGACGCGCGATCAGTGTCTCGAGACCGCGGTCACCGCCGTGACCCGCGCGCGCCAGTTCACAGACGACGTCCAGTTCTCGGCCGAGGACGCGACGCGGAGCGATCCGGAGTTCCTGGCCAAGGTCGTCGAGGCCGTGATCGAGGCCGGCGCCACCACCATCAACCTGCCCGACACGGTGGGCTACTGCACGCCGGACGAGATTCAGCACTTCTTCGAGCAGATTCGCGCCAGCGTGCCGGGCAGTGACCGCGTCGTGTTCAGCACGCACTGCCACGACGATCTCGGACTCGCCGTCGCCAACAGCATCGCCGCGCTCCAGGGTGGCGCGCGCCAGGTGGAGTGCACGATCAACGGCATCGGCGAACGCGCCGGCAACGCCGCACTCGAGGAAGTCGTGATGATCACGCGCGTGCGTGCCGACCGTGCGCCGTTCACCACGCGCATCGAGGCGCGCGAGCTGTTTGCCACGAGTCAGCTGCTCACCGAGCTGACGGGCGAGGCCGTGCAGGCCAACAAGGCGGTCGTCGGGCGCAACGCGTTCGCGCACGAGTCGGGGATTCACCAGGACGGCATGCTGAAGGACCGTCGCACGTACGAGATCATGTCGCCTGACAGCGTCGGTGTGCCGAAGACGACCCTCGTGCTCGGCAAGCACTCGGGACGTCACGCCGTGGCGCAGAAGTGCGAGGCGCTGGGTTACACGTTCGGCAAGCGCGAACTGGATCAGGTCTACCGGGCGATGATCGCCTTGGCCGACACCCAGAAGCACGTGTCTGACGAGGAGCTGGCGGCCATTGCCGCGCAGGTGAAGGCCGAGGCTGCCCACGTGGCCACGCCCGTCGGCTACGGGCACGGCGTCTAGACGCCGCCGGCCCCGCGCTCTCCGCTCGTCGCGAGCGGCGGCGTACCGTAAGATTTGCGGCATGAATCGCTCGCTCGTGCTGCTTCCCGGCGACGGCATCGGTCCCGAGGTGATCGCCGCCGCCGGAGTCGTCCTCCAGGCGGTGTGCAACCGCTTCTCGCATCGGATCGACACCCGCACCCACCTGATCGGCGGCGCTGCATTGCGCGCCGGCCTGCCCGTCTACCCGGACGAGACGCGCGCCGCCTGCACCGCGGGCGACCCCGTGCTGCTCGGCGCGGTGGGCGACCCGGCGTTCGACCATCTGCCCCGCGAAGAGAAGATCGAAACCGGTCTCCTCGCCCTGCGCTCGTCGATGGGGGTCTACGCGAATCTCCGACCCGCACGCGCCTGGGAAGGGCTCGAGGACGCCACGCCGTTCAAGGCGCAGCGCACCGCGGGAACCGACCTGATCATCGTGCGCGAGTTGCTGGGCGGCCTGTACTTCGGCCAACCGCGCGGCATTGCCGCCGACGGACAATCCGCACACAACACGATGGGCTACACGGTGGGCGAGGTGCAGCGCGTCGCCCACGTGGCGTTCCGCCTCGCCCGCGCCCGCAGCAAACGTCTCCTCTCGGTGGACAAGGCGAACGTGCTCGAGACGTCGCAATTGTGGCGTCGCACGGTGACCGCGCTTGCGGCCGAGTACCCCGACGTCGCGGTCGAGCACCAGTATGTGGACGCGTTCGCCATGAACCTCGCGCTCAACCCGACGCGCTACGACGTCGTGCTGACCGAGAACCTGTTCGGCGACATCCTGTCGGACGAAGCTGGTGCGGTGAGCGGTTCACTCGGCCTCTTGCCGTCGGCGAGCCTCGGCGATGGCGGCGCGCTGTATGAACCGGTGCACGGCTCGGCGCCGACCCTTGCCGGACGGGACGTGGCCAATCCGGCTGGCGCGATCGGCTCGCTCGCGCTGATCTTCCGCCACAGCTGGGACGGCGACGCCGAAGCGGCGGCAATCGAGTCGGCGCTCGCACGCACGATCCGCGAGGGCCACCGCACCGCCGATCTCGTCGCCTCCGGTCAGAAGGCGACGTCGTGTTCACGCTTCGCTCAGCTGGTGGCCGAGCGGATCTGAGCCGGTCCCGACGGCGCGCTCGGCTCGCTCTTCGGGGCGGGCCTGTTGCCGCCCCTACCGTGTTCGCCACGAAAGGCACTCGAATGACGCGTCCGATCGCCGCCGCAGTTCTTGCTGCGGGCCTGCTGGCCTCGACAACGTGGACCGTAGCAACCGCGCAGGAGACCCCGCCGCGTCGATTCGTGATCGACTCGCACCAGCACTGGCGGTCCAGGCCCGACTACGTTCCAACGCTCGTGAAGGTGTACCGCGCACATGGCGCCATGGCCTGCGTGCTCACGCCCATTGCGAGTCTCGGCGACGTGATGGCCGCCGCGAAGCAGCATCCCGACGTCGTGATCCCGTACGGCTATCTGGACGTGGACCACCCGGACGCGCGTGCGCAGCTCGAGCAGTTTGCCAGGGCCGGCGTCAAGGGCATCAAGATGCACCGGCCGAAGTACGACTGGGATGACTTCGGATACTTCCCGCTCTACGCGCGCATGCAGGAGCTCGGGCTCGTCGCGCTCTTCCACACCGGCATCGTCGCCGGCGACGGCAGTGGACAGCCCGAGCCATCCTCGATGGCCCGCATGCGACCGTCCTTCCTGCACACGATCGCGCGTTCGTTCCCGACGCTGAAGATCCAGGGCGCGCACCTTGGCAACCCCTGGTACGACGAAGCCGCGGAGGCGTCCCGCTGGTCGCCGAACCTGTACTTCGACGTCACGGGATCGACGCTCCAGAAGAAACAGCACGACCTCACGGTCTTCCGCCAGTTCCTGTGGTGGGACGGGCCGGCCGAGCACAGCCCCGCCTCGGCGGTGTACGCGTTCGAGAAGATCGTGTTCGGCACCGACGAGAGCCCCGACGCGCTGCCGTCGGTGCTGGCCAGATACGAAGCGATGCTCGAGGCCAACAAGGTGCCCGAGGCGTCGCGCCGGAAGATCTATGGCGAGACCATGGCAAGACTGCTCGGGCTGAAGCGCGCAGGCTGACGCAGGATGTCCACACCAGCGACCACGCGCCTGCGCGAGGTGGCCAGCGCGGTGGCCCCGCTCTTCGCCATGGTGTTATTGCTGCTGCTCGTGCTCGTCGAGCCGTCGCTCGAGTTGTTCCTGCGGCTGTTCGGCGGTGCGGCGCTGGTCGTCGCCGGCATGGCGCTGCTGTTCGTGGGAATCGAGTTCGGCATCGTGCCGATGGGCCGCTACATCGGCGCGGAGCTTCCACGGCGCCGTTCGATTGCGCTCATCGTCGCCGTCGCCTTTGCGATGGGTTTCGCCACGACGCTGGCCGAGCCCGACGTGTTCGTACTGGCCTCGCAGGTCGCGACCGTGTCCGACGGAGCGATCGCGAGTCGCTCGCTGTCGGTCAACATCGCTGTGGGCGTGGGTCTGCTGACCGTGGTGGCGCTGCTGCGCGTGGTGCACGGGTGGTCGATGCGCGCGATCCTGACGGTCGCGTACGGAGCGATGCTGTGCCTGTCGCTCGTCGCGCCGCACGACGTCGTGCCGCTCGCCTACGACGCCGGCAGCGTCACGACGGGTGTGCTGACGGCGCCCGTGGTGCTGGCGCTCGCCATCGGGTTGAGCTCCGTGCTGTCCGGGCGATCGGCGATGACCGACGGGTTCGGCCTGCTGGGGCTGGCGTCGATCGGTCCCATCCTCTTCGTGCTCGCGCTGGGGCTGCTTTGGTGAACGGGATGCTCGCGGTTCAGGCGCCGACGGCGCTGGTGGGCAGCGTCGCGACCGCGGTGCTGCCCCTGACGGTGCTCTTCCTGATCTTCCAGGCGCTGTTCCTGCGGCTGCCTCGCCGGGAGTTGCTGCGCATCCTGACCGGCACGCTCGTCGCCTCCGCCGGGCTCTACCTGTTCCTGCTCGGCGTCGGCGTGGGCTTCCTGCCGCTCGGTAGCGTGATCGGTGAGGCCATCGGCCGGCGCGGGCATCCATGGCTGCTGGCCTCGTGCGGGCTCGTGCTCGGGTACGTCACGACGCTTGGTGAGCCGTCGGTGCGCATCCTGGCCGACCAGGTGGAGGAAGCCTCGTCCGGCGCCATTCGCAGCGTCTGGGTCACGGGCGCGGTCTGCGCCGGTGTGGCCGTCGCCACGTCGCTGGGTCTGTTGCGCATCGCTTACGGAATACCCATCCTGTACCTGCTCGTCCCGGGCTATCTCGTGGTCATCGCCGGCACGTGGCTCGGCGGACGCGAGTTCACTGCCGTGGCGGTAGACGCGGGCGGCGTGGCCACAGGGCCGCTGGCCAATTCGTTCCTGCTGGCCCTGGCGGTCGGCGCCTCCACGGGAGTGCAGGCGACCGACCCGCTCGTCAGTGCGCTGGGGCTCGTGGCGCTCGTGGCGCTCGCCCCGATGCTGTCGGTGATGGCGCTCGGTGTGCTCCTGGCACGCCGGACCCCGGTGAAGGAGTGAGAGATGGCAGGCACGTCGTTGATCGTCAGCATCGTCAGGAAGGGATGGGGCAGCGCCGTCCTGGACGCGACCGTGCGCGCGGGTGCGCGGGGCGGCACGGTCGTGAATGGCCGCGGCGCCGGCATCAACGAGCAGGCCAAGATCTTCGGGATGTCGATCGAGCCCGAGAAGGAGGTCGTGCTGACCGTCGTCTACTCCGGCCAGGTCGAGGCGATACTCGACGAGATCGTCCGCACCGCCGGCCTCGACGAGACCGGCAAGGGCATCGCCTTCGTGGTTCCGGTGGACCGTGTGGTCGGCGTCGCCCACTTCATGAGTGGCGGCTCGGCCGCTGGCGGCTAGCCGAGGAGCAGCTCGAGGTCTTCGCGGCGGAGGTCCCGGATCAGCCGCTCGTCGGCGCGCACGATCGCATCAGCGAGCGTCCGCTTGCTCGCCTGCAGCTCGAGTACTTTCTCCTCCACCGTATCGCGGGCGATCAACCGCACCGCGAATACCGGCCGCGTCTGCCCGATGCGGTGCGCCCTGTCGATTGCCTGTGCTTCCACGGCGGGATTCCACCAAGGGTCGAGCAGGAAGACGTGGTCGGCGGCCGTGAGATTCAACCCGACCCCGCCGGCCTTGAGACTGATCAGGAAGATGCGGGCCCCGTCCGCGTGCTGGAACGCATCGACGCGCGCCTGGCGATCGCGCGTGCGGCCGTCCAGGTACTCGTACGTGAGGTTCGCCTCGTCCAGGCGGGGCCGCAGCAGCCCGAGCAGCGTCGTGAACTGGGAGAAGACGAGCACCTTGCGCCCGTCTTCGACGAGTTCCTCCAACCGAGGCACCAGCAGATCCAGCTTCGCCGACGGCCCGTCGGCTCTGCCCGGATCTATCAAGCCGGGGTGGCACGCCGCCTGCCGAAGCCGCAGGAGCGCTTCGAGCACGCGCAGCTTCGAACGACCGGGGGACTGGTCGTCCGCGTGTCCCAGCAGCAGGGCGCGGTAGTGGTCGCGCAGCTCGTCGTAGATTGCCCGCTGGGACGGCTCGAGATCGCAGTAGATCGTCTGCTCGGTGCGCGCGGGCAGATCGGCGGCCACTTGTTCCTTCGTTCGGCGCAGGATGAACGGCCGCACCCCGCGGGCCAGCAGTTCCAGCGCGTCGTCGGGCGGCGTCGTCTCTCCGGGCGTCTCCTTGTTGAACGAACGCAGCGACCCCAGCATGCCCGGGTTGAGGAACTCGAACAGGCTCCAGAGTTCGCCGATGTGGTTCTCGACGGGCGTCCCGGTGAGGGCAAGCCTGTGCGTGCCCTTGAGGCGCTTGGCGGCGCGTGCCGTGTGGCTCGCCCGGTTCTTGATGGCTTGCGATTCGTCGAGGATGACGTAGTCGAACTCGTGCGCCCCCAGCAGCCCGACGTCCCGCCGCAACGTGCCGTACGTGGTGAGGACGAGGTCGTGCGCCGGGATGGCGTCGGTCACCGTATGACGGTCGGCGCCGGTGAAATCGAGCACGGTGAGTTGTGGCGCGAACCGCGCGGCCTCGCGACTCCAGTTGGACACGAGCGATCGCGGCACCACGACGAGCGCCGGGCGCGGGGGTGAGCCGCTGGCCTCACGCTCGAGGCGCCGCGCCTCGAGCGCCGCCAGCACCATCACGGTCTTGCCGAGCCCCATCTCGTCGGCCAGGCAGCCGCCGAAGCCGAACCGGCGCAGGAACGCGAACCATCCGAGGGCTTCCCGTTGATACGGGCGAAGGACGGCCGCGAACGACGGCGGTGGATCGACCTGCGCAATGCTGTCGAACTGCGCGAGCTCCGCGCGCATCCGCGCGAAGCCCTCGTCCACCTCCACCTGCGGCACCTCGTCGAGCCAGGCGTCGAGCAGCGGGCCCTGCGCCCGATCGAAGCGCACCCCCGACGCACGCGTGCTGCCGAGCGCCGCCACGCGCGCGACCCGCTGCAACCACTCGTCGGGCAACACCCCGTACGCGCCGTCGCCGAGCTGCACGAGGTTGTCGCGTCGTCGAACGGCCTCGAGCAAGGCGGGGACGTCCACTCGTCTGCCGCCGAACTCCACGTTGCCGCGCAGCTCGAACCAATCGATGCCGCTCCGCACTTCGAGCGCCATCAGGTCGGCGCGCACGTAGCGCTGCCCTTCGGTTTCGACGCGCCAGCCTTCGCCGATCAGGATTCGCACGATGTCGGGCACCATCGACGCCGCGACGTCGAAGCGGGTGCCGCCGCGTTCCCAGTCGGCGAAGCGCCGCACGCCGAGCGACTCCAGCCTCGCGAGCGCCGCGTGCTCTGCTTCCAGGTCGCGTCGCCACGCCACCTTCGCCGCCTGATCCAGCACGATGCGCTGCGGGGCGCGCGCATCCACCTCGCAGCCCCCGTAGGCGAACGCCACGTCGGCATCGAGCCGATCAGGCGGCGTCGAGGCCCATCGCCGCCGCTCGGAGTCGCGGACGCCGAAGCGCACCGACGGCCGCGGCGCTTCCGACTGCGGCGACATGCGCAGGCCGGGTGGACACTCCACGCGCGACACGTCGCTGCCCGCCACCGCTTCGGCAAGCGCCAGGCCTCCCTCGGCAGGCACGGTGACCGGACCCGAACGCCGCAGTTCCCCCAGCCATCGCTGCGCACCGCCGCTGTCGAACGGCGCGGCGACCGGGTGCGCACCCCACACGCCCGCCCGCCAGATGACGATGCGATCGCTCACGAACGACACGTCGGTCAACGCTACGGGGACGTCGCCCGAGGAGAACGCACCATCGACCCGAAAGCCTTCGGGCACCTGTGTCACGCGCAGGGTGAACGACGCCGGTGCAGGGTCCCAGCCGATGGGCAGGTAGAGCACATCGCTCTTGCGACCGTGAACCGTCGTCGTGTGAACGCGCTCGAGGAACCGGCCGGTCTCGCAGAGCATCGGCACGAGATCGCGCTGCAGCACCGGCGTCAGCACCACCGACCCCGGCACCGACGGCTGCGCGTGGTACGGGTAGCCTTGCGACACGTCCGCGCCCGACAGGCGCTCGACGATCTCGCGGTCGCGCACGTCCGGGAGCGTGGCGAGATCGTCCCGGTTGATGCGCAGCGGCTTCGGCTTGCC
The DNA here is from genome assembly GCA_023429845.1 of Acidobacteriota bacterium. GTDB lineage: Bacteria > Acidobacteriota > Vicinamibacteria > Vicinamibacterales > Vicinamibacteraceae > Luteitalea. Next base: position 16,383 of record JAEZCY010000308.1, read on the forward strand.
CCACTCACCGGATTTCCGGCGGGTGCGGGTCATCAACTCGACATGGAGGCCGTCGCGCGATCCGCGGCGCTGGAGGTCGGCGATGTAGACGACCTCGCCGAGCGGCGAGCGCGACGACACGGCGTCCTCGGCATCGGCGGCAACGTGCGCGAGGAACGCGCGCCAGGGCTCGACCGCGGGCTCGCTGGCCGCCGGTTGGCGCGGGGCGCCGACGGCGTTCAACCAGAGGTGATCAGGGACGTCCAGGAGCCCCTCGCCGCTGGCGGCAAGGATGGACGCCCATATGTGCTTGCAGGCGCCGACGGTGTCGGCAAAGTGCCGGCACGTACAGGTGGCGACGAGTGCGGTGCCGTCGAGCGACAACTGCACGTCGTACGACCGGGTGCCGCGCACAACCGCCACGTACCGGCTGAGGCTGCTGCCGACGGTCGAGACGCGGCCCGTGCGGAAGTAGTGCTCGCCGCGCGCCCGGATGGAGGCACCAACGTAGGGAGCGAGAGCAGCATCGAGGGTCTGAGTCACGCGCAATCGATGATCGTGACCCGAGAGCGTCTGCGAGGCAAGCACGGATGCGGTGGTACGGTGAGTGAATACCCGCGAGGCCGGTGAGGGGGCCGGATGACACTGCCATGAAACTGTCGGTGCTCGCGCTGGACTACGACGGCACGATCGCGCGCAACGACCGCCTGGATCCCGACGTGCTCGACGCCATCACGTACGCGAGGCGTCGCAAGGTCATCGTGCTCCTGGTCACGGGGCGGATCCTCGAGGAATTGCGCCGCGTGGCCGGCGATCTCGACTTCGTGGACGGTGTGGTTGCCGAGAACGGTGCGGTGCTGCACATCCCGACCTCCGGGCACACCACCCTCCTTGCGCCGCCGATTCCCCCCAGCTTCCTGTCGAGTCTGGAGGACCGCGCACTTCGGTTCGCGGCCGGTCGCTGCCTCGTGGACGCCGACGCCGGATTCGCGCACGCGATGCTCGACGTCATCCGTGAGTTGGAGCTGCCGATCGTCCTGCTGTTCAATCGCAGCCGCGTCATGGCCTTACCCCAAGGCGTCAGCAAGGCGACCGGACTCTCGGCCGCCCTGGGCATCCTCAGGGTGTCTCCGCGCAACACGGTCGCGATCGGCGATGCGGAGAACGACTACGAACTGCTGCGGTTCGCGGAGGTGGGCGCGGCCGTCGAGTGGGGCAGTCGGTCGCTGCAGGCTGCAGCGGATGTCGTGATCGAGGGCGCGGGACCGGCGTCGGTCGCCGACTTCATCAGGCGCGTCGCTGCGAGCGGTCACCTGCCGCTTCCGGCTCGCGCCAGACGCCGACTGGCGATCGGCACGACAGCCGATGGTGGCGAATTCTCGCTCGGCGTGCGCAACCGCAACGTGCTGATCACCGGCGACACGAACTCAGGCAAGTCCTGGCTGGCCGGGCTGCTGTGCGAGCGCCTCATCCTCCATGGCTACAGCCTTTGCGTGATCGACCCGGAGGGCGACTACACGTCGC
>JAEZCY010000235.1 GCA_023429845.1 Acidobacteriota bacterium
CCGGGTGCGGTAAGGGGGGGGGGGGGGGGGGGCGGCGGCGCGCGGGGGGCGGGACTCCTCCAGGGGTACGCCCTCGTAGGTGCGGCTCGTGGCGATGACGGCGGCATGCTGATACGCGGCACGGATCGCGCCCCGCAGCGCGTCGGCGACGTCGGCCACCAGTTCGTCGGTAACTCGGATCGATGGCGGCACGCGGGTCAGCGCCCGGCGGGCCCGCTCGTTGATGTCCATGCCAATCTGCGCGTTCATGTCAGGCGTCCTCACGAAAACGAAACGGTGAGGCCCGACAGCCACGAGGCTGCCGGGCCAGCGGCCTCATTGTACGGCCGCGCCCGCAATTGCGTGCAGGGACCGGGCGGGGCGGCCCTGCCGGCGGGCACCGGTGTCTCTGCTAGCATGGCGCCGCCGCCCTGCCGGAGACGCGCATGCATTGCCGTCCATTGTCCTTGCTGCTCGCGCTGCTGCTCGTGCCGGGCGTCCGCCTGTCGGCCACACCCTCCTCCTTCATCGTCGCCATCGTGCGTGACGACGGCGTGATGCTGCCGGTGGCGACGCACGACCGCGGGCGCTGGCGCATGCCATGGCCCGGACCCGCGAGGGAGGCCGAGGTCCCCGTGCGCCTCGAGGACTGTCCGCTCGCGTGGTGGGGCTTGCGCGAGCCGCCCACGGACTGGTCGCTGCATGTGCCCAACGAACCACCGCGCCGGATCGCAGCCGACGGCGTGACATGGGTCCTGTCGTATTGCCAGCAGCAGGTGGCCCTGCACGCGCGCGGGGCGCGCCGAGGCCCGATGCGTGCCGCCGATGGCCGGCGCGCCCCCACGCACGGCGTGGCGATTGCGGGCAGCGCGACCGTCGCCGTGCCACGCGAGGTGGCGCTCGACAGCGCGGAAGCGGCGGCCCTCCTCGACTCGCTGCAGCCGACGTTCAACCGCGAAGAGCGCCTCATGCTCGCGGGCGACTACTTTGCCGTCTACTCGCCGCCGGTGGCCGGAGACGACCGCGACCGCATGCCGCTGCAGGCACTGTCGATCCACGCCGGAGATGGAAGGGGCGGTGAACCGGTGTACTTCGTCGAGGTCGAGCGTCGGTATCCTCGCAAGCGCCCGGAACATCTGCGCTGGTGCGACGAGGTCACCTACATGAGCGGGTGGGTCCACCGAGGTCGTGGCGGCACGCTGGAACTGTCGTCGATCTCCAGGAACGTCACCTCGTGCCTGCTCGACAGCGTGGTGCGCGCCGTGCCGCACGCCGTGATCGAGTCGCCCGCGGGCCCGGTCTGGCTGGTCGAGGAGTATCGGCCCGAGGCCGAAGCGTTCGCGCTTTATCTCGCGCCCGACCGCGACGGCGCCGAGCTGGTGGCCCGGCGCTTCGCAGGCAGTTGCGCGCGGTAGCCGTTCGAGGGGGCGGCCGGGCAAAGGCCCCGCTGCCTTCCGTAGGCGTCGGGCCCTGCCCGACGCGTCAGCCGACGGGGGCCGCCTCCTCTCGGGCGGCTTGCGCAAAGGTCTGCTCCGCGGCGGGCAGGCGCCCGTACAGATCGGCGAGGCGGCGCAGGCGCTCGGCATGCGCCGCGGTGAGCGCGCCGCGTTCCAGGCGCCACCGCCAGTTCCCCGAGGCGCGTCCCGGAGTGTTCATGCGCGCCTCGCTGCCGAGGCCCAGCACGTCCTGGACGGGCACGATCGCGGTGTCGGCCACTGACGCGACGACCCCGCGAATCGCGGCCCAATGCAATTGGTCGGGCGCGGCCTCCAGGTAGGCTTCCGCGTACCCGCGTTCCCTCGCGATGTCGTCCGGCGTGCGCGTGCTGTCCCCTGCCGCGCCTCGCGCCCAGCCGACCATCGTGTCGTTGTCGTGCGTGCCCGTGTACGCCACGCGATCGCGCGCGAGATTGTGCGGGAGGAAGTCGGGCGCCTGGGGGTCGGTTCCGAACGCGAACTGCAGGATGGCCATGCCGGGCAGACCGAAGCGCGCCCGCAGATCCTCGACGTCGGGCGTGATGAACCCGAGGTTCTCGGCAACGATGGGGAGCGGGCCAAGAGCCGCGGCCAGCGCCTCGAAGAGGGCCGCCCCGGGTCCGCGCCGCCATTGGCCATGGATGGCCGTCATCGCGTCACCAGGCACGTGCCAATAGGCCACGAACCCGCGGAAGTGGTCGAGACGCACGCGATCCACCAGCGCCAGCGTCATGCGCATCCTGTCGATCCACCAGGCATACCCGTCGGCAGCCATGCGATCCCAGCGATAGAGGGGATTGCCCCACAGCTGCCCCGTCGCGCTGAAGTAATCGGGCGGAACCCCTGCCACGCCGCGCGGGGATCCGTCGGGCGCGAGGTCGAACAGGTCCGGTCGGGCCCACACGTCCGCGCTGTCGTGCGCAACGAAGATCGGCATGTCGCCCATGAACTCGACGCCGCGTCGAGCGGCCGCCTGGCGCAGGGCGTCCCATTGCGAGAAGAACTGCCACTGCACGAACTCATGGAGGCGGCAGATTTCCGAGTGCTGTGCGCGGGCCGACTCGAGGGCGCGCGGTTCCCGGTCGCGCAGGGGCGCCGCCCACGACGTCCAGGCACGCATGTCGTGTGCTTCCTTCAGGGCCATGAAGAGGCCGAAGTCCTGCAACCACCAGGCATGCGTCTCGCGGAACGCCTCGAAGGCGCTGCGCTGGTCTTCGCGCCCGAGCGCGAGGAAGCGCTGGTATGCACGCGCGAGCGCGGCGCGGCGTGGCGCGATGAGCCGGTCGAAGTCGGCGACGGACGCTGGCAGGCCCTCGAGCGCCACGAGGTCGTCGGCAACCAGCCACCCCTCGTCGGCGAGCCGCTCCGGACTCACCAGGAGCGGGTTGCCGGCCATCGCCGAGAAGCACTGGTAGGGCGAGTCGCCGTAGCCCGTCGGGCCGAGCGGCAGCACCTGCCAGATGCGCTGTCCCGCGGCCTGCACGAAATCGAGGAAGCGATGGGCCTCCGGCCCGAGGTCGCCAATACCATACCGTCCGGGGAGCGAGGTCGGATGCAGCAGCAGCCCGCTCGCGCGTCGCGATGCCATGACAGCGAGTATGCAACGCACGACCGGCTACACTGGTCGTGTTTGCTCGGGCGCGAACGCTTCGGCGAGCCGCCTCTCCGGGCACTCCTCCAATTCCAGTGATTTACCGGTCTTCCTTCGGTCGTCACGTGTCTCCACGCTCTTGTCGAGCTGGCTATCGCCGAGGTGCATCCCGCGATGGTCAGTCCCACTCACGCCCGCTCGTTCATGCCTGTCGGCGGCTCGCCGATGACAAGGGGGCCGGCCTCGATGTCCGCGCCCCCCAAGCGCAAGACTCATGGTCATTGGTCCCATCGTGCTCATTCTCGCGGCCGTCCCGATGCTGTTCGGGCAGCTGTCGCCGCACGGTCCATTCGGTCCCGGCCAGGGCGACGCCACATCCGAAGAGGCGTGGTACCGCGCCAATCGCGTGGCCGGCAGCGCCTTTCTGATGGGCGGACTGATCTGGCTGGCCGCGGCGCTGGTCCTGCCGGGTCGCTTCGACACCATGCGCCAGGAGCGCGAGACCATCGCCTTCATCGGGGCCACGGCCGTGGCGGTCGCCATGGTCGTCTCGATGCTGTATGTCGAGGGAGGGTCCGAAGAGTGGTGACTCGACGCTGCCAGGTAGCCGTGCTCGTCAGCGACGAGGATGACCGGGCGCTGCGCCAGCTTGACGCGGACCCTCAGGCCCGCCAGCTGCTGCGTTGGTTCGAGCAGCTCCCGCCCGCGGCGCGCGCCGAGGTTCACGCGCTTGCGCGTCGCCACGCGAGCCAGACGCGCTCGACGTTCGAGGTCGTGTCGCCCGGCCAGCGTGCCCGCGCGGCGTGGCACACCACGACGCGGCCGTAGGGTCTTCGGGCGTCGGATCTCGCGGCGTGGCCGCCTGGGCTCCACATGGCCCGTCTTGCGCGCCCCCACCTCGGGTACCCTCGGAGCCGTGCCCTCCCGATCCCGCCGACGCTTCCTGCACGCCTCGCTGACTACGGCCGCCGGCCTCGTGCTGCCGACGTGGGCGCCCGGGCGAGCGCCCGCCGTGGTGGCCGCCGAACGCGAGCGTCCGCGGGCCCTCGAGGGCCTGCAGTTCGGCGACCCGTCGGATGGGGCGGTCGTCGTGTGGAGCCGCAGCGACCGTCCGGCGCGCATGCGTGTCGAATGGGCCTACGACGCGCGCTTCAGCAACGTGCAGCGCCTCATCGGGCCGCACGCACTCGAGCCCACCGATTTCACGGCGCGACAGGATCTCACGGGGCTCGAACCGGGCCGTGAGGTCTTCGTGCGCGTGACCTTCGAGGGCCTCGGCAACGATCGGGCGCGCAGTGAACCGGTAAGCGGTCGGTTTGTCGTCCCTCCGGGGACCGCTGCCGGACGAGGTGCGGGCAGTGGCCGCATCTCCTCGGGCAACGTGCGGTTCCTCTGGGGTGCGGACACCGCCGGCCAGGGCTGGGGCATCAACCCGGCCTTTGGCGGCATGAAGATCTACGAGACGATGCGCCGGCGTCAGCCGCACTTCTTCATCCACTGCGGCGACACGATCTACGCCGACGGCCCGATCCGCGAGTCGGTGACGGCAGAGGGCGGCCGCACGTGGACGAACATCGTGACTCCGGAGGTGGCCAAGGTCGCCGAGACGCTGCACGAGTTCCGCGGTCGCTACAGGTACAACCTCCTCGATGAGCACGTGCGGCGATTCAACGCGGAGGTCCCGCAGATCTGGCAGTGGGACGACCACGAGATCGTCGACAACTGGTCCGACAGCAAGAGCCTGCTTGCCGACACGCGATTCAGCGAGAAGCGCGTCGCGCTGTTGATCGCGCGGGGCACGCGCGCGTTCCTCGAGTACGCACCGATGCGGCCGTTCGACGCTCGGGAGGCGCAGCGCGTCTACCGCCGTTTCAGCTACGGGCCTCGACTGGACGTCTTCGTGGTGGACATGCGTTCGTATCGCGGCGGCAACACCACGAACCTGCAGACCGCACCGGACGCAGACACCGCGCTGTTCGGGCACGAGCAACTGGACTGGCTGAAGCACGGCCTGCAGCAGTCCCGGGCGACATGGAAGGTGGTGGCGGCCGGCATGCCGCTGGGCCTGCAGGTCGGCGACGGCAAGGCGGCCACCGGCGAGGCGCGCTGGGAGGGCGTGTCCAACGGCGATGCAACGGGGCCACGCGGGCGCGAACTCGAACTGGCCGACCTCTTGAGCCACCTGCGCCGCCATGCCGTCCGCAACGTGGTCTGGGTGACGGGCGACGTGCACTACTGCGCGGCGCACTACTACGATCCGGAGCGGGCCGCGTTCCGCGACTTCGACGGCTTCTGGGAGTTCGTGGCAGGGCCACTCAACGCAGGCAGCTTCGGACCCAACCCCCTCGATGGCACCTTCGGGCCGCGCGTCGAGTTCGCCAGCACACCGCCGCCTGGACAAGTGAATCTCTCGCCATACAGCGGGCTTCAGTTCTTTGGCGAGGTGGACGTGGCCGGCGAGTCGGGCGAGTTGACCGTGAACCTGCGCGACATCACCGGCACCGCCGTGTTCACCACCCGACTGGCGCCGTCAGCCCCGCCGCCCTGAGGGCCGCGCGACCGGATTCGTTCCGCCCGAACAGGACCCGCTCGAGGACTGACGCGGACGCACGCCAAGTAGACTAGGCGCTGATGACCAGCGCGAGCGTGTTGTCTTCCCTGTGCCGCGGCCTCCTGGTGGCCCTGGCCGTCCTGCCCCTGTCGTTCGGCTGCGGCAGCGCGACGCAGATCACCGCTCCACCGGACGAAGCGCCTGCCGACACCAGCCAGAGCTTCGACGTGGTCATTGCGAACGGTCGCGTCGTGGACGGCACGGGCGCGCCGTGGTTCCGGGCCGACGTCGGCATCGTCGGCGATCGCATCACCGCCCTTGGCGACCTCTCCGCCGCACGCGCCGGCACGCGCATCGATGCGGCCGGCCACGTGGTGTCGCCCGGCTTCATCGACCTTCTCGGGCAATCCGAGTTCAACGTGCTCGTGGACTCGCGCGCCGCGAGCAAGATCACCCAAGGCATCACCTCCGAGGTTACCGGCGAGGGTGTGTCGATCGCGCCGGTCAGCGACGCCATGCGCGCCGACCGTCAGCCAAGCTACGCGTTCTTCAAGATCGCGCAGGACTGGCGGACGCTCGATGAGTACTTCGGGAGGCTGTCGGCGGCGGGCAGCGCCATCAACATCGGGACGTTCGTCGGGTCGGGCGGGGTTCGCGACCACGTCATCGGCAAGGAGGATCGCGCGCCAACGCCTGACGAACTGACGCAGATGAAGAAGCTCGTCGCCGATGCGATGGCAGACGGCGCGCTGGGACTGAGTTCCTCGCTGCAATACGTGCCCAACCGGTTCGCCAGCACTGACGAACTGGTCGAACTCGCCAAGGTCGCCGCCGAGCACGGAGGCATCTACATCACCCACCAGCGCTCCGAGGGCAACCGGGTCTTCGAGTCACTCGACGAGGTCCTGGCGATTGCCGAGCGCGCGGACATCCCCACCGAGATCTGGCACCTCAAGACGTCGTACAAGAGCAACTGGGGAAAGATGACCGAGGTGCTGCGCCGCATCGAGGCGGCCCGCACCCGCGGACTGCGCGTGACCGCCAACATCTACCCGTACGACCGCGCCTCCAACGGCCTCGACGCCTGCCTGCCCATCTGGGTGCGCGAGGGCGGCACCGAAGCGATGCTCGCCCGCCTGGCGGATCCGCAAACGCGGGCCCGCGTGAAGCGCGACATGGACGACCCGGATGCGCCGTTCGAGAACCAGTGGTACGGGTCCGGCGGCGCCACGGGCGTGATGCTGAGTTCGGTACTCGACCCCGCCCTGCGCAAGTACGAGGGAATGTCGTTCGACGCGATCGGCGAGGCGATGGGCAAGGACCCGCGCGATGCCGCGATAGACCTCGTCATCGCCGACAAGGCGGAGTCGTCGGTCATCATCGCGATCATGCGCGAAAGCGACGTCGTCGAGGCGATGCGCACGCCGTGGGTGTCGTTCGACACCGACTCGGGGGCACGCGCCGAGGACGGTCCGCTGTCGGTGTCCAAGTCGCATCCGCGGGCTTGGGGCACGTTTCCGCGCATCCTCGGCAAGTACGTGCGGGAGGACGGCGTGCTCACGCTCGAGGATGCCATCCGCAAGATGACCTCGCAGGCCGCGATTCGTGTCGGGCTCACCGACCGCGGCCTCATCCGTCCCGGCATGATGGCTGACGTCGTCGTGTTCGACCCAGCCACGGTACGCGACATGGCGACGTTCGAACAGCCCAACCGTTACTCGGTCGGCATGCGGCACGTGCTCGTCAACGGCAGGGCCGTGATCGCCAATGGCGCGATGACGGACGAGCGGCCGGGGCGGCCGCTGCGCGGGCCGGGCCATCGGCAGCCGAGCTGACTCCGCGGACGCCGCGCGTCGGGTCAGGATCTGGCGAAGGAAGAAGGCATTTCTCCGATGGCGTTGAAGAAGATCGGGTTTCTGTCGTTCGGGCACTGGTCGCCGTCGGAGCAGTCGGCGGTGCGCACGGCCGCGGACGCGCTGCTGCAGTCGGTCGAACTCGCGGTCGCCGCCGAGGAGCTCGGTGCCGACGGCGCCTACTTCCGCGTGCACCACTTCGCGCGGCAACTAGCGTCGCCGTTTCCCCTGCTCGCGGCCATCGGCGCGCGCACGCGCCGCATCGAGATCGGCACGGCGGTGATCGACATGCGCTACGAGAACCCGCTGTACATGGCCGAGGACGCCGGCGCCGCTGACGTCATCGCCGGGGGGCGGCTCCAGCTCGGCATCAGCCGCGGGTCGCCGGAGCAGGTGATCGATGGCTGGCGATACTTCGGCTACCTGCCGTCCGAAGGCGAGTCGGACGCGGACATGGCGCGCCGGCACGCCAGGGTCTTCCTGGATGTGATCGAAGGGCGGGGCTTCGGCGAACCGAACCCGCAACCGATGTTCCCGAATCCGCCAGGTCTCCTGCGTCTGGAGCCTCACTCGGAAGGACTGCGGGAACGCATCTGGTGGGGGTCGAGCTCGAATGCCACGGCCCGGTGGGCCGCGACGATGGGACTGCACCTCCAGAGTTCCACCCTCAAGGAGGACGAGAGCGGCGAGCCGTTGCACGTGCAGCAGCGCAAGCAGATCGAGGCGTACCGGGCGGCGTGGAAGGAAGCGGGACACCCCCGCGAGTCGCGCGTGTCCGTGAGCCGCAGCATCTTCGCGATCGTGGACGATCGCGATCGTCGCTACTTCGGTCGCGATCGCCAGGACCGGGATCACGTCGGCTACATCGACCCGAGCACACGGGCGATCTTCGGCCGCCACTATGCCGGCGATCCGGACGAACTCGTGGCACATCTGCGCGCAGACGAGGCCATCGCTGCCGCCGATACCCTGCTCCTCACGGTCCCGAACCAGCTCGGCGTCGAGTACAACGCGCACGTGATCGAGAACATCCTGAAACTCGTCGCGCCGGCGCTCGGATGGCGTTGAGGACCGGTGACGTGGGTGATGCCGCGCTCAGGTCGCGACGTTCCTGGTGGCCCACAGCGACACGATGAGTGCGGCAATCAGCAGGCCGGGCCCAACGTATTGATCCAGGCGTTGGCCCCACGCCAGCTTCGGCGCCACCAGCAGCCACAACAGCCAGACGATCGACGCGCCGGCAAAGATCCAGCCGGCGATGGCATTGGCCGAGTACCACGCCTGCTCCGAGCTGAGCGCGGTGCTCGTACGAAAGCCATAGAGCCGATTCGGCGGCACCATGCGCGCGACGAGCGGTAGCGAGAAGGCAAGCAAGACGGCCGGGACGAGGAACCTCACCAATCCCTCCTGGGGCGGACGCATGAGGCCGCGATGATGTCACAGCCCGGTCGGTCAACGGCATGGGCCGACGCCGGACCCGCGGGGCGGACCGGCGCCAGCCGGCTGCCGACCCGCGACGAGCACAATCGGTCTCACCGCGGCTCGAAGCGGTATTCGTGCTGCGCGTCTCGGACGACGAGGGTGCGGTCCGCGCCGACGACGAACTCGAAGCCGAAGATGCCGGGGGCCGTCGTCAGGAACGAGACGGTGCCGTCAGGATTGCGACGTGATGCCATCTCGCTCTTCCACTCGCCGAAGTCGAAGACCGTCGTCGCGCCCTGACGGGTGACGACGATCTCGCCGAGCGACGGGTTGGCGTACCGTGGGGCCAGGGCGCGGGCCAGATCCGCGGCCGCCGGTGCCACGAGCAGCTTGCGTTCGGCTGCCAGTTGTTCCGCGAAGGTCTTGGCCCCCACCGCCATGTCCGCGTCGGCCTCGGGACGCCCATCGAACAGGACCTCGAGCAGTTTGCGACGGAAGTGAGTCCGAATCAGCCAGCCGGGATCGCCGTTGGTCAGCACCACGGCGCCGACGCCGTGGTCGGGCAGCCAGATCATGTCGCTGTGGTAACCGATCATGTCGCCGCCGTGATGCACCACCGGCACGCCGTAGGTGGTGTCCACCGACAGTCCCATCCCGTACGTCGAGTCCTTGCCCGTCGCAACCTGAGGCACCCGGCGCTCGAGCAGCGCGTCCTTGCCCACGTAGCGGCGCCCGTCCGGCAGCGCGCCTTCCGCGAGTTCCATCTGCACGTACTTCAGCATGTCGGCCACGTTGCTCCACGCGGCGCCGGCAGGTCGGAAAGGGATGATCGAGTAGTTGATCGCCATCATGGCGGCGGCAGCGCGGCCCTCGATGTCCTGTGAATGAGCCGTCGCGTGGTTACCGGCGAGCGCGCGCTCGTAGTCGAACGTCGTGGCCGACATGCCGAGCGGATCGAAGACCTGCTCCTGCATCGCCCTGTCGTACGCCGCGCCCAGTTCGAGTGCCGGAAACAGCACGTGTCCGCCGACGAAGCCGGCGGCACCAGCCAGCGGATTCGAGTACTGGAACAACTCGCCGAAGCGGCTCGTCGGCTGCATCGTGCCGAGCGTCGCCATCGCGCGTTCGGGTGTCATGCGGGCGTACTCGAAGAGCCATTCGAAGTCCTGGCGAGGCAGGCCGGTGCAGGCGCAGATCAGGTGCTTGACCAGCACCTGTTTCGTCGTCGCCTCGTCGCCAAGCCTGAAGGACGGCAGCAATGACGTGACCGGGGTGTCCCACGTGAGCTTGTCGGCGTCCACCAGCCGAGCCAGCAGCAGCGTGGTGAGGGCCTTCGTGTTGGACGCCACCATGTACAGCGTGTCGGCATCGACGGCCGTGGGCGAATCCAGCGCGCGGGTGCCGAAGCCGCCACTGAAGACGACCTTGCCGTCCTGCACGAGACCGATCGAGACGCCGGGCACGCCGGTCGCCTTGCGTCCGGCTTCGACGAACGCACCCAGCGCGGCGATCCGGCCGGCGTCGAGCGGCCTGGCCGTCCTGCCCGCGAACGTCTCGCGCGTGTACCCCTTCGGCAGCAGGCGATCGAACAGGAGATTGACCTGGGCGCGGCGCTTCTCGCCCACGTCCTGCGCCATGTCGTACACGGCGACGGTCCACTGGCCCTGCGCATGCTGGGCGAACGCGACGACGTCGCGGCGTTCGTTCGGCGATGTCTGATAAACGAACTCTCGACGCTGGGTCCAGCCGTCCTTGTCGGCGACATCGGTGGTCACCTTGAGGGGCCAGGTCGCGTCACCGCCGTACACGGACCACGCCGCGGCGACGGCCGCAGCAGCGTCGGTGGCCTCGACGTCGATCAGGACGATACGCGAGCCCGTCTCCGGTGGCTCGAGGATGGTCGCCGGCCCTCGCACGCTCACGCTCCAGCCCGCGGGGGCGATGAAGCCGTTGCCGCCGGTGGTGGTCCTCGGGGTGTCCGCCGCCATGCGTTCGGCCGCCGTCGACGCCGGTGTCTGGACCATCCTCACGAAGCTGCTCGTTGCGACGCCTGTCAGGACGCCGGACACTGTCAACGAGACGACGAGGCCAAGAAGCGCTGCGGATGGCTGCACGATCACCCCCTTGCGGTTCAGCACACCGGGACACACACACGCCGGCCCGAGGTCATGCCGGGGTTGGCTGACACGTCCGCGACACCGTGGTGAGATTGCGCCAGTATACGCGGCACCCGCCGCGGCGGTGCCCTGGCGCCGCCCGCCAACGTGCCGCATGACTCGCAGCGTCGAGCCCTGCGACAAGGTGCACCTGTCAGCTACAGGCCATGTGTCCGCAGCAATCCGTAAAGGTTTGCTTTGCCATTGGCGAACGGTGGCGTGGGCCGCGGCGCCGAGCACTCGCACGTGGACCGCGGTGTCGCACGCAGTTCGGACGCGCGCTGGCGAGGCCGAAGGCCGGCGCCACGCGCCCGATCCCGGCTCCCGGGACCAGCGCCCCCGAAGTGCGTGGCGTACGGAGTGGGTCGAGCGCTGGCGAGGCCGAAGACCGGCGCCACACGCCCGATCCCGGCTCCCGGGACCAGCGCCCCCGGAGTGCGTGACGTAGGGAGTGGGGTCGAGCGCGCTGGCGAGGCCGAAGGCCGGAGCCGCGCGCCCGATCGCGGCTCCCGGGACCAGCGCGAGCGCAGCGAGTGATGGTACCGGGAGTGGGGATCGAACCCACACGCTCCTCACGGAGCCCGGGATTTTAAGTCCCGTGCGTTTTAGCATGAATCAGCAACATACATACACGTGAGCCAACAAAACTAGCTAAAAACGGTGACTGGGTCTGCCGAATGCTCCTGTTCACGCCTGAGTCGACCTCATGCATGCGCTAGAATAGGCACAAAGGAGGCACAAGAGTGGCAAAGCAGCGCAGAGGCCGTTGGGGCGGAGGCCAGCTCTACAAGCCGAAGGGAAGCCGGATCTGGCGGGTTCGGTACTACGACGCCAACGGCAAGAGGGTCAGCGAGAGCCTGCAGACGGAGAATCGCGCAAACGCCCAATCGCGGCTGCACAAACGCATGCTGCAAGTTGGACGGCAGCTGGACCCAGCGGGCCAAGACCCGTGCCTGAGCGAACTTCTCGACCTTGTGGTGCGTGACTACGAGAGGAACGGGAAGGCGACGCTCTCACACATCTCGCATCGCCGGAAGCACCTCGAGCGAATCTTGGGCGCGAAGACCTCCAGCCGCCGCATTCGCGCTGCGCAGGTGGAGAACTACATAAGCAGCAGACAGAGCGGCCCAAATCCAGCCAGCAATGCGACTGTGAACCGAGAGTTGGCGGTCCTCCGCCGGGGATTCAGACTTGCAATGAAGCTGGAACTCCTGAGCGATATGCCCACGTTCACCCTGCTCCGGGAGGACAACGTAAGGCGGGGATTCGTGAAGCCGGTCGTCCTGGAAGCCATCATCGCGAGGCTGCCAGCGCATCTCAGGGCTCCTGTCCGCTTCGCTTCACTGACGGCCTGGCGCATGAAGTCGGAAGTGCTGCCGCTCAAGTGGGCACAGGTGGACCTTCAGGATGGCTGGGTGAGGCTAGAGCCCGGGACTACGAAGAGCCGAAAAGGTCGCACAATCAAGCTGACCGCCAGCATGCGTCTTGTTCTCGTGGGCCAGCACAGGAAGGCTGAGGACCTGTACCGAAGAACCGGACTGATGCCGGAGTTCGTGTTCTTCAGAGAGGCACGACAGGGCGCTGCTGGTGTCGGAGACCAGATCAGGAGCATGCGTGCTGACTGGTCTAGAGCGACTCGCGAGGCCGGCGCGCCGGATGTCCTTATTCACGACCTCAGACGAACCGGCGTGATGAACCTCGTGAAGGCGAACGTTCCACGCTCGACGGCCAAGAAGATTTCCGGCCATGAGACAGACAGCATCTTCGAGCGCTACAACATCGAGGATGCAGCTGCCATGGAGGATGCCAAGAACCGCTTGGAAGCGTACGACGGCACACAAGAGAGACGTGGGCCACCGCCTGCCGACCTGGACGCAGTGGCGTTGCTGCGCAACGTTCCATTCACGGAGCTGACTGAATGGGAGATGAACCTGCTGGAGAACCTGCCAGAGAATCAGTACCGGAGGCTGATGGAGGAGGAGGAGGGCTAGCCGTTCTCAATGCGAAGCGGCGTGCCTGCTACTCCGTCTCAGCTGCCACTCTGACCTGTGACCAGCGCCATTGCAGGAATGCCAGAACGGCCGAATCCTTGTCCTTCGGCTGGATGGCTCGCAAGCCAGCGAAGGCCCTGCCGAACGCTTGGCAACTCAGGTTGACATTGCGCGAGTCGCCGTCGATGCACGTCCTGGCAAACCATTCTCCGTCCTCCTGCCAGATGTGCAGGGGGAGGGCAGGTATCGCAGCAGACCGGCTGGCGCTGGGAGAGTCTCTTGGATGGCTGGTATAAGCGCGCTTACTGTCTGGAACGTCCATGACTGCCATTCGTTCAAGCAGGCCGAGCAGGTTCAGACCTGAACGAGCGGCCATTTTGATACACGTATGCCCTAAGACCCCGTGCTCTCGCACATGAGCGCCCGTATCAGCGCCCTGCTCGTCACGACCCAGCAGCAGTGCTGCCGCAGTCGCCGCTCGTCCAGATGGCTGTGTTGAGCCACTTCCCCGATAGCCGCGACCGGCCTCCCCATGTGGGCCGATCCCCTCCTGGCAACCCCTGGCTATCGTTAACCGACTGTCGCTGTGAACTTATCTGCTGATGATCAGCCGGCTCCGCCACTCCTCGGAAAATCTCGTGGCGCGATTAGGAACCCGACGCACTGGTTGGCCAGCGCAAAGCAAGTCCGAACTCGCCTATTGCGTGGCCATGGCCTGCCAAAGCCTGAGATGCGCCGCTGTCTCTTGAATTCACGCTTACCCTGCGGGGACCGCATGTTGCGTGTCGCTGCTCCGCGCAACGGCCCCTGGCAGGACCTGTCGTCTACGCTGATCAGCCTCGGCGATGGAACACTCGCCTGAAGAGCGAAAGAATGCCCTACTTCTATTATGCCACAGCTGGACCGCACGCCACGGGTCGTGTGTGCTCGGGGGGAAAGACGGCCGCGCGAGAAGCCCTCTACTCAGACTATTGCAGGTAATTACGCAATTCGACGAACTGCCTAGCCTAGCCGCCCTGGCGCGCCTTCTACATGTGTCCGGCTCTACACACTGCCTGCCTGCTGGCTCACTGCTGGGGCCGACTGGGAGGATTGGCTGCGAGCGTGCGATTCACCCAGTTCAAGAGGGACTTCTCGGTACCGCTGGGGTCAGTACCGAAGCACGTCATGTACAACATCGTCCCGGCAACCCTCACGTATGCCATCGCCGACACGACGCGGATTGTCTCCTCCGCACGTCCATACGAGAAAACCGCAGTGTGGGCCAAGACTCGGTCGGACTCAAAGAGCACTCGGACTGGAGTGACCTCGCGCGGGACGTTGCTCCCATTCTCCTTGGCAGCTTGAACGGCCTCTTCTCGGGCTTGTGCCGCAGCAGCGCGGCCAGCGGCAGTCCGAGCGGCAGCCTTCAGTTGGTCGAACTCCTCAGTCGTTATCCCGTTGTGGTCCGCCGGCAAGAAGATCGAAGCGACAGCATGTTGCAGGCTCTCGGCGTCGGCGAAACGCCACCGCTCGATGTCGTCAGGTCTGATGAAGAAAGCGAGAGGGCGGCTCTTTGAACCGCCCGAAAACGGCACGCCGAACTCGGTAGGGTCAACTGACACAAATCCATCGGGTACGCCGATGATGACCGGAGCGTGAACAGTGCTGACCTGGACATGCTTCCCGCCGGTCATTGGTAACGGCTTCACGAACCGGGCTTGCGAATGAAGCGCCTCGACTCCCGTGAAAAGAGCAAAGCAGATGACGGCGGAGTACACGACGCGCGTCGGCCGCCCACCTCTCCGAGGTAGCGTGCTAGACTCCGCGCCCGATGGCCGGGGCGCAATGATGGTCATTCTGCCGAGATGATAATGGATACGCGGGCACAGACGCTTAGCCGACCGGACGTGGCCCTCCCTGTACTGGGGGTGATGCTGGCGGGAGCAGCTGCTTACTGGGGCGACTGGAGGGAGGTTCTTCCCGGCCTCCTAGTAAATTGGTCCGCGAGCACCTTGGCCCTCTGGGCTGTGCTGCGATACGGCAGGCAAGTGGTGGACAGGCTCGATGCTGACCGAATCAGGGACATGTACCCCGGTCAGCGCGACGCAGCACTCGGGGGGCTGCTACTGGCACCACTGCTCCAATTGCACGCGCGACTCTCGTTCACGCTGCATGCCACAACGAATGGAGCCGCTGGGAGTCTTGAGAGCCTTCGGGCTAGAGCTCAGAGCCTTATGGTGAGCGCCGCCACACTGGAAGAGACGCGGGGGCAGGTGGGAAGAATTCGCGAAGGGCTCATGGGCACCTTCGTACATCTTGCATCGCCAGATTCTGAGGAGTTCTGGAGATCGCGAGCTGACAGCCTGATGCGGCACTTTGATCGCTACGCACCTGTTCTTGACCGACACGAGCGCGAGGCGCTTCACGGACTCGCCCGCAGGCTGGCCATTCTGGCGAAGTCTGCACGGAACGTCCGGGAGCTGAAAGCCGCTGACGACGTTTGGCATCGCAGCTTCAATTCCTATATGTCTGACCTGATTAGGGTCACCGACGAACTGGAGCGGTTGACGAAGTTGAGCGGAGCGCACAACCAGCCTCCGCAGTAGTCAGCTGGAACGTCCATCCCGAGCATCTGGACACAGATTAGGCACAATGGCAACGCAGACGCCCTGTGCGCAATTCAGAAATGTCGATAAAATGGTACCGGGAGTGGGGATCGAACCCACACGCTCCTCACGGAGCCCGGGATTTTAAGTCCCGTGCGTCTGCCAGTTTCGCCATCCCGGCCTGCGACGTTCGGCGTGCCGCGTTCGCCGTTCGACGCTCGGCGTCAAGCGCGCCTTGCCGGCTACCCGGTTGCCGGCCCTACGCCGCCCTCAGTGCACCACGCCGCTCGCAGACGAGGAGGACTGCGCCGCTTCGTTGAGCAGCGCCTCGAGCCGCGCCTGCGGCAGCGAGAACGGGCCAGCCACGGCGGACGCGCTATGGATCTCGAGCGCGAGCACCACCCCGCCCTTGTCGTACGACGACACGATCCAGTTCACGCCCCGGAATGTCGTGGCGGCCGGCTCGTCGTTGCGGCCGGGATTCAGCACCCGGTCGATCGCGATGAGCGTCGAGTGCATCACCGTGTTCGCATCGTCGGCCGTCCAGGCCGCCGGATCGTTCCCGCCGATGTGGTGCACGGTCTCCGTGTACACCGTCTCGTTGCCGCGCAGCATGATCTCGACTTGATAGGTCATCGCGTGTCTCGCACTCCCAGACATCGCAGAATGACACATGTTGCTACCCTTTCTCCATGACGCCCGTCGAGTTCGTCGGCCGCGTGGCCGAGTGGGTGGCGTGTTTCAACCGGGGCAGCCTCGATCTTCCCGACGGCGTGCTGCACCGCGACGCCGTCTTTCGCCTCAATGGCACCGCGTATGAAGACACGCTCGGACGACCCGCCACCGATCCGCTGGTGCGGCTGGTAGCCCGAGGGCCTGGCGGATACCGCCTCCTGGTGAAGGCCTTGCACTACACGCTCGGGGCCCCCGAAGTCGCCCTGCGCGATTTCGAGATCCGCCACGGCCTGGCGACCGGTCACGCCGACCTCACGGGCACGCTGCGCGACACCGGTGCCGCCTGGGTCGGCAGCGCAGACATCGTCATGACCGTTGACGTGGATGGCCGCGTCACCGAACTCGCGGTGCAGATGGACGCCGCGAGCGTGTCGCGGTTGCAGCAGGCCGGTCAGGCCTGACGGGAACCGGTGCCGCTCGAGAACCAGCGCCGCGCGAGCGAGGCCACGGCCGCCGCGCTCACCGGCTGGTGATAGGACTCGCCTTCCCGCGCGATGCGCCCGACGTGCAGTTCCCGAAGCGACGGGCGCGTCGCCAGCACCTCGATCGCCTCCGGCGTGACACCGCCCCCCACCACCACCCGCACCGGGGCGATGGACGCCTGCAGCGCCTCGAGCGCCCGGGCCCGCACCTCCCACGCGCCGCCGCCCCCGCCCGAGAGCACGCGGTCCACCTGGCCGCACTGCCACAGCGCCGCCGCCGGGCCGACCGTCACGCGCTCGATGGCCCGGTGCACGGTGATACGC
>JAEZCY010000319.1 GCA_023429845.1 Acidobacteriota bacterium
CGTCAGAGTGTATAAGAGACAGTCGTACACCTGCGCGTCCGCCGGGGCCGCGTTCGTGGCGGCCGCGGGCGTGTCGACGTCGAGCGCGAGGCCCTGCCCGGCGCCGTTCACGTGCGTGCCGGCGGCCTGCGAGACCAGTTCGCGCAGGGTGTCCACGATGTCGGCGTCGGCGACGAGACTGGGATCACCGAGGATCACCGCTACCAGTTGCGTGGCGCCTTCCTGCGTGAGGCCGAGCCAGACGGTGCCGTGCGCGCTGCCGCTCACCCGGACGCCGACCTGCCAGTCGACCTTCGACTCGCCGACGGTCGGAAGCGTGCGCACGGCCGTGCCGGTGATGGTGCCGAGCGCGTCGCACAGGTGTCCGGCGAGCGCGTCGATGAGCGGACGCGTATCAGCCATGCGCCGCCTCCATCTCCACGGGACTGCTCACCTCGTGCAGGAGGCGCACACCGGCGCGGCCATGCTCCTGCATCGGGAAGGCGTCGTACTTCACCGTGTCGCAGACGCGCACCTGCAGCGGGTCGTTGAGGCGGTGTCCGAGCGCAATCACGTCGCCCGGTGCGAGATCGAGCACGTCGCGCGCCAGCATGGTCGTCTCCACGGTGGCGGCCACGTCCACGGGCAGCCGCCCCAGCGTGCGCCAGAACTGCTGACGGTCGTCGGCGGTCGGCTCGCGGTGGGCGCGATACCACGAGTGCGTGAACGAGTCACCGACCGTCTCGATCGCGGTGGCCGGCAGGCAGAAATTCAGCATTCCGCGGGCGTCGCCGATCTTGATGTCGAAGCCGATGAGCACGACGACCTCGTTCGGTGCGGCCACCTGGAGCATCTGCGGGCGGGTGTCGCGGCCGTTCACGCGGAAACGGAGTTCGACGATGTTGCGCCAGGTCTCGGTGAGATGCTCGAGCACGAGCTTCACGACGCCGTCGATGACGTTGTGCTCGATCTCGGTCAGGCCGCGCGTGGGCGCCATGCCTCGCCCCGATCCGCCGAGCATGCGGTCGATCATCGAGAACGCCACCGACGGATTCAGTTCCAGCGCGCCGAGTCCCTCCAGGGGATTCATGGAGATGGCGTAGAACGCCGTCGGGTCCGGCACCGACATCAGGAACTCGGAGTACGTGAACTGCTCCACCGACGTGACGTTGACGTCGGTCACCGTGCGCAGGTAGGCCGACAACGACGTCGAGATGTTGCGGGCGAACCGGTCGTGCAGGAAATGCAGCGAGCGGATCTGCTCCTTGTTGATGCGGTCGGGGCGCCGGAAGTTGTAAGCGATGACCGATGCGTCGGCGTCAGCAGGCCGGTCGCGGCTGGCCGCCCTCTCCAGGTCGGCGGCCGACGTCAGCAGCGCATCGATCTCGTCCTGGGAGAGGATCTTGCTCACGCGCGCGCCTCGGGCTTCTGCAGGCGGGTCTTCAGGCTGGCGCGCAGGCGCGACAGCGCCAGCGAGCGGAGCTGCGAGACGCGGGACTCGCAGACGCCGATGACCGCACCGATCTCGGCCATCGTCATCTCCTCTTCGTAGTACAAGGCGAGGATGTGACGCTCGCGCTCGGGCAGTTCCATGATGGCTTGTGCGAGCAGGACGCGCAGTTCCTTGCGTTCGAGCTGCGCATCGGGCCCTTCGTCGGCATCGATGCAGAGCTCGATCAGCGGCTGCCCGTCTTCCCCCGTCGCGTCGAGCTGACGGATGGCACCGACGTCCAGCGTCCGCACCTGATCCATCGCCTTGCCGTACTCGGCGGGCGACATCTGCATCTGATCGGCGACTTCGTCCTCGGTCGGCTCGCGCTTCAGTTCGGCCCGCAGCTTGGCGACCGCCCCGTCGAGTTCGCGGCGCATCCGGCGCAGCGAACGGGGCGCCCAGTCCAGGTCCCGCAGCGCGTCGAGCATGGCGCCCTGCACGCGACGACGCGCGAAGGCATCGAACGGCACGCCCATCGACGGACGGTACCGGCCCGCGGCGTCGATCAGCCCCATGACACCGACGCTGATCAGGTCGGTCATCTCGACCTGGGCCGGGAGCCGCTGGGCGAGTCGGTGGGCCATGGCCTTGACGAGCCCGACATGCGCGATCACCAGTTGATCACGGTCGGTGTGGCTCGCCTGGGAAGTCTGTACCGGCACGGCGTTCTCTCCTGTGCGCTTCCGCTGCTGCTGGCGCGGCGCGTTCATGCGTACACCGCCCCCGGCACCTGGCCGAGGAGGCACGCGGCAATCGTTTCTGGCTCGGCCACGACGAGGTCCTCCGGCACGCGCTGGCCGAGACCGAGCAGCGACACGCGGGCGTCGCGCGCCCGGATGGCACGCACGAGCGGCATCACCGTCTCGGCTTCGTCAACCTTGGAAATCACCACCCGGTCGGGGGCGGCCAACTCGAACCGGTCCCAGATGCGGTCGAAGTCGCGCGGCATCGTCGACGCGGGAACCACCAGGTGGGTGCGCACGGCGGGCAGGGCCACCAGGGCCGAGAAGAACGCTGCGGCCTCCTCGTTGGCCGGTGAGAGGCCGGGCGTGTCGACGAGGACCGGCAGCTTGCTGGTCGTGACCGCCGCACTGACCTCGTCGGGCGTCCTGGCGACGACGAACGGGCTGCCGATGATGTCGGCGTAGAGCCGCAACTGCTCGATCGCGCCCACGCGGTAGCCGTCGGCGGCCACCAGACGGAATCGCTGCTCTCCGCGTGCCCGTGCCTGGGCCGCGATCTTGGCGATGGTGGTGGTCTTGCCCACGCCCGGGGGGCCGATGAACACGTTGACGTGGCCGACCGCCGCGTCGCGGCAGGCCAGCGGCTCGACGCAGGCGGCAAGCGCCTGCCGAAGCTGCCCCTGCGACACGTCCCGACGACGAGCGACCGGGACCTCCTCGACGACCGCCTCGGAGAGGTCGCGGTCGAGCCCGGTGGCGATGAGCCGCGCCACGAGGCTGTCGGTCACCGGCGGTTGCGCGACGGACGGACGGATCGAGGCGGGCGATGGCGTGTCCGCGGTCGCGCCGCGTCGGTTCTCCGACACCCCCGGCGGTGGGAATGCCGAGACTTCGACCTCACGTCCCCCGAGCCAACCGCGCCAACCCGACGCGGGCACCAGCCGCGTGCCGAGCACGAGCGCCGACGGACCGAGGGCGGTACGGGCCTGCGCGAGGGCGTCGCGCACGCTGGAACTGCGGAAACGGTGAGGAGTCATGGCGTCAATCGAGTACGGCCACCGGGGCGACCTTCACGTGCGGCGGCACCTCGCTGTGCGAGAGCACGCCCATCTGCGGCAGCACCCTGGTGAACAACCGCCACAGGTGAGGCCGCAACGCTGGAGAGCAGAGAAGCACGGGCTGTGCCACCGCCGTCTCGAGCGCCCGCGCGATGCGCGCCGCCATGTGCTGCGCGTCGTTCGGGTCGATGGCGAGCACCACACCCTGCTCGGTGCGGACGACCGCCTGCATGAGCCGCTCCTCGAGCGACGGGGCGAGGTTGATGGTCGGCAGCTCGCCCTGCTCGGTCTGGTGCTGGCGACAGATGGCGCGGCCGAGCGCCTGCCGTACCGTCTCGGTGAGCACGTCGGGGTCCTTGGTGTGCCCCGCGGTATCGGCGAGCGCCTCCAGGATGGTCGTCAGATCCTTCACGGGGACGCGCTCGCGGAGCAGCTGCCGCAGCACGCGCTGCACGTCGCCGAGACCGAGGAGCTTGGGCACCAGGTCGTCCACCAGCCGTGGCGACTGCTGCGCCACGCGGTCCACCATCTCCTTGGTGTGCTGCCGCGTGAGCAGATCGGGCAGGAACGACCGTATGATCTCCGAGAGGTGGGTGGAGAGCGCGGTCGTGGGATCCACGACCGTATAGCCGGCCGCGGTCGCGGCGTCGCGCTGCTCGACGCGAACCCAGAGCGCGGGCAGGCCGAACGCCGGCTCCCGCGCCGCCGTGCCCTCGATGGTGCCGGTAGCCGTCCCCGGGTTGATCGCCAGCAGCCTGTCGGGCATCAACTCGGCGCGCGCCACCTCCACGCCCTTGACGAGCAGCGCATACGTGCGCGCGCCGAGCTGCAGGTTGTCGGCCACGTGCACGGGCGGCACGATCATGCCCGTCTCGGTGGCGATCTGGCGCCTGATCGCCTTCACCCGCTGGAGGAGCGTGCCGCCCTGTCGCTCGTCGACCAGCGAGATCAGCGCATATCCGACTTCGACGCTGAGCGGGTCCACCGACACGAGCGTCTCGACGCTCTGCTCCGGCTGCTGCGGCGCGCCTCCGGTGTCGAGCGCCCCGTCAGCGTCCACGTCCCCCGTGCGTTGCCGGTTCATGTAGGCCGCCGCACCGAAGACGGCGGCGACAAGGAAGAAGGCGAGTTTCGGGAGACCGGGCACCAGGCCCATGAAGAACAGCACGGCGGCGCCAATCGCCAGGGGCTGCATCTTGGTGAGCAACTGCGTCGCCACATCCTCGCCGAGCGACGACTCGGAGGAGGCGCGCGTCGTGATCAGGCCGCCCGACATCGAGACGAGCAGGGCGGGGATGGCCGTGACGAGCCCCTCGCCCACCGTGAGGATGGTGAAGGTCCTGGCGGCGTCCACCAGTTCCATGTCGTACTGCATGACGCCGATGACCAGGCCGGCGATGATGTTGACGCCGGTGATGAGCAGGGCCGCGAGCGAGTCGCGCTGCGTGAAGCGGATCGCGCCGTCCATGGCGCCGTAGAACTCCGCCTCCTTGCGCACGTTGTCGCGGCGGCGCTTGGCTTCCGCGTCGTCGATGGTGCCGGCGTTCAGGTCGGCGTCGATCGACATCTGCTTGCCCGGCATGGCGTCGAGCGTGAACCGCGCGGTCACCTCCGAGATGCGGACGGCGCCATGATTGATGACCACGTACTGGATGGCGATGAGCACCAGGAACACGACGATGCCCACCACGAAATTGCCGCCCACCACGAACTGCCCGAACGACATGATGACGTGGCCCGCCGCGTCAACGCCCTCATGCCCGTGCAGCAGGATCAACCGCGTGCCCGCGACGTTGAGCGACAGGCGCAACAGCGTGAGCAGCAGCAGGAGTGACGGGAACACCGAGAACTCGATCGGGTTCCGCACGTAGACGGCCGTCAGCAGCAGCACCACCGACAGCGCGATGTCCACCGACAGCAGCAGGTCCAGCAGGACCGGCGGCAGCGGCAGCACCATGAGCGCCAGCACCAGGATGATGACGCCCGGCACCAGCAACTGCGTCGGGGCGAAGAGTTTGGCATTCGACATCTCCGGATTCCTCTCTTCAGAGCGCCAGCTGCTTGAGCCGGATCAGATACGCCAGGACCTCGGCCACTGCTTCGAACAGGTCGCCCGGGATGTGCTCGCCGACCTCGACCTGCTTGTGGATGGCGCGGGCCAGCGGCGGGTTCTCGACGATCGGCACGCCGTGCTCGCGAGCGATGCTGCGGATCTTCAGCGCCAGCGCGTCGGTGCCCTTGGCCACGACCTCCGGCGCCGCCTGCCCGCGCTGATAGCGCAACGCCACAGCGAAGTGCGTGGGGTTGGTGACGATGACGGTGGCCTGCGGCACCGCCGCGAGCATGCGCTTGCGCGCCATCTCGCGCTGGACGCGGCGGACGCGAGCCTTGATCTCGGGGTTGCCGTCCGTCATCTTGAGGTCGTCCTTGACCTCCTGCTTCGTCATCTTGAGTGACTTCCCGGTGCGCCACTTCTGCAGGCCGAAGTCGGCGGCAGCCAGCGCCACCAGGGTGATCACCGCGCGCTTGAGGAACGTGACGGCGAGCTCCCACGCATTGATGCCCGAGGCCACCGGCGCGAGCAGGGCGAGGCGCGGCGCTTCCTGAATCGCGCTGCGAATCGTCAGCCAGGCCACGGCGCCGACCACCGTGGCGGCGATCAGCGTCTTGACCAGGTTGATACCCGCCTGAGACGGCGCGAGGCGCTTGAGCCCCGTCGAGGGATTGAGGCGCGTCAGATCGAAGCGAAGCGCCTCGGTCGCGATGATGAACCCACCCTGGGCCTGCGTGGACACGGCCGTCGCCACGATGGCCGCCAGCGCGAGCGGCGCGACGAGCCAGCCGATCTGCAGCACGCCCTGGAGCGCGAGGTTCACCACCTCGCCGCTCGTGATGGCCTGGCTCCGCGCATCACCGAGGCGCGTCAACCCCGTGGCCATCACCGTGCCGAGCCCCGACGTCATCGACGGCCCCCAGTACGCGAGCACCAGCAGCGCCGCTCCGAGATGAAAGGCGTCGTTCAGGTCCCGGCTGCGCGCCACCTGCCCACGCTTGCGCGCCTGTTCGAGCCGACGCTGTGTGGGTCGTTCCGTGCGGTTGTCGGACATGACTCAGTGCAGGGCGCCGGCGGTGCGGGTGCCGAGCTGCAGGGCCTGGGGGAAGGCGCGCGTCAGAATCTCGGGCAGGACCCGCACCGTCAGAGCCAGGGCCGTCCACCCCACGAGCAGTCGTACCGGCGCGGCCGTGACCATCAGATTCAGCGTCGGAGCGACGCGCGCCACCACGCCCAGCGAGACTTCCACCAGCAGCAGCGTGATCACGACCGGTGCGGCGAGGCGCACGCCGAGCGTGAACATCAGGCCGAACATGCGGGCCACGAGCTCGGCGAGCCCTGCGGCGACCGCGCCGCCACCGATGGGCACGGCGTCGTACGACGCGGCCAGCGCGCGCAGGAGGTCGTGGTGTCCGTTGGTCAGGAACAGGATGATCACCGCGAGCGAGCCGTAGAGCGCGGCCAGCACGTTGTTGCGCACGCCACTCTGCGGATCGACGAGCGCCGCGTACGACAGCCCCATCTGGAACCCCGTGAGGTACCCGCCCAGTTCGGCGCCGGCCACGAGCAGCCGCACCGACAGGGCAAGGGCGAACCCGATCAGGGCTTCTCGCAGCATCAGCGCGATGAAGGTGCCAGCCTCGACGGTGCGCGGCAGTCCAATCACCGGCGCCATGAAGGCGCCGAGCACGACGATCAGCCCCACGCGCACCATCGGCGGCGTGAAGGTGCCGCCGAACAGCGGTGTGCCGATGACGAGGAGGCTCGGCCGAACCAGCGCGATCGCGAACACCAGCACCGGTGACAGCTCCATCTAGCGCACCAGCTCCGGCAGCCGCGTCACCATCTGCCGCGCGAAGCCCGACATGAGCCGCAGCATCCAGGGAAACGTGATCGCGAACGTCAGGAAGATGGCGGCCGCGCGTGGGATGAACGCGAGCACGTTGTCCTGGATGCTGGTGACCGTCTGGAAGATGCTCACCAGGACGCCGGCGACGAGGCCGGCCAGCAGCATCGGCAGGCTCACGAGGATTGCCAGCTCGATGGCCTGACGAACGATGCCGACAACGAGGGCTTCGGACATGGGCGACTCAGAGGAAGCTGCGGACGAGTGAGGACACGAGGAGGTTCCAGCCGTCGATCATCACGAACAACATGACCTTGAACGGCAGCGAGATCATCGCGGGCGGCAGCTGCAGCATGCCCATCGAGAGCAGCGTCGTGGACACCACGAGGTCGATCAGCAGGAACGGCACGAACAGGTAGAACCCCATCTAGAACCCGGTCTTGATCTCCGACAGGATGAAGGCCGGAATCACGACGCGCATCGGGATCTCGTCGGGCGTCTCCGGACGCGCGACCCGCCCCATCTCCACGAACAGCGCCAGATCGCTCTCGCGTGTCTGCTTGAGCATGAAGGTGCGCAGCGGCGGCGCGCCGCGCTCGAGCGCCGTGGTCACGGTGATCTCGTTGCGGAGGACAGGCTGCACGGCCTGCTCGTTCACCTGGTCGGCGACCGGTGCCATCACGAACACGGTCAGGAACAGCGCGAGCCCGATGAGGATCTGATTCGAGGGCGCTTCCTGCGTGCCGAGCGCCTGCCGGAGGAAATGGAACACGATGACGATCCGCGTGAACGCGGTCATCGTCATGAGGATGGCCGGGATGAAGCTGAGTAGCGTCAACAGCAGCACGACCTGCAGCGGCGCCGAGATGGCGCCGATGCCGTCGATGTCGATGCGGGCGCTGCCTGCCGCTTGCGCCAACGCGGGCGCCGCCGTGGCGGCCCAGGCTGCACCTGTGCCGGCGCCGAGCACGAACGCGCGGCGGATCATCGCGCCCCTGCCGATTCCGGCGCTTGAGCGTCCACCCGCGCGTCGAGCGCCTGCGAGAACGATCCGCCCGCCGCGAGTTCGGTCACGAGCGACACCTGCATCGGCGTGACCCCAAGCAGCAACCTTCGGCCCTCGACGGCCACGATCACGAGCTGGCGCCGGTCGCCGAGCGGGACTGCCGTCTCGACCTGCACCGCCCGGGGGCCCCGGCCGCCCTGCAGGCCACCCCGCCGGATCAGCCACACGCATCCACCCATCAGTCCGAGCACCACGACCAGCGACAGCAGCGTCCGCACGACGCCGGGCCCGTCGGTCCACCCGGGTTCGGGCAGCGCACCGGGCGCCTGTGCCTGCGCCAGCAGAAGGAACATGTTCACGCGAGCGCCTCGATGGCGGACTTCTGCCGGAACTCGGTGAGTCGCAGCGACACGCTCTCGTCGATGATCACGACCTCGCCGCGCGCGACGGGTACGCCGTTGACGAGCAGGAACAGGTC
>JAEZCY010000322.1 GCA_023429845.1 Acidobacteriota bacterium
CGCCTGTTCGTAACTCCGCCCCCAGTGGGAGCCCCGCCGGCGGGGGGGCGCCGCGCCCAGGCCGCCATACGGCCGCAACAGGCGGTCCAGCGCGGCGATCACCGCAGCCTCGCTGGCCCCGGGCGACAGCGTCAGGGCCACGTCATTGAAGCCGCCCTCCATGTCGAAGGCCGCTCCGAGCGCCTGGCGGTCCATCCAGAAGATGCCATATCGCTTCGCGTCCGGTATCACCTCGCCGGGCCGCACCGTATAGACGTACTCGGGCGACAGGGCGACGCCCACGATCTGCAGCATGCGGCGGCGGCCGTTGATGAGGGCCGGCACGGCGCTGCCCGGACCGAGGCCGTGCGCGAGCGCGAACGACTCGCTGACGAGCACCTCGTCCGGGCGTCCTGCCGCGAGGTACCGACCTCGCCGCAGATACAGGTCGTTGAGCATCGGGCGCCGCGGCACCGGAACGGAGACGAGACGCGCGGTGGCAGGTTCGGGCAGACCGGCGATGTCGAGCGTGACGTCGGCGACGACGCGCAGTTCGACCTGCGACACTCCCGGAATCGCCGTCACGCGCGGGCGCAGGGCGAGAGGCGCCCGCGTGACGTTGGCGAAGACGTCGGCGAACCGGTAGCGCTGGTAGTACGTGCGCTGCGTCAGCTGCAGCGAGGTGAACGTGGAGAAGTACGCCACGAACATCGCGAGCCCGACGGCCATGACGGCACCTATGGCGACGGCCTGTCCCTTGAGGCGCCAGAGATCCCGCAGCAGCTTCCGGTCGAGGGCGGGAATCATGCGCTCACCACTCGAGGCTGCCCGGCGGGACGCGCGCCGCGTTCTCACGAACTGCCGTCACCCGGCCATCGCCGAACGTCACGACGCGGTCGGCCATGGCCGCGACCGCCGCGTTGTGCGTGATCACCGCCGTCGTCGTACCGAGTTCGCGGTTCACCCGGTCGATGGCCTCGAGCACCAGTACGCCGGTGGCGCTGTCGAGCGCGCCCGTGGGCTCGTCGCAGAGCAGGACGTCCGGGCGCTTGGCGATGGCGCGCGCGATCGCCACCCGCTGCTGCTCGCCGCCGGAGAGCTGCGCCGGGAAGTGGTCGAGGCGCCGGTCGAGACCGACAAGGCCGAGCGCCTCTTCTGGCGTCATGGGGTCGGCGGCGATCTCGGTGACGAGGGCGACGTTCTCGCGCGCCGTGAGGCTCGGGATCAGGTTGTAGAACTGGAAGACGAACCCGACGTGCTGACGGCGGTATGCGGTGAGCCCGGCTTCATCGGCGGCGCTGAGCACGTGGTCGCGATAGACCACTTCCCCACTCGTCGGCACGTCGAGGCCGCCGAGGATGTTCAGCAGCGTCGACTTGCCGCTGCCCGACGGGCCGAGCAGCACCAGCAACTCGCCCTGCACCAGGTCGAGGTCGACGCCGGCAAGCGCGTGCACCTCCACCTCGCCCATGCGATAGACCTTCGTGAGACCGCGGGCGCGGAAGACGACCGGCCGCAAAGGCGTATCCACGGCTGCGGACACGTAACCGTCAGCTCACGGCCACGCCACCCATGGCGGCGCCCGTGGCGCCCCCCGCCGCGCCGGCGCCATGGCCGTAGGCGGGCAGCGTCAATGTGAACACCGTGCCGCCGGCAGGGGGGCACGTGACCGCCAGGGTGCCGCCGTGCAGCTCCGCAGTCCGCAGCGCGATCGATAGCCCGAGTCCGCCGCCACGAGCCTTCGTGGTGAAGAACGGCTCGAACACCTGCTCGCAGATCTCCGCGGGAATCCCCGGACCGGTATCGCGCACCTGCACGTTCACCATGCCGTCGGGGAGCGGCGCCGCGGCGACCGTGATGCGACCGCTACCCTGCAGCGCCTGCGCGGCGTTCAACACCAGGTTGAGCAGCGTCGCCCGCGTGAGATCGGTGTCGGCGTTCACGTGGAGTGGCGGTCCCTGCACCTCGAAGGCGATCCCATGGTGAGCGGGGTCCTGACGGACGTGCGCGATCACGTCGGTGACGAGCGCAGTGAGATCGACGTCCACTGGACGGGGCGGGCGGGGACGCGCAAAGAGCAGCAGGTCGTTGATCAGCTCGTTGAGCGACTCGGTCCGCAGGAGAATCTCCTGCATCACCGCTCGCTCCGGGTCCTCGGGGGAGCGGCGGCCGAGAAGCACCTGCATGGCGCCGCGGATGCCCGCCAGCGGATTGCGCACCTCATGCGCGAGCACCGCAGCCATCTGCCCGACGCGCGCCAGCGAGGCCTGGTGCGTCAGCCGCTCCTCCGCGGCCTTCCGGGCAGTGACGTCCGCCCGGATCGCGATGTACTGGTACGGCTTGCCGAGTTCGTTGACGAACGGGACGATTGTGGTGTCCACCCAGTAGAGATGGCCGTCCTTGGCGCGATTGCGGATCTCGCCCTGCCACACTTCGCCGCGCGCCACCGTCCGCCACAAATCGCGAATGAACTCCGGCGGGTGGTAGCCGGAGTTGATGATGCGGTGATCCTGGCCGAGCAGTTCCTCACGCGAGTAGCCGGAGATCTCGACGAACTTGTCGTTGACGTAGGTGATGCGCCCCGTCACGTCGGTGATGGCGACGATCGCCGCCGCATCGAGCGCACGCTTGAAGTCGCCAAGGCGATCGAAGTTGGCCATGGACTCCCGTTCGAGGCTGACGAAACGCCGCACCATGACGCCCGTGATCACGAACACGGCAATCATGAGCGGCCGGTTCACGAACACCGCCGCCGGTACCTG
This sequence comes from Acidobacteriota bacterium, assembly GCA_023429845.1. GTDB lineage: Bacteria > Acidobacteriota > Vicinamibacteria > Vicinamibacterales > Vicinamibacteraceae > Luteitalea. The sequence continues at coordinate 2,742 of JAEZCY010000322.1, forward strand.
CTCGGACCAGCCGACCACCATGTCCACGAGCGTGAGCCCAGAAGCGCCGACTGCCGCCACGAGCGGATACGGCCGCCACGGGCTCCACAGGCCCAGCAGGATCACGCCGACGTACAGCATCCCCACGGCGCTGCCGATCGGCACTTCGATGTCCACGGCGAACACCGCGAACGCGAGGGCAATGCCCAGCAGGTGCAGCGCACGGGCCTGCGGCCCCGCGAGACGGAAGGGCGTGGTCACGACGCCGTTCATGCTACTGCACGGCACCCCGCTGTCCCGTTCACTGCGCAGCGGGCGGAGGAGCGTCAAGTGGAGCCTGACCCGTTTCGACCGGACGGCCGTCCCGCACGCGCGCCGACCAGAAATGACCGCAGGCGCATGCGTACCACGCGATGGTCAGGGTGCTGTCGGCAAGCGGCAGGACGCGCGGCAGCCGGCATGCCGGACACGGCATCGCAAGGGCTTCGACACGCTTCCCGGCGTTCATGCGGCACTTCCGGAGCAACAGCCGTGCCGCCACATTCGGGCGCGTTTTGGTAAACCGGCAGACGACGCCGCAGGCGCGGTCGCGAAAGTCTTCGCGACGTGGGCGGGAAAACCCCCTCACTGACGTCAACGGCAGCGAGACGCGCGGGGGGCGCGGCCGCGCGGCTACGCAGGACTCTTGCTCAGACCGAACTTCTCGATGCGGTAGCGGATCTGGTCGCGGTTCAGTCCGAGCATGCCCGCGGCGCGCGTCTGGTTCCCACCGGCACGCTCGAGGGCCTGCACCACGAGGCTGCGCTCGAGGTCCTCGAGGTTCACGCCCTCTGCCGGCAGCGCGAGGCCCGACACGACCGGCAGGCTGGACGAAAGCGCCGGGAAGTCCGCTGGCTCGAGCCACGGTCCATCGCTGAGGAGCATGGCCCGCTCCACCGCGTTCCGGAGCTCGCGGATGTTGCCGGGCCAGCCGTACTGCTGCATCGCCTTCAGGGACGCCGGCGACGCCCCGCGCACGTTCTTGCGGAACTCGCGGTTGAACTGGTCCACGTAGAACGCCACGAGCGCCGGCACGTCCTCCAGGTGGGACCGCAGCGCCGGCAGTTCGATTGGCAGCACGTTGAGGCGGTAGTAGAGGTCCGATCGGAAGTGCCCGCCTCTCACCTGCTCTTCGAGGTTCCGGTTCGTGGCGGCGATGATTCGCACGTCCACCCGCACGTCCTGCTGCCCTCCCACGCGCTTGAATGCCTTCTCTTCGAGCACGCGCAGCAGCTTGGCCTGCAGCGCCGGCACCATCTCGCCAATCTCGTCGAGGAACACCGTGCCGCCGTCCGCAGACTCGAGCAGGCCGCGCTTCTGCTGACGGGCGTCGGTGAACGCCCCCTTCTCGTGCCCGAACAACTCGCTCTCGAGCAGCGTCTCCGGAATCGCCGAGCAGGTGATGTTCACGAACGGCCGGTGCTTGCGGTCGCTGTTGAAGTGCAGCACCTTGGCTGCGAGGTCCTTGCCGGTGCCGCTTTCGCCGGTCAGCAGCACCGTCGATGCGGGGCTCGTCGCGACCTTGCGCAGCAGCGCCTTGACGTCGGCCATGGTCGTCGAGTCGCCGACGATGCGCTCAGGCGAGTACGGCTGCGCCTTCTCCGCCCGGAGGTTCCGGACCTCGCGTCGCAGTTGTGTCGTCTCGAGCGCCTTGGCGACGAGATCCGACACCGCGTCGAGGTTGAACGGCTTGTTGGCGACGTGATACGCACCCGTCTTCATCGCCTCGACCGCCGTGTCCACGGTGGCATAGGCCGTGAGCAGGATGACGACGATGTCGGGGTCGTGCTCCTTGATGTGCCGCAGCACGGTGACGCCGTCGGTGTCGGGGAACTTGTAGTCGAGCAGCACCAGATCGACGCCTTCGTGCACCTTCCCGAGCGCTTCCCCGCCGGTCGCGGCTTCGATCACCCGCAAACCATCCGCCTGCAGCCGTTCGGACAGCGACCAGCGGATCAGTTGTTCATCGTCGGCTACGAGTACTGTCGCCATCGGGCGAAGTATAGCTGGGCCGGGCCTGGGGCGAACGGGATTGAGAAGCCGGAACCGGCAAACGGCGGACGGCAAACGGACAGCGGCCGACGGAGCGGGAACGACCCGTCGCACCGCGACGTGGAGATCGGCGGTCCTCCGCGCGGCCTACCCCGGGTCGGTGGCCAGATCCGCGAACAGCGGCAGGTGGTCCGACGCGCGGGTGGCGCTTTCGCGGCGCACGACGTCGCACGCAGTGATGCGCGAGGCGAACCCGTCGGGGACGAAAACGTAGTCGAGCCGCAGGTGCGGGTTCCAGGTCGGGAACGTGAAGCCCGTCTCGCCTGGCCGGGCGATGCGGAAGGCGTCCACATAGCCCGCATCGAGCACCTGCTGCACGGTGCGCCAGCGGATATGACCGCCGCTGAGCCACACGAACGGCCGCAGCCGGAAGGGCAACCGCTTCATCTCGAGCAGTTCGCCGGGCGCGAGCGTGTTGAAGTCGCCGGCAAGCACGTGGAAGCCCCCGGCGTGCCGAGCCACGGTGCGCAGCAATGCGCGGACTTCGGCCACGCGCCTGCGCTCGGTCCACGCCGCGTGTACGGCGCTCAGGTGGACGCCGAACAACCGCACGCCGCCGCCAGCCGGCACCACCTCCAGAAAGGCGTGCCGCGACACACGCGGCTGGTGCCATTCGAAGTGGTCCACGGGCGTCCGGGCGAGGAACCCGAGCGACTGCCGGCCCGACGTCGCCCACTGCGCCATGCCGGTGCATCGCGCGAGATGCTCGACGACCTGCGGGCGCGTCGCTTCCTGGAGCAGCACGACGTCCGGCGCGCACGCCGTGATCGTCGCAGCGAGGTCGTCCTCGCGCCCGAGCCCGCCGTAGCGGATGTTGTAGGAGAGCAGTCGCACGAGGCTCAGGCCTCGCCAGGGTCGCCCAGCAAAGTCAGGTACGGCTGGCCGATGACCTCCCCGCGGAGGAAGACCACCAAGTCGTGCGACGCCTGCACGTTGACCGGCCTCCCCGCGAGGGAGGTGAGACGCTCGCGCAGGTCGGCAAGCGCCGGCGCGATGTCGGGGTCGTCCTCGCCCATGGGTCGCGAGTGCACGCCCGGGACGAAGAAGCCGGTGAGCTTGAACGCCGCCAGCACGTCTGCCCCGACGAGCGTGAGGTCCACGTCACTGGTGCCCGGCCCGTCGGCGTCGAAGGGCGCCTGGTCCTTCCACCGGAACCCCGTCACCGCACTGCCGCGAACAATGGCCCGGGTGCCCGGTGGAACGGCGTCCGCGATCGTCTGCCGGAAGACACCGAATCGTGCTTGGTCGCCGCCGAAGACCAGGCGCGTGAACGTCTGGCGCTTCGCATCCTCCGTCATCCCGCCCTGGACGTCGGTTGGCGCCGGCGTGCCTTCGTCGAGAGGTTGGCGTTCCGGCGCATTCAGATTGAGCGAGGGTGTGTCGGCCATCATGCCGATCGCGACAGCAAGCGCCGCGCCAGACACGTGCTGCGTTGCGATCATCGATGGCACCAACGGCGTCTGCGCTGCTCTACGGTCGAGCGCCGCACGCCGGTGTACAACTGCACGACACGAAGCGGTTTCACCGGTCAGTCCGCCCGTCGGTCCCGCTTCTCCCCTGTTTTCATCACACCGGGTAGCCCCGCGGCACGCGTACGACGTACGTACCGGCCACCTTGTCATGCCAGGACTGCCGCTCGGGATCGCGCAGGATCCAGAGCGCCCCGATGCCGAACGCGGCCAGCGAGAAGATCGCGGTGACGCCACGTACCAGCGCATCCACGAACCGCAGCGACTCACCGTCGACCCGCGTGACGCGCAACTGGCAGATGATGCCGCCCAGGGTGGTGCGTTTCCACAGCCAGAACGCCACGTGGTAAGCGACGATGAGCACGATGAGCATCTCGTCGCCGCCATCGCCGAACACCGCACGCGCGGCCAGGGTCACGAGGATGGCGTCGAGGACGAACGCGGCGGCGCGTTCGGCGAACCCGGCACGCGGGAACGCCAGCAGCACGCGATCGTCGGTCGGCGCAGCAGCGGCCCCGCCAACCGGTACGCCACCGCCGGTGGCGCTTCCCGATCCCGGCGACGTCGCGCTGACGAAGGCGGGCGGCGTGCCATACAGGTCAGCACCTGCCGCCCTGTTCAGGTCGAAGTCGGAGGGCGGTGCGGGGGTGCCGGTTGCCGGGATGGTCCCTGACGGCACGGGGGGCAGGTCGCGCGGGACGCGCGGCGGCGCGGGTGGGTTCTCGGAGCGGAACGCCCGCATGAGCGCCAGGGTCGCCGCGCCGAGTCCAAGCACCCCGGTCAAGCCCCACACCAGGATCCCGAGCAGCGGGATCATGTAGGCGACCGTCATGACCGCGAAGCCGATGAGGAACGATCGCGTGGACTGGAGACGGTCCACGGGGTCGTCCTGCGCGAAGACGCGGGTGCCCATCCAGCGACACACGGCAATCTTGCCGATGATCCACGCCACCACCATGGCGCCGAACAACACCGGCAGCACCGCGATGCCGATCACCGTGACCGCCAGCAGGGCGGCGATGGGGCCCGCGAGCAGCAGCACGAGCACACCGGCAGCGAACGTGCTCAGCGGGCGATCCACGATGGCGCTGGTCGCGGCCCAGGTCGCCTGCGGAAACAGCAGGTTGATCAGGAGGTAGACGAACAGCAGGACGGCCACCGCCCACCACACCCACGCCATGTCGGGCACGATGAGCCGCCCGAGCAGCAGGCCGCGGGTCAGGTACGGCACCGCACCTCGCAACTGGTCGCCGAACAGGGGGATGCCGACCACGACGTGGCCACGTCCGGCGCGGAAGTCGGCGGGCGCCTGCAGCAGTCCGCCCACGAGCACCATCTCGCCGAGGACGGCAGCGCCGGGTTCCACCGACAGCGTGCCGCCGACCACCACCAGCGACCCGTGAACGGACGCCTCCGGTCCGAGGCGGACGTTGCCGAACGTCACCGACAGGTCACCGCACACGGCGCCGTCGACCTGCGCATCGCCGAACACCGCGACGGCATCGTCCACGGTCTCGTCGTTGCGGACGATCAGGCTCTGCCCGAGGCGGAACGTGGGGTCGTGCCGCCAGCCGCTGCAGGGGGCGGGCGGCGGCACGTCAGGGATGACGACCTGGGGGGCTGCATCGGCGGGCGCGGCCGGAGGCGACGGCTCCTGGCCGCCGGCCGTACCGGGAATGGCGATCGTCGCGAGGAGCAGGACGAATCGGAGCATGCGAGTCATGAGCGGGATGCCCCTCCAAGGGCCACGCGGCTGAGCGCCGCCAGACACACCGCGCACGCGGTGCACAACGTGAGGGTCAGGAGCAGCACGCCCTTGGCGATGGGCGCGATGACGGCCGACCAGGTGAGTTGCACGACCCGCCCGACCGCGGCGGTGGTGTCGGCGGCGCTGCCGACATAGTTGGCGCCGACCTGCAGCGGGATCGGCAACCGCGCCTGCGTCTCGGCGACGATGGCCGGCCAGGCCCACGCCAGCGCGCCCGCGAGACCGACACCCACCAGCACCACGGCCACCTGGAGCACCCACGGCCAGGTGAACCACGGCCGCCCGCGGGAGGGTGGCGCAACGGCCGCCAGCACGCGCGGGCGCAGCGAGCGCGGTGCCCGCGGACTGGGCAACTCCGCGAGCGCGCGGTCCACGAGGCGTTCGAGCTCGTCAGGCTCCATGGCTCCAGGTCAACCAGCGCCGCAGGGCGAGTCGCCCGCGGTGCATGTCCGTCTTCACTTTTCCGACCGACACCCCCAGCACACGGGCGATCTCGTCGTAGCTGCGCTGCTCGAAGTGGAACAGGACGAGCGGCACACGCTGGTGGGTCGGCAGTTCCCGCAAGGCCGACTCGAGGCGGGCATGGCGTTGCGCCTCATCGAGCGCCTCGTCAGCAGTCTGTCCGGTCGTCGGCACGTCGTACGCGGCTTCGCTGCTGGCTCCCAATTCACTGAAGAACCGCCAGCGAGCGCGGTATCGCTGCAGGTGGTTCAGGCATTCGCGAGTGGCGACCGTCTTGAGCCATCCGGCCACCCCGGCATCGCGCCGCAAGGCGCCGAAGCGCTCGTAGGCGCGCAGGAATACCGTCTGGGCCACGTCCTCGGCCTCGGCTTCGTTGGCGAGCAGGCGCACGGCGACCGCGTAGACCATGTCCTCGTACTCGCGCACGAACGCGTCGAACTCACCCGCCCCGGCGGGGCCCGATGGGTCGCCCACGGGGGCCATGTACACCACATACACGCGGGAGCGCGGAAAGTTTCATGGGGAGCCTGGAGCGGGGAGCGGCAAGCGAGGTCGTGTACCCGATAGGATGGGTGCCATGCACGCCACAGACCGCGCTCTCGTACTCGGATGCCACGGCGGCGTGGGCCGCGCCCTGCTCGCGGTGCTCGAACACACCCCTCCGGGCCGACGGATCCTGGAATCGCTGGACCTCCTGCTGCTCGCGGACCGGACACCGCCCGACGCCGACGGGGCGGCCTCGCGGGTCGGCAGACTGCTGGCGCCGGTGCTGGTCGAGTCGGCCGACGACCTCGGACGCCTGATTCGCGATCACGCGCTGACGCAGGTCGTGGACGTGTCCTCGGTGGACACGGTGGACTGCACACAGGTCTGCGACGAGCTCGGCGCTGACTTCCTGTGCACGAGCGTCGAGGAGTGGGCCGGCCGCGCGCCCCTGCCGACCGACGAAGCGATCGCGCGGCTGCTTCCGCCGCTGCGACCCATGCTCGGCACGCGGAGTCACCTGGTGGGAAGCGGCGCCAATCCGGGGATCGTCAACGCGCTCGTGTTCGCGGCGCTTGAAGAGTTCGGGCGCCGGGTGGGCGTGGCGCCTACGCCCGACGCACTGGAACTGTCGTCGGTGCTCATCACCGAGGAAGACACGACCACGGAGGCCGATACGTCTCTTCCTCCTGACGTGTTTCCGATGACGTGGAGCCCGCTGCACTGCCTCGAGGAGCTGTTCGAGCCCGCGGCGTTCTGCGCCCGCGACGGGCGCGTGGAGAGCCTCGATCATCGCCCGACTGCCGCCTGGTACCGCGCGCGCTGCGGCGACCGCGTGATCGAGGGCATGGCCGTCCCGCACGAAGAGGTCGCCACCCTGGCGGGGAAGCTGCGCGACGTCGAGATCGCGTTCCTCTATCGGGTCGCGCCCGCGGCGTTGCAGGCGTTGGCCGCGCACGGCGACCGCCCGCTGCCGACGACCTGCGAGACGCACCGGCTGTGCCCGCCATGGGCGACCGCGCTCTCCGGGCACGACCGGGTCGGCGTGCTCCTGGGCAGCAGGCGCTTCGGCGAATTGTGGATGGGATTCGACACCGACGTGGCCACCGGGCTGGCCCTTGGCACCAACGCCACGCAACTGCAGGTGGCCGCCGGGATCGTCGCGGGCTGGAGCCAGTTGGGCCGCCGCAAGGGTATCCACTTCGTCGAGGATCTGGATTGCGAACGCTTCGTGCACGTCGCGACGGAGGTGCTGGGCACGCCAGTCGTCGTCCACGACGCGAGCGCCTCGCCGCTGACACTGGCCGAACGGAGAGTCGCAGCGCGGCCGCAGTGATACCATTCGCCGTCTCCCGTCATCGCCCGCGAGGGCCCCGAGCAGTCGTACCTCTCCCGAAAGCCCTGTCGATGCGCGTCCGAGGCTTCCTCCTCCTGGTCTCACTTGCCATGACCCTCTCCTGCACGGGAGCCCGCGACGCCCCTGCCGCCGGCGCCGCCACGTCATCTGCCGCGGGCGCCGTTCAGCCCGGGGCGACCACGTGGGTGGAAGGCAAGGACTATACGGTGCTCGAACGCGCACGCTTCATGGACGACGACGGCTTCACAGAGCCGGCCGAGGCGTTCAGCGTGCTGCTGCCGCGCGGCTGGACGCACGAGGGCGGCGTGGCCTGGAAGGGCCCTCAGACGTGCCGCGGGGAGATGGTGAGTGCGAACTGGAGCGCCGCCTCGGCGGATGGCGAGGTCCGCTTCCGGTCGCTTCCCGTCCATGCGTGGGGCTGGGCCTCCGAGCCGATGATGCTGCAGTCGCTGCACATGCAGGCGCAGCAAGGCGGCTGCGAGGTCGGCACGGCGATGGACGCCGAGCAGTACCTGCGACAGGTGCTCGCGCCGCGCGAACTGCAGGGCGCCACCGTCATCGACGTCCGCGACAACCCCGAGGCGACGGCTGCGCTGCAGGAACAGATCGCACGCAACCGTGCTCAGCTCGAAGGCATGGGCGCCCAGGTGGAGGTCGTGCCAAGCGCCATCATCGCCCGCCTTCGCTGGGAGGACGGAACGGAAGGCATCGCCCTCTGCTCGGTGCTCAACATCATGACGACGATGCAGAACCCGTATACGGGGGCCATGCAGCGTCTGAGCAACAGCAACGCCTCCGAGCGCAGCTGGTTGCGGTTCCCTGCAGCGCGGCGGGCCGAAGCAGAGACCGTGTTGGCCAACCTCAAGTCCAGCTTCCGCACGAACCCGCAATGGCAGGGCGCAATCGACGGGTACTTCCGGCGGATGCGTCAGCAGGACACCATCGTCCACCACCAGCGGATGCAGGCTCTTGCCGACCAGACGGCTGCCAACGCCCGCGCGCACGCCCAGCGCATGGCCGACATCCAGGCTCGCGGCGCGGCAAACACACAGAGGTTCGAGCAGCGAATGAGCGACATGGATCGGAGCCTGCGCAGCTGGGAGTCGCAGCAGGCAAGCCAGGACCGCATGCACACCGCCTTCGTCCAGGGCATCCGCGAAGTGGAGACATGGCAGGGCGGCAACGGCAGCGTCGAGTTGAGCAGCGGCTATGGGCAGGCCTGGAGTCGCGGCGACGGCACCTACATCATGAGCAACTCGCCGTCGTTCGACCCGCGCGCCGCGTTCCAGGATCAGAACTGGCAGGAACTCACCCGCGCGAAGCCATGAGGCGCCGGTGTCGCCGCGGCGATGCCGTCAGCCGCGATCGCGGCGGGGATACCATCACGCCGATGATCGAATGGATGTCGATGATGCGGCACGCCCACCGCGGCTGGCGGAGTCCCGCGCTGCTGCTGATTGCCGTCGCGGGCGTCGCCTGCGCGCCAGCGGGCCCTCCGCCAGCCCCACCGCCCGACCTGCTGATCAGGAACGTCACCATCGTCTCGCCGGAGCGCGACGAGCCGTACGGCCCGGCAGACGTCGCCGTCACCGATGGACGCATCACCGCCATCGGCAGCGAGCTGGCGAACGACCGACTGCGCCAGGAACAGGTCGTGGACGGCACCGGGCAGTTCCTCACGCCGGGGCTCATCGACAGCCACGTCCACCTGTCGACGATTCCGGGCATGCACGGCGGCCACGAGGCGCAGTACCCCGCCGTCGCCGCCCAGGCGCGCGCCCAACTGCCGCGCAGCTACCTGTACTTCGGCTTCACGAGCGTTGTCGATCTGATCGCGACATCCGAACGCGTCGCGCAGTGGAACGCCCAGGACGTGCGGCCGCATGCGTACTTCGCGGCTGGTGCGCCGATTGCGGACGGCTATCCGACGCAGTTCGTGCCCAAACCCGATCGGTACCGGGTGTTGTCGACGTTCCTCTTCGATCCGACCCGGGCCGACCAGTTCCCGGCCGGCCTGAATCGAGACGACCATACGCCTCGCGCCGTGGTTGCCCGCATCGCGGCCGATGGCGCACGCGCCGTGAAGACTTTCCACGAGGACGGCTTCGGAGCCAGGCGCGACATCCCCGTGCCGCCGCGGGAGGTGCTCGAGGCACTCGTGGCTGCAGCGCGCGAGCGCGGGCTTCCCGTCCTGCTGCACGCAAACTCGACGAGCGCGCAGGCCGCGGGCGTCGAGAGCGGAGTCCAGGCGCTCGCCCACGGCCTGTGGACGTGGGACGCGCCGGACGCGCCGGAGCTCACGGCGCCCGTGCGTGCCGTGCTCGATGGCGTGCTCGCGAAGCGCATCGCGTATCAGCCGACGATTCAGGTGCTCTACGGCGAACGCGACCTCTTCGATCCCGGCTTCCTCACGCGTGCCGACGTTCGGGCGGCGGTGCCGCGTGCTGTCCTCGAGTGGTACGCGAGCGAGGACGGTCAGTGGCTGACGCGCGAGATGCGCGATGTCCCGGCGGTCGCGCAACTGGATGCCGCCGGTCGCTGGCGCGACATCGACGCGGAGCCGATCCGGCACGTGCAGCAGGCGCTTGGCTACCTCGCCGATCGCGGCGCCCGCCTGCTCTTCGGCAGCGACACGCCCAGCGCCCCCACGTATGCCAATCCCGCCGGCCTGAACGGCCGCCTCGAGATGAATCACTGGATCGGCGCCGGCGTGAGTCCGGCGGCGCTGCTGCGGGCCGCCACCGTGGACAATGCCGAGTTCTTCGGGCTTGCCGACGAGGTCGGCCGGGTGGCGGTCGGCACGCGCGCCGACCTGCTGCTGATGAAATCGAACCCTTACGAGAGCGTGGAGGCGTACGACTCGATCACGCTCGTCGTTCTCGACGGACGCGTGCTGCCTCGCGCATCGCTCGCGGCTGACACCAGGTGACTTTCCCCATGACGAATCGCCACGGACTGCTTCTTGCCCTCGCCCTGCTCCTGCCCGCCGCCAGCGCGGCACAACCGGGCGACGACGAACCGCCGATGCCCACCGCCGCCGAAGAACAGGCCGTCCGCTGGCACACCGTGACGCCGGCGATGGTCGAGGGCAAGGCGTGGACCGACACGAAGGGCGACTTCGATCGCTTCCCCGCCCGTGCCGAGGGCGTCGTGCGTCGGCCGGTCTGGTCGCTGTCGCGGCACTCGTCCGGGCTCAGCGTACGCTTCACGAGCAACACCACGCTGATCCGCGTGCGCTGGACGGTCACCGACGAGCGCCTCGCCATGCCGCACATGCCTGCCACCGGCGTGAGCGGGCTCGACCTCTACACGCGGGTCGGACCGACGTGGTACTTCGTCCAGGAGGCCAGGCCCGTCGAGTCGCCGACCAACGATGCGCTGGTGACCGCCGAACTCACGGCGGATACCCGCGAGTTCCTGCTCTACCTGCCGCTCTACAACGGCGTGTCGCGGCTGGAGGTCGGCGTGTCCGAAGACGCGTCGTTCCGCTTCGAACCGCCGGCGACGACCAAACCGGTCGTCGTCTACGGCACGTCGATCACGCAGGGCGGGTGCGCATCGCGGCCGGGCATGAGCTATACCGCCATCCTCGGACGCCGGCTCGACGTGCCCTTCGTCAACCTGGGTTTCTCCGGCAACGGGAAGGCGGAGCCGGAGGTCGCGCGGCTGCTGGCCGAACTGGACCCGGCGATGTTCGTCATCGATTCGCTGCCGAACATGACGCCAGAGGAAGTCGTCGTCAACATCCCGGTGCTCATCGACACGATCCGTGCGACGAGGCCGAGCACACCCATCGTGCTCATCGAGCACCTGCCATATCCGAGCCTGCGGTTCCGCAAGGAGAAGGCGGCGAGCGTTGCCTCCGCCAATGCGTCCCTCCGGAAGATTCACGAGGCGCGACGCAAGGCCGGCGACAGGCACATCACGCTCGTGCCCGCCGCAGGCCTGCTCGGCGACGACGGCGAAGGGACTGTCGACGACAGCCACCCGACCGATCTGGGGTTCGAACGTATCGCCGATGGACTCGAACCACATCTGCGCCGAGTCCTCGGGAAGGCGCAGTAGCACCGCGTTCGGCGCACTCGCGGCACGGGCGCTACCCGTGCTCGACCGGGATGCGCCCGGAGGGAGGGTCGCCCTCGACGCGACACGGCAGCGCCAACCGGCCGCTACACCTCGACCCGTCCGGGGGGCACCGCGGACAGCCCGGGACCGGTGAGCTGACCGGTCCGCATCACGCCATCGCGAATGGTGAACAGGCCCGGGAACTTCGGCTCCCAGGCCGCGCTCGCCGACGGCACGAACTGCCGCGCGTTGGCCTCGATTCCGGCGTTGCCAGGCACGCGCGCCGCGATACCCGCAGAGTGGATCAGCGAAGCCCCCGGGCACGTGAGGTCCTGCACGCACAGGAACATCCCGTACTTCTGGGCAGCGGCGGCCATGAGCATGGCCTGACTCTGCCCCTTGCACGCCTTGAGCGCCACGCCGGTGTAGCCCATCTCGCGCGCGAGCAGCAGCGACTCGAGATCCACGAGCCCCTCGTCCACCACGACAGGCAGCAGCTTCGACGCCTCGTGCATGACGTTCGCCTTGTCACCGGCAAGGTCGCGCGACGTCGGCTGCTCGATGTACTTGATGCGGCCGAAGCCGTCAGGCGTCGCCTCACGCACCTTGTGGAGCAGGTCGAGAAGGTAGCCCACGTTCGGGCAGCCCTCGTTGAAATCGAGCAGGTAGTTCCAGTCGCTCACGCCGCGTGCCGTCATGGCCCGCCTCGCCACCCGATCGATGCGCGTGATGCGGTCGAAGTCCTGCGCCTCGTTGCCGCCGTTCAGCTTGATCTTGAAGTGCGTCAGCCCGTCACGCGCGATCCACTCGTCGAGCGTGTTGGGCAGCCCGTCGTCCACCCGTGTCTTCAGGTCCGAGGGCTCGATCGCGTCGCTCGCGCCCACCGAGTGGAACACCCGCGTCACCGGACGGGGCGCGACGGGCACGTAGCGATCGAGGTACTCGCCTGCGAACTGCGGGCCGAGGTCGCGGGAGAGATCGTGCCGCATGTGCTCGCGCGAGTACGTCGCATACGAACTGAGCCCGAACGCCTTGCCATACGCGTCGTGGACGGCTGCGTCGAACGCACTCGCGACGACAAGCGTGCAGAGCATCGGAATCGGCTGCGCGAGTGCCCGCTCCTTCGACACGTCGGCGGCGGTCGCGAGATAGGCAGGCTCGAGCACCCGCCAGATGTCTATCGGGTGCCCGTCCTCGTCGCAATCAGCGGTCCGCGTGCGCAGCGCGCCTGCGAGCGCCGTCATCGCATCGAGACTCGTGTCGTGCGGAACGCCGGGGAACGCCCAGGCATTGCCGAGCGTCATCGAGCCGAACCCCCACGCCTCCACGCCGGCGCCGGTGCGCACCCGACAGCCGACGTTCAGGATCGTGACCTCGTCCACCGAGCGCCCCCCGAACATGTACGGAGCCCGGTACGTGTGAGACTCGAGTCCGTGGACGACCTCGACGATGCGGATGTCGGTGGGACGCGTCGCGCGCACGGCAGGCGCCTCCTGGGAGGCGCCCCCCGCACCTTCCCCGCCGGTCGAACAGGCGGGCGCAAGCACCGCGAGCGGCAACACTCCGGTGCCGAGCAGGAACCCGCGGCGCGACAGGCGGAATGGATCAGCCATGGGGCGCATTCTATCGGTGTGACACGTGGCTGGCGACCAGTGCGGCAGCGGCCGCGACGTCCACGCCCGCGATCCGCACGCGCTTCTGGCGCGCACGCTGACCGGACAGGATCGTCACCGCGCGTCTCGGCACGTGGAAGGCGTCGGCGAGTGTCTCGATCAGTTCGGCGTTCGCGGCGCCCTCCACCGGCGCCGCACCGAGACGCACGAGCACGGCGTCGTCGCGCGTGCCCGCCAATCCCGCACGCCCGGCGCGGGTAATGACGCGCACGTTCAGCACGACTCCGTCCGTCGTCGCTTCGATCATCCCGCCGTCGTCATCGGCTCGCGCCGCGGCCGAGGCGGACGACGCGAACGTCGGCGCCCGCGACGTCCACGTCGAATGAGACGCGGCCGTCGGAGCTGCGCAGCGGCACCGCCTGTTGGCGGACGATGTCGGTCGCGCCCGAGACGGCAGCAGGCACGCGCACCGTGATCGTCCCGCTTGCGGGCGTCGCGGCATGGTTGAGCACGACGACGATCGGCTCCTGCCCCGATTCGAGCACGCGCACCTCGAAGGGGCCGCCGACCACTTCGACGGGCACCGTGACGCCAGCCCACTCCAGCAGTGCCGAATAGAAGCGCTCGACTGCCGCTGTCGGCGTGCTCTGGTACGCCGCGCTGACGAACGACCCGAGCAGCAGCGTCCTGCCGCGGCCGTGCGTGGACAGGACGGCGGCGGCGCCACCACCCGGGAAAGTCGCGACCGCGCGCGCGGTGCCCGACATCGGCTCGAGCGTCTCCTCATACCAGCGAGCGGGCAGGACGTCGCCCCGTGCGAGGCCGGGGAGGTCCGAACCGTCTCCCGTCCACGTGAGCTGGGTCTTGCCGCCTGGCGCCGTCTGCACCGCGATCTCGCGCGCGCCCATCACTTCCCACAGCCCGAGCCCGGGGATGCGATCCGACGAAGCACCCCGCTCGTTGCTCCATGCCAATCGCGCTTCGGAAACAAGGGCGCCGCCGCCCTCCACGTAGGCGCGAAGGGGTGCCGCGGCGCGTTCGGGCATCATCACCGGGTACGGAAAGATGACCAGCTTGTACGTCGCGAGCTTCTCGGCGCTGAGGTGATCGATGTGCACGTAGTCGATCGGCACGCTCCGGCCGAACAGCGCACGATAGGCGCCGAGCAGCGAGTCGCGCTCGATGCCCACGACTTCTCCCTGGGGGCCGCCGTACGCGGCGGCGCGCTGCCGGCCGCCCACGAAATGCGCCAGCGGGTTGTAGACGATCGCGACTTGAGCGCGGATCGGCCTCGAGGCGAGCAGCAGCGCCTCTTCGCGCTCGACCACCCTGGCAATCGCGCCGGCGGCACGCGCGCGTTCGGTGATGGTGCCATCGAGCTGGTTGAGCCCGAAGCCGCCCGCCTCGTAGCCCGTGCTCATCGGGTACCACGCGTAATAGTTGATGCCGCGGGCGCCGCGCGCCAGCGCCGACCACGTCCAGATCCGCAGGTCGCCGGGGGTCACCGTCGGGCTGACGTTGACGCCGATGGTGCCGAAACCGCCCTGCAGTTCGCCGACGTAGAACCCGTTCCGGCCATCGTCGTATCCGAACGAGCGTGTGAAGTCGAGCAGCGCCGCGCGCCAGGGCGCGTCGCGATCGACGAATGCCGAATGTTTCGGGTAGAACGACGTCCCGTAGAAGTCCACCTGCTGCGCCATCGTCCAGTCGTCGGCCTGCCCCTCCCAATGATGCGGGGACGCGAAGAGGCCCACGCCGGCAGCGTGGCTCGTGACGATGGTGTTGGGGGCTGCCGCACGAACCGCGTCGGCGCGATCCTTCAGGTCCTCACCGAGCTTGACGACGATGAACGCTTTCCAGTCGATGTAGTCGGTGTACGAGAGGATCGTGCTGAGGCGGCTCGGGTCCACCTCGTCCCACGTCGAGAAGCGACGATACCAGGCGCGATTGAGGCCGTCGATCGTGCCGTACTTCTCTTGCAGCCACGCGCGGAAGCGGCGCTTCGTGTGCGGGCAGAAGCAGAACTCCGGGTTCGGGATGTAGGTGGGATTCGCCCAGTTGATGACGTGCGGTTCGCTCCAGAGATCCCACCCGAGGAACGCCGGGCTCTTCGACGCACGCCGGCCGAGAGCGGCGTAGAACGCGACGTCGGCCTCACGGACGCCGTGGTGATCACGGCAGTACCCCGGCGAGGATTCGGGCTGCACCTGCTGGCCGTTGCTCGATACGAAGAGCGAGTCCGGGTACTTGCGCCCGAGCCACGACGGCGCCGAGTCCATGTAGACCTGCAGCATCAGCTTCAGGCCCTCTTCCTCGGCGAGTTCGAGCAGCACGTCGAGCGTCTCGAAGTGGTACTGCTGCTCCTCGGGTTCGCCACTGGCCCAGTCGATCCACGCGCGCACGGTCGTGAACCCGAGTGCCTTGATCTGCCTCACGTCGGCGCGCCACCGCTCCTTCTTCTGGCGGGCGTCAGGCTCGAGCATCGGTGCACGAGCCTTGCCGCCGCCATACCACACGGCCATCGGCAATGTGGGCGCGGCGGGTGAAGGCGCGGGCACCTGCGCCGTCAGCTGCGAGGCGGCGACCGTCGCGACAGCGACGGCGATCGAGAGCAGGGCTTTCGTGGATGTCGTCATGCGCCCGGCCCTGTCCCGATCCATCGTCGTCAGCTACCTGCCAGAGCGTCCTTGCAGTACGCGACGCATTTCTTCAGCTCGGCCATCGCGTTGGACCCGTCCACGCGGTACTCGAGTTCGATGGTCGCCGGGAAGGTGTACCTCTCCTGCTTCATGAGCTGCAGCACCTCGCGGATCGGCGTGTCGCCCTGCCCCCACGGCATGTTCTCGCCGTTGCCTTTCTTGCGATCCTTCACGTGGATGCTGGTGATGCGGGCGTGGTGCTTGCGGATGAAGGGGACCGGGCTCTCGCTCGTCCCTGCCACGTAGTGCCCGATGTCCAGGTTGACGCCATTGTAGGGCGACTGGCTCAGCGCCTCGTCCCACAGCGTGAACGTCGCCTGCGCGTGATTGTGATAGCCGGCCCAGATGCGATGACGCGCCGCGACGTCGCCGATGCGCCGCGTGAGGGCGCCGCTCGTCGGCAACTCCATCGTGACCTGCGACGCGCCGAGCGCCTTCGCCACGCGGAACGGATATTCGATCTCCGCGTCGGTCATGCCATCCGTAAGCTGCAGCTTGAACGCGTAGATACTCACGCCGGCATCCCTGTAGGTCTTCGCGAGCGCCGCGAACGTCTCCGTGGGTGCACTGGCGCGCCATGCGCGTGTCGCGGCGACGAAACGCTCGCGCTCGGCGGTCTCCTCGGGCGTCGGCTTCGGCCGCGCGCCGGCCGAC
>JAEZCY010000374.1 GCA_023429845.1 Acidobacteriota bacterium
ACTGCATGGAGGCGTTCTTCGGCTGGTACAGCGCCAACCAGTTCGAGTCCTACATGATCCTCAACCGCATGACCGGGCCGTACGCCGGCTACTACTGGGCGCTGATCTTCTGCAACGGCGTGGTGCCGCAACTGCTGTGGTCCAGGAAGGTGCGGACGTCGGTGCTGCCGCTCTTCGCCGTGTGCATGGCCGTCAACGTCGGCATGTGGCTGGAGCGCTTCGTGATCGTCATCACGTCGCTGCACCGCGACTTCCTGCCCGGCTCGTGGGGCATGTACTACGCGACCCGCTGGGACTGGGCGACGTTCATCGGCACGATGGGCCTGTTCCTGACGCTGTTCTACCTCTTCATCCGTGTGCTGCCCATGATCTCGATCTTCGAGCTCCGCACGCTGACGCCGTCGGCCCATGCCAAGGGGGATGCCCACCATGGCTGAGACCACTACGGCGCCGGCCCTGTACGGCGTGATGGCCGAGTTCAGTGACGCCTCCGAGCTGATGCGCGCGGCCAAGGCCGCCTACGCCGAGGGCTATCGGCACATGGACGCGTACACCGCGGCGCCGGTGCACGGCCTGGCCGAGGCACTCGGGCACGACGACCGGCGTGTGCAGAAGCTCACGTTCACGGGCGGCGTGCTCGGGCTCCTGGGCGGCTTCGGCCTCTGCTACTGGACGTCGGTGATCGACTACCCGCTGAACATCGGCGGGCGTCCGCTCAACAGCTGGGTCGCCTTCTCGATCCCCACGTTCGAGACGACGATCCTGCTGGCCGCCCTGGCTACGGCCGGCGGCATGCTGGCCCTCAACGGCCTGCCCCAGCCCTACCATCCCGTGTTCAACGTCGAGGCGTTCCGCAAGACCGCCACGAGCACGGGCTTCTTCCTGTGCCTCGAGGCCACCGACCCGCGGTTCGATCTCGCGCGGGCCCGGACCTTCCTGGAAGGGCTGCACCCGAAGGCCATCAACGAGGTGAACGCGTAGTCATGGGTGACGCGATGATGTTTCATCGGACGGTTCCACCTTCGCCAAGGCTACGGCGGACAAGTCGGAGAACCGGTCCTTCCCACACCGGCCGCCTGCTGCTGGCCGGCGGCCTCGTGCTGGCTGCCGCGCTCGTCTCGGGCTGCCGGCAGGACATGCACGACACGCCACGGTACGAGGCGCTCGAGCAGAGCGACTTCTTCGCCGACAAGCGTGCCATGCGTCCGATTCCCGAGGGCGCCGTCGCCCGCGGCAACCTTCGCGCAGACGATGTGTTCTATACGGGCAAGGTGGACGGAGAGCCGGTCACCGAGTTGCCCGCGCAACTCACCGTCGACAAGGCGCTGCTCGATCGCGGCCAGAACCGCTACAACATCTACTGCGCGCCCTGCCACTCGGAGCTCGGTGATGGCAACGGGACGATCGTGCAGCGCGGCTTCAAGCGCCCGACCTCGTTCCACGATCCGCGCCTGCGCGAGGTTGCCATCGGGTACTACTACGACGTCATCACCAACGGCTTCGGCCAGATGCCCGACTACTCGGCGCAGGTTCGGCCGGCCGATCGCTGGGCGATCGCGGCGTACGTACGCGCCCTGCAGCTGAGCCAGGGGGCGACGGTCGACGACGTGCCGGCCGACCAGCGCGGCGGCCTCGACGGCCAGGCGACTGCTGCGGCTCCCGAAGCGTCCCACGGAGGAGGGGCCGCGCATGACTGAGCCCACTTTCAACCCGGCTGACTTCCAGGCCCCGCCGCAGATCGACACGCTGCAGAAGGTCGGCCTCGGCCTCGGGATCATCGGCCTCATCGGCCTTGCCGTCGGCTACCTGTCCGACCCGGCGCAGTTCTTCCGCTCGTATCTGCTCGCGTACATCTTCGTGCTCGGCGTGCCGATCGGCAGCCTGACGCTGCTGATGGTGCACCACCTCTCCGGCGGCCGCTGGAGCCTGGTGCTGCGGCGGACGTTCGAGGCGGCGTCGCGGACGATCCCGCTGATGGCGGTGCTGTTCATCCCGATCGTGCTCGGCATCCACCACATCTACGAGTGGTCACACGCCGATGTGGTCGCCAGCGACGCCATCGTCCGGCACAAGGTCGCGTACCTGAACACCACGGGGTTCACGCTGCGCGCGATCGGGTACTTCGTCGTGTGGTCGGTCATGGCCCTGCTCCTGACCCGGTGGTCGGTGCAGCAGGACACCGAGCCGTTCCCGCTCGATCGCTTCAACACGATTTCGGGCCCCGGCGTGCTCATCATGGGCCTCACGGTGACCTTCGCGTCGGTGGACTGGGTGATGTCGCTCGACCCGCACTGGTTCTCGACGATCTTCGGGCTCTGGTTCCTGATGGGGATGGCCCTGACCGCGCTCGCGTTCTCGATCGTCGTCGCGGCGCTCCTGCACAACAACACGCACATGGCCCGGGCGCTGTCGGCCGATCGTTTCCACGACTACGGCACCCTGATGTACGCCTTCATCATGCTCTGGGCGTACCTGTCGTACTCGCAGTTCCTGATCGTCTGGTCGGCCAACCTGCCGGAAGAGATCCCGTACTACCTGCGGCGCTTCGGCAATGGCTGGCAGGGCGTCTCGCTGGTGATCGTCGCCGGTCACTTCGTGTTGCCCTGGCTGCTGCTGCTGTTCCGGTCGGTCAAGCGGATCCGCAAGCGGCTTGTCGCCATTGCGGCGTTCATGCTCGTGATGCGGTTCCTGGACGTGTTCTGGCTGATCGCGCCGTGGGTGAAGCAGGGCGCGCTGGGCGTCCACTGGATGGACATCGCCGCGGTGGTGGGCATGTTCGGTCTCTGGACCGGCGCGTTCTGCTACCTCCTGAAGGGCCGTGCGTTGCTGCCGGTCGGTGATCCCTACCTTCCCGAGGCATTGGCAGATGGCCACTGATCACCATCAGCATCACGGCAGTTCGCACGGCGAGGACGGCGCCGGCCCGATCAATCACGAGACGTCGGACATCTCGCTCGACAACGTCGGCAAGCTGACGATCGGGTTCGCGCTGGTGCTGTTCGTGGTGCTCGGCGTGATGTACGGCACCTATCGGATGCTCGATCAGCGAGCCACCGCGCTCGACCCGACGCGGCAGCGCGCGATCGAGTACGGTCGCGCGGCTGACGCCGTGCCGCCTCCGGTGATCCATCAGGCGCCCAATGCCATGGACCAGATCGGCCGGCCATTGGCGGGTCCCAAGCTGCTCACGAACGAGCCTGACTGGCTCAGCGGCGTCCGCGCGCAGCAGCGCCAGGTGCTCACCAGCTACGCATGGGTGGACAAGGAAGCCGGGACGGTGCGGCTGCCGATCGAGCGCGCGAAGCAGCTGATTGCCGAGCGCGGGCTGCCGTCGGCCGCACCCGCCGCACCGGAGGCCGACACGTCGTCGGCGACTCCGCCGGCGCCGGATGCGCCACAATAGACGGACGGGTCTCCGCCGATAACGCCGGAGGCTGGCTCGCCAGCCTGCCTCATCGTGAACGACGGGCGGCGGTCGAGCCTGGCTTGTAAGAACGGGTAGGGCCGGCTGTCCCAGCCGGCCGCCTTCGTCAGGAGAGGACAGGATAGACAGGCTGATCATGGGCACGATGCGAGCACGCGGCATCCTCGGGCAGGCGGCGTTGGCGACTCTCCTTGTCGCGACGGCGGGCGTCTGGCCCGCTGCGGGTCAGGGGCAGGTCCGATCGGCACCTGGCACGCCGATCGATCAGAAGCCAGCGGCGCTCGAGGGCGTGACGTTCGCGCAGCGCCTGGGAGAACAGGTGCCGGCCGACCTGGCGTTCGTGGACGAGACCGGCGCGCCGGTGCGTCTCGGCGACTACTTCGGCAAGCGGCCGGTCGTACTCGCGCTCGCCTATTACGAGTGCCCGATGCTCTGCACGCAGGTGCTGTCGGGGATGACGGCAGGGCTCAAGGGGCTGTCGTTCGACGCCGGCAATCAGTTCGAGGTCGTCGTCGTGAGCATCGACCCGGGCGAAGGCCCCGGCCTGGCGTCGCAGAAGAAGGCGACGCACGTCGCGCACTACGATCGCGAGGCGACGGCGGGCGCCTGGCACTTCCTCACCGGCCGCAAGGCCGACATCGATCGGCTGGCCGATACGGTGGGGTTCTCGTATACGTACGACGAGAAGACGGATCAGTACGCGCACGCAGCTGGCCTCACGGTGCTGACGCCGGAAGGGAAGATTGCGCGCTATTTCTTCGGCATCGACTTCGCGCCCCGCGACCTGCGGCTCGGCATCGTCGAAGCGGCGGGCGGGACGATCGGTTCGCCGATCGACAGCGTGTTGCTGTACTGCTACCACTACGACCCGTCGGTCGGGAAGTACGGGCTGATGGCGATGAAGCTGGTGCGTACCGCGGGCGTGCTCATGGTGCTCGCGATGGTGACCGGCTGGGTGGTCATGCGGCGACGCGAACGTCGCGGCGTATACGGCGGCGACGCGGCGGGCGTGTCCCCGGGCGCTTCACACAAGGCGTAAGTCAGAGATATGGGCGGCTCCTTCGAACTCTTTCCCACCCAGGCGTCAGCGCTCGCAGGGCGCGTGGACAACCTGTACTTCTTCATGCTCGCGGTCACGCTGTTCTTCTCGGTGCTCGTGGCGGCGCTCGTCATCGGGTTCGCCGTGAGATTCCGGCGGCGGCGAGCAGACGAGGTGGGCGCGAACATCCACGGCAGCACGGTGCTCGAGGTCATCTGGACCGGCATCCCGCTTGTCATCGCGATGGTGATGTTCGTGTGGGGCACGAGCGTATACTTCGCGCTGGCCAAGCCGCCTGCCGAGGCGATGGAGGTCTACGTCATCGGCAAGCGCTGGATGTGGAAGGCGCAGCACCTGACTGGCCATCGCGAGATCAACGAGCTGCACGTGCCGGTGGGCACGCCGGTGAAGCTGCTGATTTCGTCCGAGGACGTGATCCACAGCTACTACATCCCCGCGTTCCGCCAGAAGATGGACGCCGTCCCGGGCAAGACCACGACGATGTGGTTCGAGGCCAACAAGGCGGGCGAGTTCCAGTTGTTCTGTGCCGAGTACTGCGGCACGCAGCACTCGGGCATGATCGGCAAGGTGATCGCCCTGCCGCCACGCGAGTACCAGCAGTGGCTGTCGGGCGGCGCGCCTGCCGGGGCCACGCTCAGCGCCACGGGTGAGCAGCAGTTCGCCACGCTCGGCTGCAACACCTGCCACACGGCGGAGGGCAGTGGCCGCGGCCCGTCGCTGGTCGGGATCTACGGCAGGACCCAGCCACTGGCCAACGGCAGCACGGTTCGCGTGGACGAGGCCTACCTGCGCGAGTCGATCCTCAACCCGCAGGCCAAGATGGTCCAGGGGTACGCCCCGCTCATGCCGACCTACCAGGGCCAGATCAGCGAGGATGGTCTCGTCTCGCTCATCGCGTACATCAAGTCGCTCGGAGCCGCCACACCGGGCAGCGGACCTGCGGATGGTGCGACCGGCACTGCCGCAACGCCCGCGGCGGAGAGCCACTAGGACACGGCCATGCACGACGTCAGAACTGCCGAACACGACCCGACTCACGGCCAGGTGTTCACCCTGCCCGAGACGCACTACCTGAACGCGACGCACGGTGCGGCCTCCTGGTTCTTCACGAAGGACCACAAGCGCATCGCGCTGCTGTACCTCTATTCCGTCTCGGCGTTCTTCCTGATTGGCGGGCTGTTCGCCCTGCTGATCCGCCTCGAGCTCGCGACGCCTGGCGGGGACCTGATGACCGCCGAGGCCTACAACAAGGCCTTCACCGCGCACGGCGTGGTGATGGTGTTCTTCTTCCTGATCCCGTCGATCCCGGCCATCCTCGGCAACTTCCTCGTGCCGATCATGATCGGCGCGAAGGACCTTGCGTTTCCGCGGATCAACCTGCTCAGCTGGTACCTCTACATGGCCGGGGGGTTGTTCGGCCTGGCGGCGCTCGTGTCGGGCGGCGTGGACACCGGCTGGACGTTCTACACGCCCTATTCGACCGCCGCGTCGAACTCGCACGTGGTGCTGGCGGGCCTCGGCGCATTCATCGCCGGGTTCTCCTCGATCTTCACTGGCCTGAACTTCATCGTCACCATCCACACGATGCGGGCGCCGGGGATGACCTGGGACCGCATGCCGCTGTTCATCTGGTCGCACTACGCGGCGAGCCTGATCATGCTGCTCGGCACACCGGTGGTGGCGGTGACCCTGCTGATGGTCGTGCTCGAGCGCACGCTGAACCTCGGGTTCTTCAACCCCGACCTGGGTGGCGACCCGGTGCTGTACCAGCACCTCTTCTGGTTCTATTCGCACCCGGCCGTCTACATCATGGTGCTGCCCGGGATGGGCGTGATCAGCGAACTGGTCGCCGCGTTCTCGCGCAAGCCCGTCTTCGGCTACAAGATGGTCGCCATCGCGAGCCTCGGCATCGCGCTCGTCGGCTTCCTGGTGTGGGGGCACCACATGTTCACCACGAGCCAGTCGGTGCTGGCGGCGATGGTGTTCTCCATCCTCAGCTTCCTCGTGGCGATTCCGTCGGCCATCAAGGTGTTCAACTGGACGGCCACGCTGTACCGCGGCTCGGTGCTGCTCGCCTCGCCGATGCTCTACGCCATCGGCTTCATCGGGCTGTTCACGATCGGCGGCCTCACCGGGTTGTTCCTGGCGGCGATCGGCCTCGACATCCACGTGCACGACACGTACTTCGTCGTGGCGCACTTCCACTACGTGATGGTCGGCGGTTCGGTGACGGCCTACCTCGGCGGACTCCACTACTGGTGGCCGAAGATCACCGGCCGGCTGTATTCGGAGGGCTGGGCCAGGACGGCGGCCGTACTGGTGTTCGTCGGGTTCAACCTGACGTTCTTCCCGCAGTTCGTGCTCGGCTACCTCGGAATGCCGCGCCGGTATCACGCCTACCCGTCAGAGGAGATGTCCTGGCAGGTGCTCAACGTCCTGTCGTCGGCGGGCGCGTCGATCCTGGCCGTGGGCTTCGTGCTGCCGGTGATCTACCTGACCTACGCGGCTCTGCGCGGCCGGCCCGCCGGGCCGAACCCGTGGGGTGCGTTCGGGCTCGAATGGGAGACGACGTCGCCACCGCCGACGGCGAACTTCGAGGTCACGCCGATCGTGACCAAGCCGGCGTACTACTACGCCCCCGAGGAGCACTGAGTTGGCCAACGGCACGCACGCGCACGCCGCGCATCATCCGGCGCTGCAGCACCATTTCGACACCCTCGAGCAGCAGCAGAACGCCAGCACGCTCGGGATGTGGATGTTCCTGGTCACCGAAGTGCTCTTCTTCGGTGGCTTCTTCATGGCGTACATCCTGTACCGGTGGATGTACGGCGCCTCCTTCACCGCCGCCAGCCACGAGCTCAACGTGTGGATGGGGCTCGGCAACACCATCGTCCTGATCGGCAGCTCGCTGACGATGGCGCTGGCGGTGCGCGCGAGCAAGACGGGCGAGCGGTCGCAGCTGGTGTTCTTCCTCATCGCCACGCTGGTGCTCGGCTCCGTCTTCCTTGGCGTCAAGGTGATCGAGTACTCGGACAAGTTCGCCCATCATCTCGTGCCGGGCGAGCACTTCCAGTTCCACGACGCGACGCTGAAGAACGGCGCCGAGATCTACTTCTCGCTGTACTTCGGCATGACGGGCCTGCACGCCACGCACATGATCATCGGCGGCTTCGTGCTCGTGCCGATCATCCTGAAGGCGCGGCGCGGCGAGTTCTCGCCGGAGTGGTACACGCCCGTGGAACTCTTCGGCCTCTACTGGCACTTCGTGGACATCGTCTGGATCTTCCTGTTCCCGCTGATGTATCTGATCCACTGACGCGCCCGACGCCGTCCGCATCGAATCGCCATGTCCCACATCGCGCCCAAGTCGCAGCTCTACGCCGTATTCGCCTCACTGATGGTGCTGACGGTGCTCACCGTCGGCGTCTCGTTCATCGATGTCGGCTTCCTCAACCTGCCACTCGCGCTGGCCATCGCCGTGGCCAAGGCGCTGCTCGTGATCTTCATCTTCATGGAGGTCAAGTTCAGCCCGAAGCTGGTGCAGGTCACCGCGGCCGCAGGGTTCCTCTTCCTCGGCATCCTCATCCTGTACACGATGACCGACTACATGAGCCGCAACGCACTCGGCGTCGCCGGCCGCTAGCAGGCCAGACCGCCGGGCAAGGCCCGGCGGCTTCGGTGGGTACGTAGGCGTCGGGCCTCGCCCGACGCTTGCCGCCTACCCCGGACGGCAGGCCGCAGGTACCATGTCGAACACCTGATGGCCACCCCAGTCCTGCTTGCCGTCGATGACGACCCGGGGGTTCGCGCTGCCATCCAGCGCGATCTACGGCAGCGCTACGACGACGACGATACGCCCGAGGCACGCCGCTACGAGGTCATGGCGGCTGACTCGGGCGCTGCCGCCCTCAGCCTGATCGAGCGCCTCAAGGAGCGGAACCGGCCCGTGGCACTCGTGCTGTCGGACGAGCGGATGCCCGGGATGGGCGGCGTGGACCTGCTCACGAAGGTGCGCGAGGTGTCGCCGGCGACGCGTCGCGTGCTGCTGACCGCCTACGCCGACACGGACGTCGCCATCAAGGGCGTCAACAAGGCCAGACTGGACCTGTACCTCACGAAGCCGTGGAATCCGACGGAGCTGTTCTCGCCGATCGACGACCTCCTGGCGATCTGGCGCGAGGATTTCCGTGAGGACCCGTCGCACACGGTGGTCTACGGCGATCGCTGGTCCCGCCATGCCTACGAGTTGCGCGAGTTCCTGGCGCGCAATCGCGTGCCCTACGCCTTCCAGGACACCGCGACCGAGGCGGGCCGCAGCGCCCTGCGCGCCGTGGCTGGCGAGAGCGCACCGCCGCTGCCGTTCGTGATCGCCACCGACGGTGCGCGCCTGGAGCAGCCCTCGGTGAGCCAGCTCGCGTCGCACCTGCACCTCCAGACCCGCGCGGTGCTCGAACGCTACGATCTCGTCGTGATTGGCGCCGGGCCCGCCGGCCTGACGTCGAGTGTCTACGGCGCGTCCGAGGGCCTGAACACCCTGCTCATCGACAGGGACGCGCCCGGCGGGCAGGCCGGCCTCAGTGCGCGTATCGAGAACTATCTCGGATTCCCGGCCGGGCTGTCGGGGCGCGATCTCGCAAATCGCGCGGTGGCGCAGGCGCGCAAGTTCAAGGTCGAGATCGTCAGCCCGCAGGCCGTGACCGAGCTGAAGGTCGAAGACACCTACAAGATCCTCGCGCTCTCCGACGGCAGCGTGGTGCAGGCCGACACCGTGGTGCTGGCCATGGGCGTGCAATGGCGCAAGCTCGGCGTCCCCGATCTCGACCGGTTCACCGGCGCCGGCGTGTACTACGGCGCCTCGATGGCCGAGGCGCGCGCCTGCAAGGGGGAGACGGTGTACGTGGTGGGAGGCGCCAATTCGGCGGGCCAGGCGGCACTGAACTTCGCCGAGTTCGCGACGCGCGTCGTGATGCTCGTGCGCGGGCCCGACCTCACGGCGTCGATGTCGGAGTACCTGATCCGCAACATCGCCGCCAGCGACAACGTCGAGGTCATGCCGAGCACCCGCGTCGTGGGTGCCGAGGGCGACGATCGGCTGCGGTGCCTGGTGCTCGAGAGCCCGTCCGGAGAGCAGCGTCGCACCGTCGAGGCGACGTCGTTGTACGTCATGATCGGCGCCGAACCCGACACCGCATGGCTCGGCGACACCGTGCTGCGCGATGGACGTGGCTACGTCCTCACGGGACCGGACCTGCCGCGCGGCGACGGCGGGCGCCGCGTCAAGGGTTGGCCGCTCGAGCGCGACCCGTGGCTGCTCGAGACCTGCGTGCCGGGCGTGTTCGCCGCCGGGGACGTGCGCTGCGGCTCCGTGAAGCGCGTGGCATCCAGCGTGGGGGAGGGCGCCGTCGCGATTCAGTTCGTGCACCAGTACCTCGCCGGGAGGTGACGTCGTGAGTGATGCCTTCACCGAGCCGCTGGCCGATGCACTTCGCCGCATCCACCTGTTGGCAGACAGCGACGCCGACACGCGTGACTGGCTCGTCGCCCGGATAGCCGACCACACATACGAAGCGGGCCAGGTCGTCAACAACGCCGGCGATCCCGCCGATCGCATGACCGCGCTGATCGCCGGCGAGCTCCAGGTCTGGGCGCCTCACGCCGACGAGCCGATGTGGGTCGTCCACCAGGGCGACGTCTCGGGCATGCTGCCGTACTCGCGCATGACCAGGTACCCGGGCGAGGTGCGCGCGAGCCAGCGCAGCCGCGTCGCCTCGCTCTCCGCCGAGCATTTCCCTGACCTCCTGCACGACCTGCCGCGGCTGGGGGAGCGCATGGTGTGGCTGATGGCCGACCGCATCCGCGCGGTGGCGGTGAGCGAGACGCACCGCGAGAAGCTCATGGCGCTCGGCAAGCTGTCGGCGGGGCTGGCGCACGAGTTGAACAATCCGGCGGCTTCCGTGCAACGTGCCGCGTCGCAGCTCTGCACGCTGCTGGAGGAGTTGCAGACCTTCGATGTCGGTGCCGCGGCGCCTCTTGCGGCGCGGCTGTGCGCGGCAGGCGTCGGGGAGGAGGACGCCCTGAGCCGGTCCGACAGGGAAAGTGCACTGCGGGAGTGGGCGCGTCGTGCCGGGCACGACGTCCCGCGCGACGCCATCGGCGCGCTCGCCGACGCCGGGCTCGAGGCCGATGATGTCGGCACGCTCCTCGAGAACGTGCCGGCTGGTGAGGCGGCCCCGGCGATCGTCCGACTCACGATGGCCTGGCGGGCCCGGGCCCTGGTCACCGAGATCGAGCACGCGGCGACGCGCATCACCGACCTGGTGGCGGCCATCAAGGACTACGCCCACCGCGACGAGATGCCGCGCCAGGCCGTTGACGTGCGCGTCAGCATCGATCGCACGCTCAAGGTGTTCAGCGCACGCCTCCGCGGCGACGTGGTGCTGGAACGGCAGTACGACGAGGACCTGCCGACCGTGGACGCCAATGCCGGCGAGCTCACCCAGGTGTGGACGAACCTGATCGACAACGCGCTCGACGCCATCGGCGACAGGGGCACGCTGCGGGTACGCGCCCGCCGCGAGAACGGGTCGATCCTCGTCGAGATCGGCGACGACGGCCCCGGCATCGCGCCCGACATCGTGCGCCGAGTCTTCGAGCCGTTCTTCACCACCAAGAAGCAGGGCGAGGGCACCGGTCTCGGCCTCGACATCGTGCGCGGGATCGTCGGCCGCCATCATGGCGCCATTCGCATCCTGCACTCACGGCCGGGTGACACGGTGATGCAGGTCAGGCTGCCGATTGCCCCCGCACCTGCCCGTTGACGCCTACTCGCCCGACGGCTCGGCGCCGTTCTCGCCGTTGACGACCGTCGCCAGCTGCGTGGCGAGCTGCTTCAGGAACAACCCCACGTCCGTGACGACGCCCACCGTCTGCGCAGACCCACGGTCGGACAGCTTGGTGACGACGGCGGGGTTGATGTCCACGCAGACCACCTTCACCCACGACGGCAGCATGTTGCCGACACCAATGGCGTGGAGCATCGACGACAGCATCACGACGAGGCCGGCGCCCTCCAGCAGGTGGGCGTAGCGTTCCTGCGCCTCCACCAGATCCATCACCGTGTCGCGCAGCGGCCCGTCGTCTCGGATGCTGCCGGCGAGCACGAACGGCACGCGGTGGGTCACGAGGTCGTACATCACCCCGCTCGTCAGCACGCCACCATCCACGGCCGGGACGATCCCACCCGCACGATTGACGCGGTTGATCGCCTTCATGTGGTGCTTGTGCCCTTCGTGCACGGGGGTGCCCTGAGACAGGTCCACGCCGAGGGACGTGCCGAAGAAGCACGACTCGATGTCGTGAACGGCGATGGCGTTACCGGCCAGCATCGCATCCACCCAGCCATCACGGATGAGCTGCGAGAAGTACGGCGCGCCTCCCGTGTGGACCACCACCGGCCCGGCCACGAAGACGATGCGCTCGCCCCGCGTCCGAACGTCGCGCATCACCTGCGCGATGCGCGACACGGTGGCCTCGACGCGGCGTTCCGACGAGATCTCGTTGGCCATGAAGGCGAAGTGCTGGCGGTCGCGCTCCTGGAACTCCGGAACGATGCGGATGCCGTCGGTGCCGCAGACCACCAGGTCGCCCTTGCGTACGTCACGCAGCTTGCGGCAGGTGGCGCGCGTGCCGCCGTCGGTGATCACCACGATGGCGTCCATGCGCTGGTGCTGGACGTCCAGCCATCTCCCGTCGATGCGAACGGCGGTGCGGTGATTGGTGGTGGAGTAGAAGTCCTCGGGGACGGCCCCGTCCATGTCGGCCTCCCGCACCAACGCATCCTGCTGAAGGACGGGGGCGCACCCGAGCGGCAGCAATGCGCCGAGGATGCGATCGAGGATGTCGGGAGTGGCGGCCGACACCCGCATCACGAGTTCGGAGGCATCCTCGTTCGTGCGTCCGATTTCGAAGCGCTCCACCTCGAACGCCCCCTCGTGCGCGATGACGGCATCGAAGATCGTGTTCAGGAGCCCTGAGTCGATCAGGTGGCCGCGCGCCTCGACGACAGCCGACGTCGTGTCTTTCATGACGGCAGAGTAGGGCAATCGGGGGAGGAACGCACGGCGTATCACGTCATTCGCACCAGCGTGCTTGAAAGTCGCGGCCGTTATCCGTACCCTTCCTCATCTGTTCATCAGGGGAGGGACAATGGGATCTCATTTCCGAAGAGCTGCCACAGGTCTGCTGTGTGCGCTCTGCGTGCTGGTGATCACAGCATCACCAGCGTCGGCGCAGGTCGGCTTGTCGACCATGACCGGGATTGCGTCGGACTCGCAGGGCGCCGCGGTTCCGGGCGTCACGGTCACCGCCACGAACACGGCCACGAACGTGCCGTACACGGGCGTCAGCACGGAAGCCGGCGCCTACACGATCACCGGCTTGCCGGTGGGCACCTACACGGTGCGGTTCGAGCTGGCCGGCTTCAAGTCCGTGCAGTCCACGGTGGCGCTCGCGGCCGGCCAGACCGCCCGCATCGACGCCCGGATGGAGGTCGGTGAGCTCACCGAGAGCGTGGAAGTGGTCGCAACCGGCGCCATCCTGCAGACCGAGAACGCTGTCGTGGGCGCCACGTTCCAACAGGAGCAGGTGGAGAAGCTGCCGCTCCAGGGACGCAACGTCTCGGCGACCACGCTCTACACGGCAGGTGTGACGGTACCGTCTCCCGGGAACATGAATTCCCTGAAGGGCCAGGGTGCGCGTCCGTACGTCAACGGCCAGCGCGAGCAGGCAAACAACTTCACGATCGACGGTATCGACTCGAACGATCCCACCGACAACCTGATCGCGTACCAGCCGAGCCCGGATGCCGTGGAGCAGGTGAGCGTCGAGACCAACAACTACTCGCCCGAGATGGGCAACGTGGCCGGCGCGAGCGTCAACATGGTGATCAAGTCGGGCACCAACGACATCCGCGGCAACGCGTTCTACTACTGGCGCGACAACGAGCTTGCGGCGACGCCGTGGGCGACCAACCGCGCGGGTGGCCGCAAGGCGGAGCTCTCGCGCAAGGTGTTCGGCGGCACGCTTGGCGGACCGGTCGTCCGTGGCAAGCTGTTCTGGTTCGCTGACTACTCGGGGGGCCGACACGACAACCCGCCCGCCGACTCGTTCGCCACGGTCATTCCCGATGCGTGGCGCAACGGCGACCTGAGCAGCCTCCTGCCGGGGATCCAGCTGCGGGATCCGGTCACCGGTGAGAACTTCCCGAACAACCAGATTCCGGTGAGCCGCTTCAGCCCGTTCGCGCGCAACCTGCTCGCCAACGAGGCGCTCTACCCGCGCGCCAACGTGGATCGCCCGCTGAGCGACTTCCGGCAGAACTACCGCGGCCAGAGCGCCTCCAGCGAGGAGATCAACCAGTTCGACATCAAGCTCGACTGGAACGCGTCGGCCAACGACAAGGTGTACGTGCGCTACTCGCAGCAGGCCAACGAGTCGCGCACCGAGTCGACCGCGATGCCGCTGCAGTTCGGCAGCCTCGGCGACAACCCCTTCTGGAGCATCGGCGCCAACTGGAACCGCATCTTCGGCAGGAACGTCGTCAACGACGTCCTCGTCGGCTACAACGCCAACCAGTTCAACAGCACGCCGCTCGACCTGCGCGGGCTCGGTCCACTCAACAACCAGCTCGGCATCGGCGGGTCGCAGCCCATCCCCGGTCTCACCGAGGTTCGCATCGGCAACAACGTGTCGAACATCGGCACGACCGGCGGTGCGAGCAACATGAACAACGGCGTGTTCCAGTTGAACGAGCGGCTCACGTGGCTCAAGGGTCGCCACACGCTGAAGTTCGGCGGATCCTGGAACCACTACATCGCAGAGCGCTACTACGCCGGCAACAACGGCGTCCTGGGCTACATCGCCTACGGCGGTTCGTACACCCGCGCCGCCTTTGCCGACTTCCTGCTCGACTACGTGTCCAGCAAGGGGCGCGGATCGCTCTCCGAGCCGTGGACGCACTACCAGGACCGGTTCGCGTTCTATGCGGGAGACGACTTCAAGGCGACCAATGACCTGACGCTCAATCTGGCGCTGCGCTGGGGCAACACCACGCCGTTCGTCGAGAAGGACGACCGCCAGGCGAACTTCTCCCTGACCGACCTCTCGCAGCAGTTCGCGGGCCGCGACGGCAACAGCCGCGCGCTCTATGAGCCGTACTACGACGGTTGGGAGCCGCGTCTCGGCTTCGCCTACCGCCGAGGCGACAAGTGGGTGTTCCGCGGCGGCTACGGCATCACGCAGTACCAGGAGGGCACGGGCGCCAACCTGCGGCTGCCGCTCAACCCGCCGTTCTTCTTCGAGTCGCAGACCGACTGGGCGTACTCGGCCGCCAACCCCACCAACGCCGGCACGATCGCGACCGGGTTCGAGGGCTTGCAGGCGCTGGACGGCATCTCGGGCCAGCTTCGCGTGTGGGACCCGAACCTGCGTCCGCAGTTCACCCAGCAGTACAACGTGTTCGTCGAGTACCTGCTCGGCTCGCGCTCGTCGATCAACGTCGGCTACGTCGGCAACCGGTCGAAGTACCTCGTGGCGCCGATCGAGGGCAACCAGCCGCTGCCCGGCGAGGGTGACCCCAGCACGTGGTTGCCGCTGCAGCAGCGTCGTCCGCTGTACCAGTACAACCCGCTGGTGACCAACATCGCCACCACGTCGCCGGCGGCTCGGTCGGACTACAACGCCCTCCAGACGACCTTCAAGCAGCGCCTGTGGAACGGCCTCGACTTCGTGGCCAACTACACGCTGAGCAAGGCGATGTCCAACAACCTCGGCTACTACGGCACGGGCGGCGTTGCGTCCGAGGGCGCATATCCCGTCAACAGCCGCGACATCGACATGAACTACGGAAGGGCGTTCTTCGACGCGCGCCACATCGTTTCGGTGGCGGGCAGCTATGCGATCCCGGTCGGCATCGACCGCCAGTTCGGCTCGGACATGAACCGCGCGCTCGACGCGATCGTCGGCGGGTGGGACGTGAGCTTCGCCTTTACCGCACACTCGGGCTATCCGATCACGGTGCAGGACAGTTCGAACCCGTCGCTCCAGATCACGCGGTCGACGCAGTGGCCCGACCTGGTAGGCAATCCGGTTCCCTCGAGTCAGTCCATCGACAACTGGCTGAACCGCGACGCGTTCCGCTCGGCTGCCCCGGGGCAGTTCGGCAACGCGGGCGTGGGCGTGGCTGACGCACCGGGCTATTGGAACGTGGACTTCTCACTGAGCAAGCGGTTCGCCACGTTCGGCCGCCAGTACTTCCTGATCCGCGGCGAGGCCTACAACCTCTTCAACCACCCGAACTTCGGGCCGCCCGATCGCAACATCCAGAGCCAGAACTTCGGCACGATCACGAGCGTGGTCAACCCACCGCGCGAGATCCAGCTCGTGTTGAAGTACTTCTTCTAGAGGAGCGTGGGGGCAGCTCCCAGAGCTGCCCCTACGTTCCAGCGCGCCTTACCTTCAGCTTTCCCTCACGCCGCCGCCGAAGGAGTTGCCGGCGGCCACCGGGCGCCTGCCTTCGAAGTCCACCTCCAGCAGCTTCTCGCTGCCGACCTCGCGGCCGGCTTCGTCGCGCAGGCTCTTCACCAACGCCTTCGTCCCGACGTCGAAGACCTCGCCGGTGGACGGCCAGGCGTGCGCGCCGTCGAGGCTGAACGTGATCCAGCCAGGCTGATCGCGCACCTTCAGCGTCGTCACCTGCCGTGGCGGCATCACGGTGTTGTCGAATACGTGCAGCGCCAGGTTGTGGCCGTCGCACACCCACAGCTCCTTCTCGTCGGGCGTCAGGCCGATGCCGTGGCTCGGACAGGCGTGACGCGCGACGGGGCCCTTCTCGTATCCCTTCACGACCACCTGGTGCAGCACCTTGCCGGTACGGAGATCGCCCACCTCGAACCCGAGCAGGTCGTTCACGTTCACGTAGCAGTGGGTCTGCGCCGCGTTCACGGTGAACGGACGGACCGCAGCCGAGAACGGACCGATCGTGCCCATCACCTCGTGCGTCGTCGCGTCCACGACGGTGAGGTGCGGCGATGCGAGGCCTTCGAGGTACACGCGTGAGCCGTCGGGCGACCACAGCGTGTTGTGCGCGCGCGAGTTCAGGACGACCTTCCTTCTTGTCTCGCCCGTGAGTCCGTCCACGACGTTCCAGTGGGGCCCCTCGAACGACGGCACATAGAGCGTGCGGCCGTCAGGCGATACCGACAGGCGATCGCAGCCGCCCTCGGGCGCCACGTCCCAGAGCACGCGATCCGTCGCCAGTTCGATGCACGCGAGCCGCTTGATCGTGCTCACCCACAGCCGGCCCGTAGCCGCACTCGCCGCGACGCCCTTGACGTTGTCGGCCTGCGTCCCATCGGGCACCGGCCACGTCGGGATGCGCCTGACGAACGCGTAGTCGCGATCGATGTCGTACACGAGCACGCCGACGCCGCCGTACTGCTGGTAGTTCCGGATGCCTGGTTGGGCGATGTAGAGGAAGCGTCGCCGCGCTGGTTGCGCAAGCGTCAGCGAGCCCGCCGCGACCAATCCGCCAGCCGCCGCCAGGAAATGCCGTCTGTTCATGCTGTTGCTCCGGTTGCCGCCGATCATATCGAACCACCGGCGACGGCTACGACTCTGATTGGCGAATCGGAAAGCCGAAATGCGCTCACGACGTCGGGCATCCCCGAGCACTCGCATTTCAAATCTCCAACATCGAATTTCAGCCGTCGGGTATCGCTGACCCGGCCGGCGCCCGTTCGCAGCCGTCGCGCCCTGCCCGACGGGCGACACTCGCGGCCATGGCATCATGCGCGCGTGACGCAGAGCCTGCAGGAACGCTACGCGCCGTCGAGCATCTGTTACGGCTGCGGTCCCGCGAACGACCAAGGGCTCCACGTTCGCAGCATGGTCCACGGTGACGCCGTCGTCGCCGACTGGACACCGGCACGCCACCATGAGGCGTTCCCCGGCGTGGTCAACGGCGGCATCATCGGCACGATCCTCGACTGCCACTGCAACTGGACCGCGGCGTGGCACCTCATGCGGCAGCGTGGCCTTGGCCAACCGCCGTGTACGGTCACCGCGAGCTACACGATCGAGATGAAACGCCCGACGCCGAGCGGCGGTCTGCTCCACCTCGTCGCGCGCATCGTCGACGTCACCGGCGACAGATGCACGGTCGAGGGCGCCCTGCAGGCCGAAGGGCGGATCACCGCCACGTGTCGCGGAGTGTTCGTCGCGGTCAGGCCTGGCCACCCGGCGTATCACCGCTGGTAGAGGCGGGCAAGAAATTGGGAATTGGCAATCGGAAATGGCCAATGCCTCGAGACGCGCGACGCCGCGAGCATTTCACATCCCTATTTCCAACTGCCGGTTCAACTCAGAGCTCCCGCAGCGCGTTGACGATGGGGAGGCGGGCGGCTCGAATCGCCGGCAGAACGCCCCCGAGCAGGCCCATCACGATCGCGCAGAACAGTCCCTGCGCCAGCAGGCTCGGAGTGACGCGGAACGCGAAGGCCACCTGGCTGAAGGACTGGAAGTTCATCGTGGACGTCTGGAACCCGTCGAAGACCGCCCAGGCGAGCAGTCCGCCGACGACCCCGCCGGCGAGCGCGAGCACCGTGGACTCGGCGAGCACCGACGTCACGATCGCGAGCGCGCCGAAACCGAGGGCCCGCAGCGTGGCGATCTCGCGCGTTCGGCTGGCCACCGCGTTGTACATCGTGTTCACCGCGCCGAACACGGCGCCGATTCCCATCAGCCCGGCGATCACGAAGCCGATCGTGCGGATGATGGTCTGCAGCACCGTGGACTGGTCGGCAAGGTAGTCTGTCTCGCGCTCAGCCATCACGTTGAGCCGCGGGTCGGCCGCGAGCGCGGTGCGGAAGGTGTCCAGCGATTCCTCGCGTTCGAGCTGCACGTACACGGATTGGAACGAGTCGCCGCGGCGGTAGGCACCCTGCAGCACGCGTGCGTCGCACCAGACCTCGGATTCGGAAATCGATCCGTCGGCCTCGAAGATGCCGACCACCCGCCACACGTTCTCTCCCCAGCGGACGTCGCTGCCGAGCGTCAACCCGACGAACTGTCCCGCTGCCGCGCGGCCGACGATGATCTCGTTCCGGCCCGGCTCGAAGCGCCGGCCCTCGACGAGCCGCAGCCGCGGCCGGACGTCGAACGCGGGCGACTCCACACCGCGCAGCGGCAGGTTGGCGTCGCTTCCCGTCGAATGCTTCGGGTGACTGACGATGACGAAGAGCTCCGCGGACGCGACCGGGCCGTCGGCGCCGCGTGCCACGCCGGGCGCGTCCTTGATGATCTGCGTGGTGTCGCGCATGAGGATGCTCGAGAGCTCCGAGTCGGTGCCGGCGCGCATGACGATTGCCGTCCGCGGATCGCCGGCCGTCGTCATGGCGGCGCGGAATCCTTGCGCAATCGAGAGCACGGCGACGAACACGACCACCACGCCCGCGATGCCGACGATGGCGACGATGGAGGAACCGAGCCGCTGCGGGATGCTGCGGATGTTGACGAGCGTGATGGCGAGTATCTGGGACAGTGCCTGCATGTCGGTCACCCCTGCCGCCTGAGTGCGTCCACGATCCGGAGCCGGCTGGCCTGCCAGGCGGGCAGCAGCCCGGCTGCAAGTCCGAGCGCCAGAATCAGACACACGCCGAGGACGATGTCGCGTGTCGGCAGGAAGAACGCCGGCAGCATCCCGCCTGTCGGGTCGCCGTTCTGCGTGACGATCCACGCGATCAGCAGCCCCGCGCTGCCCCCAAGCACCGCAAGCACCACGGACTCGAGCAGCACCAGCGCGAGCAGGTGCCCGTCCGTGAAGCCGAGCGTCTTCATCACGGCGAGTTCGTTGGTGCGCTCGCGCACCGCCTGACCCATCGTGTTGGCCGCCACGAGCAGCATCGTGAACAGCACTGCGGCGAGAATCGCCATCAGGATGGAGCCGATGTCGCCGATCTGGCTGGCGAATGCCTGTACGAACGCCTTCTCGGTGGACGTCTTCGTCTCGGCCGACGAGTTGGCGAACAGCGCATCGAGGCGTCCCGCGACGTCCTCGGACTGCTGCGGATCCGCGACGCGGATGGTGTACCAGCCCGTGAGGTCCTTGCCGAAGGTGCGCGTCTCGTTCAGGTAGTCGTAGTGGAAGAAGAACTGGCTGGTGTCGGTGCCCTGAGTGGCGGCCTCGTAGATGCCGTCGATCGTGAACGTCCAGGGCGCGTCGTCCGACGTACGCCAGATCGTGCCCTGCAGCGGCACCCGATCGCCCACCTTCCATCCGAAGCGATCGGCGAGCGTGCGACCGACGATCGCGCCGGTGCGGTCGGCGTACCACGCCTTCTTCTCGGCGTCCGACAGCACGTACTCGGGGTACATCTGCAGCCACGCCTCGGGCTCCACGGCGAGCTGCGCGAAGAAGTTCTTCGGGTCCTGGTAGATCCCGCCGAACCAGCTCGAATGCGTGACCGCGGCCACGCCCGGCGCCGTCGCGATGCGCGCCTTGTAGGCCACGGGCAGCGGCTGGATGAACGACACCTTCTGGATCATCACGAGCCGGTCCTGGCCGATCAGCTCCACACCCATGCCGAAGGCAACCTTGAGCGCCATCAGCGCGCCGAACAGCACGAAGGCGACGAAGATGGAGAGCGCGGTGAACACCGTGCGGATCTTGCGGCGCATGAGGCTGCGCCAGACGAGCGGCAGGTACTTCACGCGCTCACCTCCTGCACCAGGAGCCCCTTCTCCAGGTTCACCAGGCGGCTGGCACACGCCGCCGCGTGCGGGTCGTGGGTGACCATCACGATCGTCTTGCCATGGTCGCGATTGAGCGCCTTCAGCAGTTCCAGAATCTCGTCGCCAGACTTGCGGTCGAGGTCGCCTGTGGGCTCGTCACATAGAAGCAGCGTGGGATCGGTGACGATGGCCCGCGCGATGCCGACACGCTGCTCCTGACCGCCGGAGAGTTGGCGCGGATAGTGTTTGGCGCGATCGCCGAGGCCCACCACCGACAGGGCTACCGCCGCGCGCTGCCGACGCTCGCTCGCGGACAGCCGCGTGAGCAGCAGCGGCAGTTCGACGTTGCGCTGCGCCGTCAGTACGGGGAGCAGGTTGTACAGCTGGAACACGAAGCCGACGTGCTGCGCGCGCCAGCGCGCCAGCGCGCCGCCCGACAACTGGTCGAGGCGCTGGCCACCGACGTCGATGCTGCCGCTCGACGGCCGGTCGAGCCCGCCGAGCAGGTTCAGCAGCGTGGTCTTGCCGGACCCGGACGGCCCCATGAGCGCGAGGAACTCGCCACGGGCGATCTCGAGGTCCACGCCCTGCAGCACCTGGATCCGTTCGTTGCCGCGCCGATACTCCTTGTGCAGTTGCCTGACGGTCACGAGCGGCGGCGTGGGGAGCTGGGTATTCATCGACGGCCCTCCTCGATGGCGCTGCCGTCGGCAAGTCCTTCCGGCGCGCCCACGATGACGCGGTCGCCTGCCGACACCCCGGAACGGAGCTCGACGTCGGCGCCACTGGTACGGCCCACCTGCACGGAACGGCGCACCGCACGTCCCGAGGAGGCGAGCAAGACAAACGTCTGGTCGCCGTCGCGCCGCACGGCGGCGGATGGCGCCCACAGCGAAGGCGGCTCGTTCGCGGCGGTGTTGGCCGCCTCGGACGGCTTGAGGAACGTGACCTTGACGCCCATGTCGGGCAGCAACCGCGCGTCGAGCTCGTCGAATCCGATGCGTACGAGCACGGTGGCCTTCTGCCGATCGGCGGTCGGCACCATCGTGATCACGTGCGCGGGGATGGACCAGTCCGGGTACGCGTCCAGGACGGCACGTACTGGCTGCCCGTCGGACACGCGCGTGATGTAGCTCTCGTTGACGTCCACCTCGATCTCGAGCGACGTCATGTCGACGATGGTGCAGATGCCCGTGCGGGTGAACCCGCCCCCGGCCGAAACCGGCGAGATCATCTCGCCGGGCTGCGCGTCCTTCGACACCGCCTTGCCGCCGAACGGCGCACGGATGACCGTGTCCTCGAGGTCGGTCCGACGCAGCGCCACTTGACGTTCGGCGACGGCGACGTCCTCGCGGGCGGCACCGAGTCGCGCCCGGAACGCATCGAGCTGGGCGGTTGCGGTGTCGAGATCGGCCGCGGCGACGACGCCTTCCTTTGCGAGCCGCTGCTGGCGGCCGAACGCGAGGTCGGCTTCGCGAATGCGTACTTCGGTTTCGAGCAACTGCGCGCGTGCCGCACCGAGCTGGGCCTCGGCCAGCTGCAGCATCGCCCGGGCCGTCGAGTCGTCGAGGCGGGCCAGCACCTGTCCCTGCGCCACCGACATCCCCTCCTCGACGTTCACCGACACCACCTTGCCCGTGATACGCGACGAGACCGTTGCGCGCCGGCGTGCCGTGACGTACCCCGACGCGTTGAGGACCGCCTCGTCCCCAGCCGCGGCCCCCGCGCCCCGCGCGACCACCGGCGTCGTCGTGACCGTCGCGGCGGAGGGACGGCGCCAGTACCACCAGCCGGCCCCGGCAGCCAGCACCAGCAGGGCCAGCGCGATCCAGCGAGCGGCGCCGCCAGACGGACGGCCGCGGGCGTCGCGATCGAGCTTGAGAGCGGCGAGGTCGGTACGCAGGTCGTTCACTTCGGTCTGGGCCTCGAGGGGTGACAGGTGTCGGGTTATCAGCAGTGACGGACTCGGACGGTCATACGGCGCGTGGCGTGCGGCGTTCCGGCGGCATCGGCCAACAGACGCGGCTGCCCGGCCAACGACAGCGATCTCTCGTGCGCAGGTGCCGGCCTCCGTACGTGGGCGCCGGCTCCCTGCGTAGGCACCGGGCCTTGCCCGGCGCGGGGCGTCCCTCCGCTTCCGGCGTTCTGCGAGCAGACGACGGCCTGCGAGTTGGACTGACCCATCGGGCACGGATCATCGGTATGCTCGAGAGATGTTCCACATGCCCACCCTCGACGCCGGCGCCACGACGTTCCACGCCGAGCTTCGAGCACAGCTCGAGGCGCTCATCGGCGACGAGCGCGATGCGGTCGCCAACCTGGCAAACGCGGCCGCGCTGATCTGGCACACCACTCCTGACTTGAACTGGGCAGGATTCTACCTGCGTCGCGGGGCGGACGAACTCGTGCTCGGGCCGTTCCAGGGCAAGCCCGCCTGCGTGCGAATCGCCGTGGGCCGCGGTGTGTGCGGCGCCGCAGTCGCCCGGGACGCATCGGTGCTCGTGCCGGACGTGGAGGCCTTCCCGGGTCACATCGCCTGTGACAGTGCCTCGCGATCCGAACTCGTCGTGCCGATCCGGCATGCCGGGCGCGTTGTCGGCGTGCTCGACCTCGACAGCCCGACGGCCGGGCGCTTCTCGGACGCTGACAGGGCGGGCTTCGAAGCGCTCGCGGCCGCGCTCGAAGTCCGGACCGACTGGGCGTTTCTCGCATGACACACTGGCAGGTA
The DNA here is from genome assembly GCA_023429845.1 of Acidobacteriota bacterium. Classification (GTDB taxonomy): domain Bacteria; phylum Acidobacteriota; class Vicinamibacteria; order Vicinamibacterales; family Vicinamibacteraceae; genus Luteitalea. The sequence continues at coordinate 22,999 of JAEZCY010000374.1, forward strand.
TATGTGTTGTAACGCGCACTGCGTGCGCGGCGTCTGTATGCGTGTCAGGCCGCAAGCGGGACCGACCGCTGCCGGCACCGCATCCAAGAAGTGGGGCACGACGGACGTATTGCCCCGCACGACAGCCAGGAGTGCTCCGATGATCGTTCGTTTCGCCCTGACCGCTGCTGCGGTCGCGTTCCTTGCCGCGCCCGTCGCCGCACAGACATGGAAGATCGATGGCGCCCACTCGACGGCCGGGTTCGCCGTGCGCCACATGATGGTCAGCAACGTGAAGGGCAGTTTCGGCAAGGTCGAAGGCACCATCGTGTACGACGGCACGAACGTCGGCGCCGTCCAGGCCGAGGCCACCATCGATACGACGACGATCACGACCAACAACGAGAAGCGCGACGCGCACCTGAGGAGCCCGGACTTCTTCGACGCGGCTGGCCACCCGACGATCACCTTCAAGAGCAGGCGCGCCGAGCCGGCAGGCCAGGGCAAGTTCCGTCTGGTCGGCGACCTGACGATGCGGGGCAAGACGAAGGAAGTGGTCCTGGACGTCGAGGGCCCCACCGACCCGGTGACGGTGCAGAACAGCCAGCGGATCGGCGCCACGGCCACCACCACGCTCAACCGACAGGACTTCGGCGTCAACTGGAGCCGCGCCATGGACGGCGGCGGCTACGTCGTGGGCGACGAGGTGAAGGTGACCCTCGAGCTCGAGCTGATCAAGCAGTAGGGCCTCTGCGCAACGCTACTGCTCGATCACCGCAATGCGGGAACGCGGCAATGCGGGAATGTCGACAACGCATCACTTCATGCCCTCGGCATTCCCGCATTCCCGCATTCCCGCATTTCCCGCCTCACGTAATGAGCGCCTCGAGGGCGTCGATTGTGTCGGCGTCCTCGGCCTTCTTGTCGTGGCGCCAGCGCGCGATGCGCGGGAAACGCACCGCGACGCCGCTCTTGTGGCGGCCAGAGCGCTGCACGTTCTCGAAGGCCACCTCGAACACGTGCGTGGGGACGACGCGCCGCACCGGCCCGAACTTCTCCAGGGTGTTGGCGCGTACCCACCTGTCCACCTGCTCGATCTCCTCGTTGGAGAGCCCCGAATACGCCTTGGCTACCGGGACGAGTTCGCCGTCCTTCCATAGCGCGAAGGTGTAGTCGGTGAACAGCGTGGCCCGGCGTCCGTTGCCCGGCTGCGCATACACGAGCACGGCGTCCACCGAGAACGGATCCACCTTCCACTTCCACCAGTCGCCCTTGCGACGGCCGGTGCCATAGGCCGAGTCGAGGCGCTTGAGCATGTAGCCCTCGACGCTGCGCGTGCGCGACTCTTCGCGGCGGGTGGCCAGCGCCGCCCATGTCGGATCGTTCACGAGCGGAGAGAGACGCAGGCCCGGCGCGTGCGCGGCAACCATGGCCTCGAGGCGGGCTCGTCGCTCGACCAGTGGCACCGAGCGGATGTCCGTGCCGTCCTGCTCGATGATGTCGTACGCCATGAATGCGGCGGGCGCCTCGGCGAGCGCGCTTTTCGTAAGATTCTGACGACCGATGCGCAGCTGCAGCTTCGCGAAGGCGAGCGGCGCGTCGCCGTGCCAGGCGAGCACCTCGCCGTCGAGCACCGTCCCGTCGGGGAGCGCCTCGGCCGCGGCGACCACTTCCGGGAAGCGCGGCGTGATGATCTCCTCGCCGCGCGACCAGAGGTATGTGTTGCCGGCGCGGCGGATCAGTTGCGCGCGGATGCCGTCCCACTTCCACTCGACCTGCCAGGCCTCGCGGCCGCCGATCGCAGCCACGTCCTGTTCGAGCGGGTACGCGAGGCAGAACGGGTAGGGTCGCGACGCGTTGTCGGCGTCGGCGTCCGGCGCCATGAGCGCCCGGTAGGCGTCGGCCGATGGGTGCCAGTGCCCCATGAGCCGGTGGGTCATGACGTCGGCGCTGACGCCGGCCACCGCGGAGAGCGCGCGAACGACGAGTGTTCGAGAGACGCCCACGCGCATCTCGCCCGTCAGCAGCTTGTTGAGCAGGAAGCGCTCGAACGAGGGCAGGCACCGCCACCAGTGCAGCACGTCCTGCCGCTGGTCCTCGGGCGGCTTGCTGCGCAGGGCCTCCAGCCGGTTCTCGATCCACGTGTGCAGCGCGACGTGCCGCTCGTCGCCCTCCGGCGGCACTGCGTCGAGCAGCAGGGCGATCGTCTCGGCGACGTCACCGACGGCAGCATACGACTCCTCGAGCAGCCAGGACGGCACACCGGTCGCTTCCAGCGTCCACTCGCGCAGCAGCTTGCTCGGGAGCAGCCGCAGCAGGCGTCGGCCCGCGAGGAAGAACACGGTCCAGGCGGCGTCGGCGGGCGGCGCCGATCGGAAGTACGCCTCCATGGCCGCGACCTTCGCGTTGGTCGAGGTCGTGCGATCGAGCGTGGCGTAGAGGTCCGAGAACCGCTGCATCGGCTACGCCTCCTCCCCGCGCACGGCCGCGTCGAGTACGCCCGCCGAGAGCCCGTGGTCGGCGCACGTCCGCGCGAGCACGTCGGCATACCCGTGCGTCGCGAGCACGCGGCGGCACCCTGTGGCGGCGATCGTGTCGAGGAGCGCAGGCCAGTCCGCGTGGTCCGAGATCACGAACCCGCGGTCGACGCCCTTCCAGCGACGAGCACCGCGCACGCGCATCCAGCCGGACACCATCGCACTCGTTGCGTTCGGGAATCGCCTGAGCCAAGGCGTGTTCATCGCGGAAGGCGGCGCGATCACGACGCGGCCGCGCGTTGCCGCGCCGCGCGTCTGCTCCAGCACCGGCTCGACGGGCGGGAGGGGCACACCCGCCTCACGGTACGCTTCCGTCATGGCGATCACCGCACCGTGCGCGAGCGGTGGTTCGTCCATCGTGCCGGCGAGCAGCGCGAGCAGGCGCTGCGCCTTGCCGAGGCTGTACGCGAACAGCACCGAAGGTCGATCGGCATCGCGGTTGCCAGCGATCCAGGCGCGCAGGTCCGCCACGACCTGATCCACAGGCGGCCAGCGGTAGATCGGCAGCGCGAACGTCGCCTCGCTCACGAGCGTGTCGCAGGGCACCACCTCGAACGCGTCACATGTGGGGTCGGCGTCTCGTTTATAGTCGCCGGTCACCACCCACACCTCGCCGCCCGCCGCGATGCGCACCTGTGCCGAGCCCGCGACGTGACCTGCGGGATGGAGCGACACCTCGACGCCGCCAAGCCGATGAGGCTCCCCATACGACCAGGCGTCGATCGTTACTTCCGGACCGAGGCGACGACGGAGGATTGGCGCACCTGCGGCCGCGCACACGTACCGTCGCGACCCCGGTCGCGCATGGTCGGCGTGCGCGTGCGTGATCACCGCCACGTCGACGCCGCCGACTGGATCGACGAAGAAGCCGCCGCGAGGGCACGCGAGTCCGTCCGGGGTGCTCTGGAGCATGAGGCGGGCACGAACAGCGTAACGCGGGTCTGGGGGCCTGCGGAACCGCGCATGTGTCCCCGCCGCGCAGGGGCCGGCGGGCGCGGGCGCACGCCTTGCCGTCGCGAGCGCAATCGTCGCGTGGATCCATCGCTCGACCATCGTCGATGCCAACCGGTTCCGCGAGTTTCGCGGTCGTACGCAGGCGTCGGCGCCTGCCCGACGCTCGGCGCGGTCGGGCTCACACCCGCGTCACGCTGACCGCCGTCAATCAATGCACGTGCCGAGGGCAGACGCGCCGGCGCTCCACGGAACCCCGTCCGTGTCGCGATAGAGCGCCCACTCCACGACCAGGGGAGCGGCCGGGCTTCCGGGGGCCGGCTCGATGAGCATGCCGAAACGGGAGTCGTGTGCGGTCGGGAACAACGCGGCGATATCGACGTTCTGCCGTGCGCCTGCGCCAACGTCGATCTCGGCCGTCAGGGGCGCGGCGCCTTCCCGCAGGAGTGTGGCGCGCACCGTCGTCGCGATCGTGCCGGTGTTTGCCAGGAGCACGTACGTCTGGCCTCCGCCGCCCCACTCGCCCTCGGCGATCACCCACCGCTGGCACGTCCGATTCGCACCGGCGCTCGCGTGTGCCTCGTGCCAGGTCGTCGAGGTTCCCGGCCACCACATGGCGCGCTCGGCTACGACCGGCGCGTCGGCATCGACGACCATCGACACGGCCGTCGACGCAAGCGACACGCCCGGCGCCGGGGTCTCGCCATTCACGAACACCGTCAACCGGCTCAGCGGCTCGACGACGTGCGTCACCGGTGGCGTCGGCCCCTGCGGCAGCAGGTACGTGACGCGAACCGGCACCGGCGACGTCGAAGGGTTGCCTACCAGCAGGTACTGCTGGAACAGCGGGCCCGTGTGCCCTTCTGCGAAGAACCACGTCGTCTCTGGCGCGACCACGCCCGCGCTGGCATGACCAGCCTCGAACCACGATGGCCCCGACCGGTACATCGCCCGCTCGGCGACGAGCGGCACGTCCGATCGGACGATTACCGACGACGCCACGCCAGTCGAAGGCGTCTCGGGGCCGGCCTCGTCGCTGTTCACCCACACCGTATGTCGCGAGTGGGCGGCGACGAGATGCTCGCGGACGAGTGGAGGCAGAGGTGGCTGACGCAGATACGTAAGCGTGACATTGCCGCTGACGTCGCCCGGATTCTGCAGGAGGTAGAACAGGTCGAAACCGGTGTACGTCGCGCCTTCCGCGAAGTACCACTCCTGCGACGCGGCCGGAAGACCGTGCTCGGCATGGCTGCCGCGACCCTGTTCCCACTGCACGAGACGATCGACGCCCAGCAGTTCGTCCGACTCGACGACCGTCGCGAACTCGTGCCCCTGGAGATCGGGAATCGCCGCCGTATCCACGGTGACGCGCTGGAGCGCCGGGACCTGTCGCGCGATACGCACGACACTGCGGTCGCTGCGCTCGAACCGGAGTTGCGCCCGCGCCGTCGCCGCCCCGGGATTGGCCAGGGCGATGCGCGTCGTCAGCGTGTCGCGGCGTACGCCCTCGGCAAGCAGGCGCACGAACCGACCACGCGGATGCGTCCCTGCCGCGTGCTCGTCGGCATTCGAGCGCCCGTCACCGTCCGGATCGCCCGCCGCGCCGTTGTCGCCATCGAGGCTCGTGGGATCGAGCCCGAACTCGCGCTCCCAGTCGTCGGGCAGCCCGTCGCTGTCGGCGTCCACGGGCGTCGCGGGCGGCTGCCAGCCGAGCTGCACGACTTCGAAGTCCGTGACGCGCACCGTGCGCACGGCGGAGGCGATGCTGTTCATGTACGGCGCCCAACGCGGGTCGTTGGTGCCTGTGACGTACATGTCCGAGCCGTTGTCGGCCACGATGAGCCCGTACGTCTTGATCGCCTGCAGGAATCGCTGCACGTGAGGCGGGTGCATCGAGATGTCCACGCCGGCCTTCAAACGCAGGCGCGCGCCCATCGGCAGTGCCCCGCTGGTGTTGCCGGCCCGGTGAGAGGCGGGGAAGACGTGACCGTTGGTTGCGCGCACGGTGACACGGAACGCGTGTCGAATCGGCTCGGTGCCGAACAGTTCGTCGAAGCGCGCGAGCCCGGGCATGATCGCGAGTCCTGCCGCGTCGGCACTCGTCCAGCCCTCGGGCCGACGATCGCTGCGGGTCATGTCGAAGACAGCGCCCGAGTCGGCCTCCCAACGCTGCGCGCCTCCGTTCCAGTGCGCGCGGTAGAGCTCGTACAGCAGCCTGTTGTCTCGATCCACGAGGATCAAATGGCGGTCGCCGCCAGGGTCCACATGGGCTGGCTGCCCGCCTTCCACGTAGCCGGGCGTGGACTTCGCCGCGTCGGGAATCGGATAGCCCGCCGGGCGTCCCGGGGCGCCGTCGTCACTCTCCCGGCCGTACGCGGTCCACGTGATTGGCACGAGCGGCTGGGTTCCCGGGACGCTGACGTACGGCATGCCGTAGGTGGCAGTGGGGTCGCCGGGGTCGTTTGCCGATGCACCCCAGTCCTGACGCAGGCGCAGGTCGCGGTTGTTACGGACCCAGGCGATGAACGCCGCGCTGTCGGGATCGACTGGCGCCTGGCTGACGTCGGCGTTCCACCAGTTGTCGGCGGGGAACAAGGGCAGGGGCTGCGGCAGCGGTCCGGCCGGCTGCGCCAGCGACGCGCGCGGCGCCGCCGTCACCGCAACCAGGGCGAACGTAAGGAGAAGTAAACGCAATGCCATCACCCGGGTAATCGACACGAGCCCCTCCACACGTCAGGTAGGGACCGCTGTCCCAGCGGTCCATCTGCGCTGCGTCGCTCCTGCGCTGCGTCGCTCCTGCGCTGCGCCGCTCCTGCGCTGCGCGCTCCTGCGCTGCGCGCTCCTGCGCTGCGTCGCCTTCAACCCCTACCAGGCGACGATTGCGCGTTCGCGACGGACGTCCGCGGCTCCGCGCAGCCTGCCTGTCGCCGGATCCACCCCGGCCGCGACGATGCCGGTGGGGTAGGCGGCTGGGGGATACAGCCGCAGGATATGGCCGCGGGCCTCGAGCGCACGGCGCACCGTGTCGGGCACGCTTCGTTCGATCTCGAGCACGCCGGGGTCGATGCGGTGGTCGTCGAACGAACTCTCGATGGACAGCGTGTTGAAGCGTGCGGACTCCACGGCCGCCTGCAGGGGCATGCCGAAGTCGATGACGTTGATCAGGACCTGCAGGATCTGCTGGTCCTGGCTGTCCCCACCCGGTGTGCCCATCGCGAGGAACGGCGCGCCGTCTCTGGTCACGATCGTCGGCGTGAGCGTCGTCCGCGGACGCTTGCCGCCGGCGAGCACGTTGGGACTTGCCGGATCGAGCCGGAAGGCCTGCATGCGGTTACTCATGGGCACCCCCGTGTCGCCCGCGATGAAGGCGCCGCCGAGCAGCCAGCCGGACGAGGGCGTCGCGGAGAACAGGTTGCCGTCCTTGTCGGCGACCTGGATGGACGTCGTATCGCCCGACTCCCCGACCTGTCCCACCTTCGGCGTGTTCAAGGGACGCTCGCCGAGCCGTCCGCCTCCGCTGGGCGCGCCTTCGCCATCGAACGGCAGCGGGTTGCCCGGCCGTTGTTCGAGACTTGCGCGCGTCATGTCGATGAGTGTTCGTCGTCGCGCCGCGTACGCCTTGGAGAGCAGTCCGCGGATGGGCACCGTCACGAAGTCCGGGTCGCCGTAGTACCGGTCCCGGTCGGCATAGGCGAGCTTCATGGCCTCGGTGATCACGTGGATGCTGTCGGCACTGAGGTGGCCGAGCGCCTTCAGGTCGAAGCCCTCGAGCAGGTTGAGCGTCTGGAGCAGCACCGGGCTCTGGTTCCAGGGCCCCGCCTTGTGCACGGTGAAGCCGCGATACGTCGTGGTGACGGGGGCTTCCACCCTGCCTCGGTAGCCGGCGATGTCGGCAGCGGTCATCAGGCCGCCGGCTTGTCCAACGGCCGCAGCGAGGCGCGCGGCGAAGTCGCCGGTGTAGAACGCGTCCCTGGCGCGGGCGATGGCCTGCTCGCGCGGTGCGCCGGACTGCAGTGCGACCGCCTCGGCGTCGGCGAGCATGCGCAGGGTGCGCGCGAGATTCGGTTGACGGAACGTCTCGCCCGCGCGCGTGACGCGCCCCTCGGGATAGTACGTGCGCATCGTGTCGGCATACCGCTCGCTGGCTGCCCGTTCGCTCGTCAGGTAGCGGCTGAGCATCTCGTACATCCGGAAGCCGTCGGCAAGCCGGATGGCGGGACCGAGTACGTCACCGAGCGACAACGTGCCGTGCCTGGCGAGCGCAAGCGCTGTGGCATCGACGACGGCTGGCACCGTGGCCCCGAGCGGACCGTTGCCGGGGATGCTGTCGCGCCCGGCAAAGGCGGCCGGCGTCGCGGCCTGCGGGGCAGTCCCTTGCCCGTTGATCACGACGACCTCGCGGGATCTCGCAAGGTAGATCAGCATCGGCGCTTCGCCGCCAAGGCCGAAGTGCGAGATCTCGACGACAGCGGCGGCGAACACCGCGGCGACGCCCGCATCGACCGCATTGCCGCCGCGTGCGAGCATCTCGGCGCCCGCCTCGACGGTGTACGTTCGGCCTGCGGCCACCACGCCGTGCGTGCCCGAGAACTCCGGCCGCAGCGTCTGCGCCGTCGCAAGGCCTGCCGCCATCACGAACGGCAACGCAATCCAGGGTCGGGTCATCTGCCGTTTCCTCGGCGCCAGCCGGCCGCTGCCTGCCATCGCTGGTGCTGTTTCGATGACGACGATACCGCGATCCTCGCCCTGCACTACGATCAGCCAGCCATGCTCGTCCTCTCGAACATCGTCAAGCGGTACGGCACGAGGGTCGCCGTGGACGACCTCTCCCTCGAGGCCGGCGCCGGCGAGATCCTCGGACTGCTCGGGCCCAACGGCGCCGGGAAGAGCACGACGATGCACGTGGCGGTGGGGTTGCTGCGCCCCGACGCGGGTACGGTGGTCATCGGGTCGCATGGCTCGCCGACGCTGCCGGCGGTGCGGCGCCTGCTCGGGCTCGCTCCGCAGAACCTGGCGATCTACGACCTGTTGACCGCCGAGGAGAATCTCGCGTTCTTCGCGCAGTTGTATGGCCTCTCGGGTGAGCGATTGCGCTCCCGCGTTGAGGCCGCGCTGACGTTCGCTGGCCTGCAGGAACGTCGTCGCGATCGTGTGGGCTCGTACTCGGGCGGCATGAAGCGGCGGCTCAACATCGCGGCGGCGATCCTCCACGAGCCCGACCTCGTGCTGCTCGACGAGCCCACCGTGGGGTGGACCCGCAGTCACGCAACGCGATCTTCGACAGCATCGCGACGCTGAAGTCGCAGGGGCGCACGCTCGTGTACAGCACGCACTACATGGAGGAAGCCGTGCGCCTGTGCGATCGCGTCGCCATCATCGACGCGGGGCGGGTGCTGGCGATGGACACGGTTGCAGGGCTCATCAAGAGCCACGGCGGGCCGCCGCGGCTCCACGTGCAGGCAGGGGGCCGCGAGATCGTGTCGGACACCAGCGAACCCCTGGCCGAGTTGAACCGCATCGCGTCGGTCACGCCCATCGACTCGTTCCGCGTGGACGCACCGACGCTCGAGCAGGTGTTCCTTACGCTTACCGGACGCACACTGCGCGACTGAGGCTGCCCATGTCACCGATGCTCGCCATTGCGCTCAAGGACCTGCGTACCTTCACCCGGCAGCGCGCGTCCCTCTTCTTCACCTTCGTGTGGCCGCTCATCGTCGCCGTGTTGTTTGGCGTGCTGTTCGGCGGCGGCAGCAGCGGGTCGCCGCGCATCGGCATCGCCGTGGTGGATGAAGACGGAACTCCGGCCTCGACGGCGTTCGCCGAGCAGCTGCTCACGCGCGACACCTTCGACGGCATTCGGGCGACCCGTGCGGATGCGATCGACGCGGTGAGACGCGGCACGCGGACTGCAGCCGTGCTCCTGCGCCCAGGATTCGGCGAGGCGTCGCAGCGGCTGTTCTACGGCACGCCCCCGCAGGTCGAAGTGCACATCGACCCGAGCCGTCGGGCTGAACGCGACATGCTCGAAGGGTTGCTGATGCAGCAAGGGGCCGAGCGGCTGCAGGCGCTGTTCGACAATCCCGGCGACAGCCGCAAGCACGTGCAGTCCGCGCTCGATGAGTTGCGCTCGGCTGGCGGTTCGGCCCAGCAGCCGGCCCTCGAGACGTTTCTGGGCCAGCTCGACGCGTTTCTCGGGTCGGAGGCGGCGCAGCAGGCGGCGTCCAAGGCGTCGGGCGAGGGTGGGGGCTTCGAGCCATTGCACATCACGATGCAGGACGTGCAGCCCCGGCCGACGGGCGGTCCGCGCAACGGTTACGACGTCACGTTCCCCATGGCGATGCTGTGGGCCGTCTTCGGCTGCGTGATGGCGTTCGGCACGACGTTCGTATCCGAACGCGTGCGTGGCACGCTCGTGCGTCTCCAGGTGGCGCCGATGTCGAAAGCCCAGGTGCTCGCCGGAAAATCGCTGGCGGCCTTCTTCGCCATCCTCATCGTCGAGACGATGCTGTTGTTGCTGGGCGTGGGGGCGTTCGGCGTCAGGCCCTCCTCCTGGCTCGGGCTGGGTTTCGCGATCGTCTGCACCTCGGCGGCCTTTGTGGGCATCATCCTGCTGCTCGCGTCGATGGCGCACAGCGAGCACGGTATCGGTGGAACGGGGCCGGCCGTCATGATGCCGCTGTTCCTGCTCGGCGGCGCGATGATCCCGCTGATGGTGATGCCGCCGTGGCTCGCGGGTCTCAGCTACCTGAGCCCGGTGCGCTGGGCAATCCTCGCGCTCGAGGGCGCGATCTGGCGCGACTTCAGCGCGGCAGAGATGGCCGTACCCTGCGCGGTGCTGCTCCTGGTGGCAGCCACGACGTTCGTCGTCGGCGCCCGTCGTCAGGAAGCGGAGTGAGTGGAGAACCGATCGTCTGCGCGGCCGCAGGGTCCGACCGAGACGGCGCCGCCCGGCAAGCGGTGCACCAGAGCACGGCCGATCCAGCTGACAGCCGAGCGCGATCGTGAAATGCTGGACGGGCAAGGCCCCGAGTTGCGCCCCTGCAGTTCTGCAATTCTGAAATTCCTGGAGGCTGCTCCCCATGTCCATCGCCGATAAGGGCTACGCTCGCCCTGACGCGCTCGTCTCCACCGAATGGGTGGCCGAGCACCTGCACGACCCCGACGTTCGCCTGGTCGAGTCCAACGAGGACCCGCTGGTCTACCCGTCCGGCCATATCCCCGGTGCCGTGCAGATCGACTGGACGACGGACCTGAACGACTCACTGCGCCGCGACTACATCACGGCGGACGCGTTCGCCTCACTGATGTCCCGCTTCGGCATCACCCCCGAGACGACCGTCGTGTTCTACGGCGATCGCAACAACTGGTGGGCGTGCTATTCGTTCTGGGTCTTCCAGCTGTTCGGCCACACGAACGCGAGGATCCTCGACGGCGGCCGCCTGAAATGGGAGAAGGAAGGTCGCGCGCTGACGCGAGAGGTGCCGACCTTCGAGCCGTCGTCGTACCCGGTGCCGACCACGCGGCATGACGAGACACATCGCGCGTTTCGGGAGCGGGTCCTGGCGCACATGGAGAGTGGCGGGCAGCTCGTGGACGTGCGCTCGCCCGACGAGTTCACCGGGGCCAAGCTGCACATGCCCGAGTATCCGAACGAGGGCGCCCTGCGGGGAGGCCACATCCCGGGAGCCAGGAGCGTGCCCTGGGCGAGGGCGGTGAACTCTGAGGACGGGACGTTCAAGTCGGCCGATGAGCTGCGCGCCATCTACGTCGGTGAAAAGAACCTCGACCCGTCAGCCGAGACGATTGCGTACTGCCGCATCGGCGAGCGCAGCAGCCACACGTGGTTCACGTTGAAGTACCTCCTCGGCTTCGACAAGATCAGGAACTACGACGGCAGCTGGACCGAGTGGGGCAACCTCGTCGGCGTGCCGGTCGAAAAGGGCCCCGAGCGGTAACCGCCGCCGGTGCGGCAGGTACGTAGGCCGCCGGGCCTCCGCAGGTACGTAGCCGCCGAGCCTTGCCCGGCGGTCGGGCGTCCGCGGGCCCGGCGGGGTGGCCGGGGCGGGGTGCCCTACCCGGTTCAGACATCGACCGACGAAGGCCGACACCGACGCAGACATGACTACGCAAGAGAAGCTGGACGAACTTCAGGAAACGCTCGACATGTTCAGCGACCCGAGCAGCCGCGCGGAGCTGCTGATCGGGCTCGCCGACAAGTTCGTCGAGGTGCCACCGGACGTCGCGACGAGACCCTTTCCGAAGAGCCACCAGGTGCCGCAGTGCGAGTCGGAAGTCTACGTGTGGTCACGCCTGAACGCGGACCGCACGGTGAAGCTCGATTTCGCCGTCGAGAATCCGAGCGGCATCTCCGCCAGGGCGCTTGCCGTGATCCTGGATTCGATCTACTCCGGTCAGCCGGCCGAGGACGTGCTCGCGCTCGACTCCGGGATCGTGGAACGTGTCTTCCGCCAGAACATCTCGATGGGCAAGGGCCTCGGCCTCAAGTCGATGGTGATGGCGGCACAGGCGCTCACGCGCGACGCGCTGAAGAAGGACGGCGCCTGACGCGCACGCAACGCCATGTGTCATATCGGTCCTTCCGCGGTACGGCTGGTGCTACGCTCACGGCACTCGAGCCGGCTGCGTCCCGCAGCCGCGAAAGGACTCCATGCGATCAGTATCCCTGCGTGTGCTTGCTGCCGCGCTGGGCCTGGCCGTTGCCGTGGCCGCGCCCCCGCGCACGGCCGCCCAGACGCCGGCCACGCCACCCGCCGCCACGCCAGACCCTACGCCTCCGGGCAAGGGCGGGCGCTCCGTCGCGAATGACGACCCGTATCCCAGCACTTACCAGACGCCGCCGTCTGCGCCGTTCGCGATCCGCAATGCGACGATTCTGACGGCCGCCGGGCCGGTCATCCAGAAGGGGACGGTGCTGGTGCGCGACGGCCGGATCGTCGCGGTCGGCGCCTCGGTGGACGTGCCGGCCGGCGTAACGGTGATCGACGCCGCCGGCAAGTACGTCACGCCCGGCATCATCGACGACCATTCGCACCTCGGCGTGTACGCCGCACCAGGCGTGCAGGCCCACTCGGACGGCAACGAGATGGTCAGGCCCAACACGGCCGACGTCTGGGCCGAGCACGGGGTGTGGCCGCAGGACCCGCAGTTCCCGCTCAACCTGGCTGGCGGCGTCACGACGCTCCAGGTGCTGCCAGGGTCGGCCAACCTGTTCGGCGGCCGCAGTGTGGTGCTGAAGGTGGTGCCGGCGCGCACCGTCCAGGAGATGAAGTTCCCGGGTGCGCGGTACGGCCTGAAGATGGCGTGCGGCGAGAACCCGAAGCGCGTATACGCGACGCGCGGTCCGTCCACCCGCATGGGCAACGTCGCCGGCTATCGTGCCGCGTGGATTCAGGCCGAGGCGTATCGCCGCAAGTGGGACAAGTGGAGCGCGGACAAGAAGGGTGAGCCGCCGACGCGTGACCTCGCGCTCGAGACCCTCGCGGAGGTGCTCCGCGGCAACATCTACGTACACAACCACTGCTACCGCGCCGACGAGATGGCGCAGATCCTCGACCTCGCCAACGAGTTCGGCTATCAGGTGCGCTCGTTCCACCACGCGGTGGAGGGCTACAAGATCGCCGACCTGCTCGCCAAGCGCGACGTTGCCGCGTCGGTATGGGCCGACTGGGGCGGGTTCAAGCTCGAGGCGCTCGACGGCATCAAGGCCAACCCCGCCATCATCCATGCGGCGGGCGGTCGCACGATCATCCACTCCGACAGCCCGTCGGACTCGCAGCGGTTGACGCAGGAGGCCGCCAAGGCGGTTGCGGCAGGCCGCCGGATCGGCATCACGGTGACACCCGCGGACGCGATCAAATGGGTGACACTCAATCCGGCCTGGGCACTGGGCCTCGACGACCGGATCGGCTCCCTCGAACCCGGCAAGAACGCCGACATCGTCCTCTGGTCGGGCGACCCCTTCAGCGTGTATTCGCGAGCCGAGCGCGTCTGGATCGACGGCGCGCTGCGCTACGACCGTGCCGACGCGACCAACCGCTGGCGCACGGATTTCGAACTCGGCTTCATCCCCCTGGAGACCCGCTGACATGCGCCGCATCACCTGCATCCTGTCCGGCCTCCTCTGCGTGAGCACCGGCATCGCCGTCGCGCAACCGGTCGCCATCGTCGGCGCCCGCGTCCACACCGTGTCTGGCGGCGTTCTCGAGAACGCGACCGTCGTCATCGACGATGGGCGGATCGCCGCGGTAGGGGTCGGCGTGAAGGCGCCGGCGGGCGCGCGCCTCATCCAGGGACGAGGCAAGTGGGTCACACCCGGCCTCATCAACAGCGTGACCGCTCTCGGGGTGTCCGAGATCGGGTCGGTCGGCGAGACGAACGACGCCTCGGCTCGCGGCGACCGCGGCGTCGCGGCTGCGTTCAAGGTATGGGAGGGGTTGAACCCGGACTCGGTTCTCTGGGCGCCCACGCGGAACGAGGGCGTCACGTCGGTCGTCGAGGTGCCGTCCGGCGGCGTCGTGTCGGGCCAGGCGGCGCTCGTGGACACGGCTGGACCGACCGCAGAGGAGTTCCTGCGCAAGGCGCCCGTGGCCTATGTGCTGAACTACGGTGCCGCGAGCGGCAACGACGGCCCGTCGTCGCGCGGCGAAGCGCTGCAGGCGATCAGGGCGCTGCTCAGCGACGCCAAGGCCTACCCGAGCCGCAAGGACGCATACGAACGCGGCGAAAGCCGCCCGTTTGCCGCCGGCCACGCGCAGCTCGAGGCACTGCAACCCGTCGTCGACGGCCAGGCGCTCGTGCTCGTCAACGTGGACCGCGCGAGTGACGTGCTCGCGGTGCTCGGGCTCGCGAAGGAGTTCGGGCTGCGCCTGGCGATCGTGGGAGGGGCCGAAGCGTGGAAGGTGGCGCCGCAGCTCGCGGCTGCGAAAGTGCCGGTACTGACCGGTGCACTCGACAACCTGCCGTCGGATTTCGCGACGCTGGGCGCCCGGCAGGAGAACGCGGCGCTGCTGCGCAAGGCTGGCGTCCCGGTCGTGCTGACGGCGGGCACGCGGGAGACGTTCAACGTGCGCAAGATTCGGCAGCACGCCGGCAATGCCGTGGCGTACGGCCTGCCGTGGGACGAGGCGCTGCGCGCCGTGACGCTCGCGCCCGCGGAGTTGTTCGGCGTGGCCGATGCCATCGGCTCGATTGCCGAGGGCAGGGTCGCCAACCTCGTGGTGTGGAGCGGGGACCCGTTCGAGTTCAGCAGCGATGCCGAGCACGTGTTCGTGCGCGGCCGGGAGGTGCAGGGGTCGTCGAGGCAGGACGAACTCGCCGAGCGCTACAAGACCGGCACGCGGGGCAAATGATTCGCTGAAGGGAGGCTCGCTCTCCGAGCGGGCCTGCCCCGCCGTCCGGTGGCTAGTTGCTGGCGCGCGCCTTTGCGTCCACGCCGAGGTTCGCGACGAGGAATGCCCAGCGGTCCGCGGCTTCCTCGATCAACTTGCCGGTGGGTTTGCCGGCGCCGTGGCCCGCCTTCGTTTCGATGCGGATGAGGACCGGCTGCGGACCCTTGTGCGCGGCCTGAAGCGCCGCGGCGAACTTGAAGCTGTGGGCCGGCACCACGCGGTCGTCGTGGTCTGCCGTCGTCACCATGGTCGCGGGGTAGGCGGTGCCGGGCTTCAGGTTATGCAGCGGCGAGTACTTGTAGAGAACGTCGAAGCCGTCCTTGGTCTCCGCACTCCCGTAGTCGGACTTCCACGCCCAGCCGATGGTGAACTCGTGGAAGCGCAGCATGTCCATCACGCCGACGGCAGGCAGCGCCGCGCCGAACAACTCCGGTCGCTGCGTCATCACCGCCCCCACCAGCAGTCCGCCGTTGCTGCCGCCGCCGATCGCGAGCTTCGGAGTCGAGGTGTACTTCTCGCCGATGAGGTACTCGGCCGCGGCGATGAAGTCATCGAACACGTTCTGCTTGTTCGACAGGCGGCCCGCGTCGTGCCAGGCCTTGCCGTACTCGCCACCGCCGCGCAGGTTGGCGACCGCGTAGATGCCGCCCATCTCCATCCAGGCGAGGTTGGCCGGCGAGAAGGCCGGGGTCAGCGAGATGTCGAAGCCGCCATACCCGTACAGGTACGTCGGGTTGCTCCCGTCCCTCCGCACGCCCTTCCTGTGCGTGATGAACATCGGAATGCGCGTGCCGTCCTTCGACGGGTAGAACACCTGCGACGTCTCGTACTGCGCCGGGTCGAAGGCCACCTTCGGCTGCTTGAACACCTGACTGGCGTGGGTCGTCATGTCCAGCCGGTAGATGGCGGCCGGATGCGCGAACGACGAGAACGCGTAGAAGCCTTCGGCCTGCTCCCGGCGTCCGGTGAACTGCACGGCGCCGATGGCCGGCAGTTCCACGTCGTGCTTCCGGGTGCCGTCGAGGCCGTAGACGCGCAGCTTGTTCTGCGCATCGACCTGCCAGGTCGCGACGAACTGGTCCCCTGCCATCGTCACATCGCCCAGCACGTCCTGCTTCGGGCCCTCGGCGATCAGCGTCTTCCACGCCGAGGGCGACTCCTGGCCCTGCGTGATCCCGACGAGGCGCTTGCGCGGCGCGCCGTTGTCGGTGAGCACATAGAACGTGCTGCCGTCATTGCCGACGATGGAGTACGACGCGTCGAACTCGTCGAGGAACGGCTCGACCTTCGCATCGGGTTTCGTGAGGTCCTTCACGAACACGCGGTTGCGCGGGTCGGTGCCCTCGCTCTGGTAGATCAGCAGGTACCTCCCGTCGTCGGTGACGTCCGCCACGAGGCCCCAGTCTGGCTTGTCAGGACGCGCGTACGTCAGCGTGTCGGCATCCTGGGGCGTGCCGATCCTGTGGAAGTACACCTTCTGGTTCTTGTTGACGCCGGTGAGGGCGTCGCCGTCCTTCGGCGCGTCGTAGCGGCTGTAGAAGAACCCGGTTCCGTCCTTCAGCCAGGCGGCCGTGGAGAACTTCGACCACCGGATCTCGTCGGACGTGTCGCGGCCGGTCGCCACCTCGCGCACCTTCCAGCGGATCCAGTCCGAGCCGCTCTCCGACAGCGAGTACGCCATGTAGCGTCCATCCTCCGAGAACGTCGTCGTGCCCACCGCGACCGTGCCGTCCGGCGAGAGCGAGTTGGGGTCGAGCAGCACCTCTGGCGTCGCGTCGAGGCTTCGCGCGCGGTAGAACACGGCCTGGTTCTGCAGGCCGTCGTTTCGCGTGAAGACGTAGAACTCGCCGCGCTTGCGCGGCAGGCCATAGCGCTCGTAGTTCCACAGGGTCGTCAGGCGTTTCCGGATGCCGTCGCGCGCCGGGATTCTCTCGAGGTATGCGAAGGTGACCGCGTTCTGCGCCTCGACCCAGGCCTTCGTGTCGGCGGCGTTGTCGTCCTCGAGCCAGCGGTACGGGTCGGCGACCTTCGTGCCGAAGTAGTCGTCGGCCTGGTCCACCGTCCTGGTTTGCGGATACGACGTCGGAGCGGGCGGCGCGGCTGGGGCGGCGGGCTGGGCAACCGCGCTGGTCGCGGCAGCCACGATGATCGGTGCGGTCATGGCAAGGGCAAGCAGGTGGCGCATGGGGCTACTCCAGCACTTCTTGATAACACATCGGCGATCCCGGGCTCGTCCGAGTCCGCACCCGTTGCGGCCCATCTGCCGACCCATGTAGGCTGCAGGCCGCGGGTACGCCCCGTGTCCGCCCCCTCCCGAGGAGTGCAGCCGTGTCGTTCAGAACAATCCTGCTCCCCGCGCTGGCCACGATCGTGGCTGGCGCATCAGCCGTTTCGGCGCAGACCGCGCCGTCCGAAAAGCTCAGCATCATCATGTTCGGGGCACACCCCGACGACTGCGACATCCGCTCGGCGGGCACCGCAGCGAAGTGGGTCGCCCTCGGCCACAAGGTGCGCTTCGTGTCCGTGACCAACGGCGATGCCGGGCATCACGAGATGGGCGGAGGCATCCTCGCGGCTCGCCGGCGCGCCGAGGCTCAGGAGGTCGGCCGTCGTCTCGGCCTCGAGTACGTCGTGCTCGACAACCACGACGGCGAACTCGTGCCGTCGCTGCCGATACGCGAGCAGATCATCGCGCAGATCCGCGAGGTGAACGCCGACCTGGTGCTCGGTCCCCGCCCCAACGACTACCACCCCGACCACCGTTACACGGGTGTGCTCCTCCAGGACGCCGCCTTCATGGTGTCGGTGCCCAACATCCTCACGCACGTGCCGGCGACGAAGAAGAACCCGGTGTTCCTCTACTACCAGGACAACTTCCAGAAGCCCAATCCGTTCTCGCCGGACATCGTGGTGGACATCACCGACACGTTCGACAAGAAGATCGACGCGCTCGATGCACACGTCTCGCAGTTCTACGAGTGGCTGCCGTGGCACGCGGGTCGGCTCGATCAGGTGCCCAAGGACGTCAAGGCGCGGCGCGAGTGGCTGAAGAAGGATCGCGGCAACGGCCCCAATCCCGCCGTGCGCGCAGCCCTCGAGAAGTGGTACGGCAAGGAGGCCGCCGCGAAGGTCCAGCAGGCCGAGGCCTTCGAGATCTGCGAGTACGGCGCGCGCCCGTCGCAGGCCGACATCAAGCGCCTGTTCCCCTTCCTGCCCTGAGCGTGCCGGCGGCACCGATCGGTGCTCCGGCTGCGCATCACGCACGTCGAGCAGCTGCAGGGGATGGAGGAGCGGACCGCATCCACGACCCTGCAGCTGAACCTCCGCGCGACCTCCGACGAGACGGAGCCCGGTAAGCCCGTCGTTCACGTCGGGGTCGCCGACGAGCGCCTCGGCAAGCGGCGGAATTGCGGCATACTCACCCGCACATGGTCAACGGGTCGGCGCGCGGCAACCAGAGCGTCCAGCGGTCCATCGCGCGCATCGTGCTCCCATACGCGGGGTTCGCCGCGTTGTGGATCCTCCTCTCCGATCGCGCACTCGACCAACTGGTGCCGGGCGCTGCGGCCTACTCGGCGTTCTCGACAATCAAGGGCCTTTGCTTCGTCGCCGTCACGGCCGGCCTGCTGTGGATGCTGCTCCGTCTCGAGTTGACGCGCCGTGCCACCGCGGAGCGCGCCTTGCAGCTGACGACGGAACAACTCGAGCGCGCGCAGCAGGTGGCGCACCTCGGGATCTGGTCCTGGGACATCCCGAACGATCGGCTGACCTGGTCCGACCAGATGTTCGCGATCTTCGGGATCAGTCGCGAGGCGTTCGTCGGCGACCTGCGCGGCATCGCGCTCGGAGCCATCCATCCCGACGATCGTGACCGCGTGGTGGCCGCCAACCGGGCGGTGCTCACCGGTGAGCCGGCGAGGCGCATCGAGTACCGCGTGGTGTGGCCGGACGGCACCGTCAGGACGGTGTGGGCCGAGGGTGCCGACCTCACGGCTGACGAGTCGGGCCGCCCGCTGCAGGTCACCGGCATCGTGCAGGACATCACCGAGCGCTCACTCGTCGAGCGTCAGTTGTTGCGCGCCCAGCGTTCCCAGGCCGCCGGCGCCCTCGCGAGCGGCATCGCGCACGACCTGAACAACGTGCTGACGCCCGTGATGATGATTGCGCCGCTGTTGCGCGACCGTGTCACCGAGGACGAGGACAAGGAGATGCTCGACACGCTGGACCAGGCGGCCCAGCGCGGGTCGGCCATCATCGGGAAGCTGCTGACCTTCGCCCGCGGCGAGCCGACCGTCCGCACGCGCCTCGCGGTGCGCGGACTGGTCAACGAGATGGAGAAGATCGCGAAGGACACCTTTCCTCGCGACATCGTGATGCAGACAGACCTGCCCCCGGACCTCTGGGACGTCGCGGGCGACGCGACGCTGCTGCACCAGGTGCTGCTGAACCTGTGTCTCAACGCGCGCGACGCCATGCCGCAGGGTGGTCGGTTGACGATCTCCGCGGCCAACGTCACGCTCGATGAGCAGGAGGTCGTCGGCGACGTCGTGGCCGGCCCGTTCGTCAGGTTGACGGTCAGCGACGTCGGGACCGGCATTGCCGCCGAGCATCTCGATCGCATCTTCGACCCGTTCTTCACGACCAAGGACGTCGGCAAGGGCACGGGTCTTGGCCTCTCGAGCGTCATGGGCATCGTGCGCGGACACCAGGGCTTCGTGCGCGTCGAGAGCCTGCCCGGGCAGGGAAGCCGCTTCGACGTCTACCTGCCCGCACACGTCAGGTAGGGACCGCTGTCCCAGCGATCCGTCCGCGTAGTCCGGCAGGAGCCGTCTGCGCTGCGACCGTCCCTTTTCGACCTACCCGTGGATGGTGGCTTCGGCCAACAGCTTCTTCAAGCGGTTGTCGGGGCCGCGGCTGGCGACCAGGCGCGTGCCGTCGCGCAGGATGACGGCGTACTCGCCATGGAAGAGCGGCTGCAACTCGCGGATCCGGTCGGCATTGACGATGGTCGAGCGATGGATCCGGATGAACTGCGACGCATCGAGCACCGATTCCATGCCCTTCATCGTCTCGCGCAGCAGATGCGACTGCGGCCCCATGTGCAGGCGCACGTAGTTGCCCTCGGCCTCGATCCAGTCGATGTCGTCCACCTTGACGAAGAACACCCGCCCGGACGACTTGACGACGATGCGTTGCTTCTCGCGCTGCTCCGCCGTGAGTGAGGCCACCAGGGCGCGGAGACGGTCCTTGTCCACGCTGGCGTCGACGGCGCCGCGCTTGGCGATCGCCGCGCGTGCACGTTGCAGCGCCTGCGAGAAGCGCTCGGCGTTGAACGGCTTCAGCACGTAGTCGAGGGCATGCACCTCGAACGCCTTGAGCGCGTACTGGTCGTACGCCGTCACGAACACCACGTAGGGCATGTACTCGCCCTCGAGTGCGCGCAGCACGCCGAAGCCGTCCACGCTCGGCATCTGCACGTCGAGGAACACGAGGTCGGGCCGCAGCGCCCGAATCGCCTCGATGGCCTGCTGTCCGTCGCCGCACTCGCCGGCCACGACGACGTCGTCGTGCATGCCGAGCATCATGCGCACGCGCTCGCGGGCGAGGGGTTCGTCGTCGATGATCAGGGTCCGCAGGGTCATGCCGAGACTCCTTCGACGGACGCGGAGCGTTCCGCGGCGTCTCCTAACGGCAGGCGGAGCCGGACGACGGCGCCGCCTTCGGGGTGGTTGGACAGCGTCAGCACGGCCCCCGGACCGTACAGCTCGCGCAGGCGTTCACGTGTGTTGCGCAGGCCGATGCCGCGCATCGGCAGGCCCTCCGGCCCGAGCCGGAAGCCGGGGCCGTCGTCGCGCACGGCGAGATCGAGCCAGTGCCCGCTGCGGCGCGCCGTGACTTCGATGCGCCCGCACTCCGGACGCGTGGCCAGGCCATGCTTGATGGCGTTCTCGGCGATGGGCTGCAACACCTGATTAGGTACGAAGACGTCGAGCAGGTGTTCCGGCACGTCGATGTCCACCCTCAGCCGGTCCTGGAAGCGCGTCCGCTGGATGTCCAGGTAGCGGCTCAGGAACTCCACTTCCTGTCCCAGGCACACCTCCTGGACCCCAATCGACTCGAGGGACATGCGCAGCAGGTCGCTCAGCTGCGTGATCATCTCGTCGGCCGCATGCGCGTCGCGGTGCACCAGCGTCGAGATGGCATTCAGCGTGTTGAAGAGGAAGTGCGGGTGCAGCTGTCCCTTGAGCACCTCGAGCTGCGCCTTCGCCAGTCTGGCTTCGAGTTGTGACGCCCGAAGCGCCCGATCCCGGAAACGCTTGTAGTTGTGCCACGCCTGATGCACGGCGACCAGCACCCAGTAGGACTGGAACGCGAGATAGAACTGCGAGACCAGCAGCCACGAGAACGGCAGCGGCGCCGGATCCACGAACGGGATGTGGCTGACCGCCCATCGGCAGCCGGCGTATGCCACGCACACGCCGAGGGAGCCGAGCAGGTGCACGCCGAACGACCGGCGCCAGTTGCCGGGTTCGAGGGGGAACCGCCGCGCGACCGTGAAGATCGCCGGGGCCAGCAGGAGGAACGGCAGCCACGTCGCGAAGCCCGAGAAGATGATCTCGGCCATCGGCAGGTCCACGCCGCGCATGCTGTACTGCAGCGCGAGCTGCGGCATCGTGACGACGCTGAGGACGACGAGGATGGAGGCAAGGACGAGCCAGCCGTGACGTTCGATGGCTTCCGTGTGCGAAGCGTTCGGCATGCGCAAAGTGTCCACGACGGCGGAGCGCAGGCCTCCGACGCGCAGATCGGCAGGGTCCACCGCAGGCAGGGCACCCTCGCGCGAGGCGACGGAAGCAGGTGACAGGGACATGCGGCTGAGCCGAACCACATCCGGTCTATCCCGCTCCATGGCCGGCCTGCAACAGGTTCGGGACGAAGCGGATACTGATGGGACGAACCGGAGGGCCGCGGCGTTCAGTGGTCCAGGGCAAAATCACGGCGCTGCCCCTGAGCCAGGAGGTGCGTACCAGTACCGATGGTACGTAGCCGACAGCAAGGGAGGTCCGTAGCCGTCGGGCCAGGAGGTACGTAGCGGTCGGGGCCCTGCCCGACGGACTGATCGCGTCAGTGCGCCTGGCCGTTGCCGGCCGAGGTCCAGCGCAGCGCAGGGTTGCCCTGGGCGGCGGCCGCGACGGCCTCGGCGAGCTCGGCGAACCGGTCATCCTCGATGCGGAGGTTCAGGTCGCCGATCTGCAGGTGCAGGCAGCCGTGCTCGCAGCGGTAGACGCAGCACTCCCCTGATTCTCCGAGCATCTCGTACTGATCGTCCGTGAGTCCGTGGTCTGCCATGGCGTTCCGGCCGCATCGGCCGAACGGGCAGCGTAACGTTCCCCGTCGACGATGGTCAAGGCGTCGGGCAGGGGAGCGGCGAGCGCGTTGACCGCCGCGGCGGCTGCCAAACCATGTTTCGCGAGCAGCCACTGCCACGGACGGCAGATGGGCCGGGCGCGATGGACGAGCTGCCCGGCGAGCCAGCGGGGCCTGCGCATCGAGGTGCGTGCGCGCCATGCGGACCACGAGTTCGAGTCGTACGGACACGCGCTCGGGTATGCCGATCGCCTCGAAGGGCGCGGTGGGGGCGGCCGCCGCCGAGCCTGCACGAGGCGCTGGAGTGGCTCGCCGAGCTCGACGCGCGGCAAGCGCGGGCCGTGGAGCTCCGCTACTTCGCAAGGTGTGGGTCGAGGAGGTCGCGGACGCGATGGGGATCTCGCCGGCGACCGTCAAACGGGGGTGGCAGACCGTGCGCGTCTGGCTGGCGCACGATCTACGCCTGGGCGCGTGAATCGTCGCCCCGGACGAGTTCCTGAAGAGTTCAACGACCTGCCGCTGCCCGAAACAGCATGCCGGCATCCACCACCCATCCATGCGACCGGACCCACTCGTTGCGTTCATCCGCTGTCTGAGGGCCCAACTCGCCATACAGGGTGCGGTCGATTGTGCCGATGACCATGTCCCATCCGTAGCGGTACTGGAACGCCTGCCAGAACCTCCGCCAGCGGCTCCCCGACCGAGTCGGATCGAGGCGGACGTTCAAGGCGTCGACCGGGCTGCACGCACATCCTTTCAAAGCGTAGATGATCTCGCTGGGGATGATGCGTACCCGTAGTGGAATCACGCCGCGCCACATGTCGATGTTACGCACGGTGGTTCCGTCCACGCTGTACGCTCCGACCCCCAGCCCGATCTCCACCGACCGTCCCAGTGGGGACACGGGTTGCGACCATCGCCAGCGAAGGAGGCGCCCGACCGGTACGTACGCGATTGCGCTCATCGTGGTGATGCGTGTTTTCCCGGTGTAGCGCGTCTCGTCCTTCAACCGGTCGTCGGTCAGCCAGCTCAGCTCGAGTTGGATGGACACGACATTGTTGGACCTGTCGACGCGGCACCGCCGGAATCGCCGCTGGTTCTCCTCGTAGTCTGCCCAGAACCCTGGATCGTAGGCGCGGCTCGGGTCGAGGGCGTTCGTGAGTTCATCGAGCGCCGCGCGATGAGCGCTGCGCTCCGGCCTTAGTGCCAGCACGGCGTCCAGTAACGTGCGCTGACTGTAAGGTCGAAGGGCTTTCTGGGCGGCCTCGATATCCCGCAGCAGCGCCTCAAGACGTTCCTCTCTTGTGGCACCAACTTCGCTGTCGATCGCACGAATGACGTTCTCGAAGATTGTCGCCTGCGCGCGCCACGTGCTCGCCTGCACGGGGACCTGCAAGCCCGCACTGGTATACGCCACGAGAGCCAGCGTCTCGGGCGGCGACAGGGGTGCACCGATGCACACCACGTCGCCGGCAAGGAAGCCCACGCCGTCGAACTCGCCCGGACCGCTCAACTCGTCGAGCCATGCGAGCCATTTCAGCGCCGCTGCATTGGTGGGCGTGAGTGCGTTGAGGAGAACAGCAGCCAGCAGGAAAGCGGGGACCGAACGGCGCACGCGACCTCCTTCACGGGGGCGATTCTGGCGTGTAGCCCGGCACCAACGGATACGCGTCGAAGGGTGAGCCTTCGTGGCCCGTCAACTGCAACTGCGGCTCGCTCGATGCAACGACACGATTGCGCGGAGCCATCTTGCCAGGGCAGTGCAGCAGCCAGTCACGCTGATGCTCTCCAATAACGTAGCAACGCTCGGCGCCGTACAGGACCTCGCGGGCGTCCTTGGTGTACATGACGCGCCAGCTCCCGACGACAGCCGCGGCGATCAGCACGACGATCGCGATGACGGCAATCGATGCCACCCCAGACACCTTGCCGGCCGGCAACCTGCGCGACAGGAGCTGCAGGCCGACGACAAGCAGTGCCACGAGCGACAACAGCATGCGGAAGTTCGATTTCTGCTCGCGCAACCCGCTGTGGAAGACACCGAAGATCTCTGCCGATCCATCGACGGCGGACGTGGTCAGTGCCGCCACGAACTCCGGGTACGCGCTCAGCACGGCCACCAGCCCGCCGATACCCAGGAGGCAGCACACCTGGTCCACCACCGCCCTCGTCAACAGCTGTCGACGCGCGAGATGGCGTGTCACGTCGGCCATCGTGAGCTCGACGCGTGCCATGAGTCGCGGGGCGATTCCACCGGCGATCTGCCACACCATCGCGCCCATCGGCACCGTGATCAGGGCGAGCGCGGCGACGATGGCTGGCCCGAGCATCGACTTGGCCCCGACGACGACATGCGCGAGTGCCGACTCGTTCGCGAAGCGGCCATGGCGGCCGAGCACGGCGTTGAACTCCATTGTGCTGATCGCGCCCGCCACGAACACCGCGGCGAGACCTGCGGCAACGGCCACGATCACGGCCCGCAGGTTGGATGTGTGCGGGTCGGGCGGTTTGGGCGGTGGGACAGGCGTGACGTCCACGGCCGTACGCGGCGGAACATGCTCGACCCGCTGTGGCACGGCGCTGCGGTTCGCTCTCGGCACCGCTCGCGCCAGGGCTTGCCTGAACTCGCCGTTGAGCACCGGCCGGCGCTTCGGCTCGGCGTCCAGCATGCGCGCGACGATGACGGCCAGCGCCGCCGGCACACCCGGCAGCGCCTGGGCCACCCATTCGCAGTCGACGCCGGCGTCGGCGCGACTGGCCAGAGGCGGCTCCGGATACCGACCCGTGAGCAGGAAGTACAGCAACACGCCGAGGCTGTAGACGTCGGATGCGGGCGTGGCATGTCCGCCCACCAGGATCTCGGGCGCCATGTAGAGCGGCGTGCCGATCATCTGCGTGCGGGTCTGGCGCTCGCCGTGCAGTTCGCGACCGGCGCCGAAGTCCATCAGCACGATGCGACCGGTGGTGGCCCGCATCACGTTGCTCGCCTTGATGTCCCGGTGCAGCAGCCCTCGACGGTGCACGGCGGCGACGGCGCCACATAGCGTGGCGCTGATCAGCGCCGCGTCGCGAGGAGGGAAGGGTCCGTTGGCCTCGACGAGACTTGCCAGCGTGCGCCCACGCACGTACTCCATCGCGATGGCGAGGACGTCGCCCGATTGATGCGTGCTGTGGACCTTCACCACGTTCGGGTGGTTCAGGCGCGCGAGCATCTGGCCCTCGCGACGGATGATCTCGCGCCGTTCTGGGTAGACCGATGAATCGATGAGTTTCAGGGCCACTTCGCGCTGCAGGTTCTGCTCCCACGCGCGATACACGACGCCAAAGCCGCCGCGCCCGAGTTCCTGCAGCAGGAGGAAGTCGCCCCACAGACGATTGCCGTCCGCGTCGGGTCGCTGGCTGGTCTCTGGCGTGGTCGGAGGTCCGCCGCCTCGAGGGGGCAGGGCGAAGGCACCTGCCGGAGGCGTGATCTGGGTGCTCTCCAGCAGGGATCGCACCGCTGAGTCGCGCTCGTACTCGGCGAGGAGCGCGTCAACGTAGGCGCGCAACTCGGCATCGCTGCCGCACTCGGAGTCGAGCGCTGCCGCGCGGTCGTCCGGCGACAGGTCGAGGACCCGCGCGATCACCGTCCTGGCGCGCTGCCACTTCCTCTTGTCGGTGCCCACGCGATGCCCCGCGGGCGCGGCGCCCTGTTGCATGCCCACCTGCCGTCGTACAGGAGAGGACGCATCCGCACGGGCCCGGGTTCGCAGTGCGACCAGGTCCGTGTTCAGCTGGTTACCAGAGATTCAACTGTACACCAGTGTCGAAGCGGTACCGGTCTGACGCGCGCGGAGCCGCAACGGCCGGCTGGACACCGCTCGGGATTCGCGTTCTGATCGGACCCGCATGGAGCGCCAGTATCACGAGTGGTTCTCGCACCGCCTCGGCTTCGACATGGGCCTGGTCGTCTACGGCAACTTCGGCACGCCGGTGCTGGCCTTCCCGACGAGCGGGGGCGACGAGTGGGAGATGGAGCGCCAGCGGATGATCGGCACCCTGGCGCCGTACATCGAGCAGGGCCGCATCAAGGTGTTCTGCGTGCGATCGGCCACGGGCGCTTCGTTCTACAACCGCAGCGCCCATCCCTTCCACCGCAGCTGGATGCAGAAGCAGTACGACGAGTACGTCCGCCACGAAGTGGTGCCGTTCATCCACGACAACTGCCGCGGGCTCCTGCCGATCGCCACGATGGGCGCGTCGCTCGGCGCGTACCACGCCGCCAACAGCGCCTTCAAGCATCCCGACACCTTCAAATGGTGCTTCGCCCTCTCGGGCATCTACGACATGCGCCGCTTCATGGACGGCATGTACGACGAGCACTTCTACTTCAACAACCCCATCGACTACCTCGCCAACGCCGCCGACCCCTGGTTCCACGAGCACATCGCCTCATCGCACATCCATCTCGCGACGGGCAGCGGTGCCTGGGAGCGTCCGGAAGAGACATATCGGTTTGCGGAGGTACTGCGGCGGCGAGCCATCCCCCATCACCTGGACGACTGGGGACCGCAAGGCGGACACGACTGGCCCTACTGGCATCACATGATGTGGGAGTACGTGGGACGACGTCTGTGAACGTTCGCGGGCTGATTACCCGCACGCGTGGCCGGCGCTGCACAGCTGTCAGGGTGCCAACGCCCGCGCGTCGGGCAGGGCCCGACGCCTACGTGCGATCCACCTTTCGCTCAGTCACGCTCGGACACGCGGAACGCCGGCACCTGGCCGCCGCCGCTGGTGACGTTGGCCAGGCCCGACGCACTGAGCCGCGTCAGGAATCCCGCGACCCTGCCGCGGAACATGTACGGCGCACAGTCCACGAGCATGTCCCGGGTCGTCACCCGATGCGGGTGGCTCTCGACGATCGGGAACGGTTCGTAGCGCACCGGGATGCGTTCCTGCACGATCCACGATCCTGCCGGGGCGCGCCCGAGCGCCGTCTCGAGCGCCGCCTCCCACGTTGCGGCGTCGGCCTCCCAGCCCAGCGTGACGCCGTGCCCGCCGAAGTCGTCGGCAGGCTTGAGCACGAGCCGTTCGCGGTGGCGTCGCGTGAACTCGACGAGATCGACGTCCTCGCCGCTGCTGGTGCGCGTGCGCCGCTCGCCCACCGTTCGCGTCCAGGGCACGTGCGCGCGGATCACCGCCTGCTCGTCCGCCGTGAAGCGCCCCGCGTGCTTCTCGTCGGTCAGCACGGCGAAGAACGACTTCTTGTGCGCGATCTTGCACCGCAGCGTGTTGGCGATGCAGGCGAGGCGCTCGCGGTACGCCGTGACGAGCACGCGTGTGTCGTCGGGCCGCGCCACGATGTCGGTGATCAGTGCACGCCGGTAGACGAGGTCCACCGGTTCGCCGTGAGCGACGAGGCGTCCCCTCGCGATCTCGAGCTCGCGTGGGTCGGCGATCACCGTGGGCACCCCGCGTGCCGTGAAATGCGCGGCAAGGATCTCGAACTCGTTCCACGTCGGCACACCGCGGAAGTCGGTGATGACGATGCGTGGCGGAACAGCCGTGCCGCCCCAGTCACGGTAACTCTGGAGCAATGCGTCGAGCATCGCGTCCATGAGCGGGTATGCCTCCACGCGGAATCGCTCGCGGAACCGCGCCATGATCGGCAGCTGCGCGAAGACCCGCGCCAGCACCTCCGTGTACCCGAACCCGGCGGGCGACTCGGCGTTGTACTCGGCAAACATCAGCGAGTCCGGCAGCAGGAACGAGTCTACGCGACTGGCCGTGCTCGCGACGCCGTAGCCGGGCTCGATCTCGACGAGCGCACGCTCCGCGTCCGACAGTCCGAAGTCGGCCAGCAGCACGGGGTCGGCCAGCGCCTCGCCGACGATGCGCTCGCCGAGCCGAGCCATCACCTCACAGGCCGCGCGCTGCCTCGCCTCATCGCGCTCGTCCAAGAACAGCGGCCGCAGGAACGGACAGCTGAGGCGCTCGCCGAAGACGAGCCGCGCC
Source organism: Acidobacteriota bacterium (assembly GCA_023429845.1). Lineage (GTDB taxonomy): Bacteria > Acidobacteriota > Vicinamibacteria > Vicinamibacterales > Vicinamibacteraceae > Luteitalea. The sequence continues at coordinate 51,239 of JAEZCY010000374.1, forward strand.
TCGCGCAGGCGCGCCGCGTGCGCCGCCCAGAACGGCTCGCTCAGTTCGCCCCCCTGCCCGAGCAGGTCCATCCACGCCTGGGCGGGAGTGGTCATGAAACTGGAAATTGGAACTTGGAAATGTTCAATGCTTCGAGGGGTTCGACGTCGTCGAGCATTTCACATTTCCAATTGCGCTGACGCGGCGCTCACCGCAATGGCGTCCCGACGAACCCAGCCGCGGCGTTCATGCCCAGCATCTCCGCCCACTTCGGAGACATGGTGCTCTGGTGCCCGTTGAGCGCCCGGTCGATGCAGAGGCGCGCCATCTTGTCCACGACCATCTCGAAGTAGAACGGCGTGATGCGATCGCGCTCGAAGTCGGGAGCCGCGTTCAGGAAATCGATCGCGTACGGCACGTCGTCCTGGATGGCGAACTCGATGGTGTTCATCTCGTACCCGAGCGCCTCGTTGATCGTCTGCGCATCCTTGACGACGCGCGCGCCGAGCTCAGGCGAGAGGTACTCGTGGTCGATCAGGTACTGCCGCGCGTGCGGGTCGTACACCACCGGCACGATGTCGTGCTTGCCGAACGTGAAGCACCGCACGTACTTGTCGAAGTGGATGAACTGCTGCAGCGTCATGCAGTACGGCCCGGTGCCGTCATAGGCCGCGAGCAGTTCCTCGCGCGAGTGCACCTTGTACACGTGCTTCCACCCGCCGCCGGAGTAGGGCTTCAGGATCGCCGGACGTCCGACGTAATCGAGCAGGCCGTCCCAGTCGAGGGGGTACCCCAGGTTGCGCAACGACGCGGGCTGGATGTCCACGTCGTGCGGGTAGGCCTTCTGCGGCAGCAGCACGGTGCGCGGAATGGCGACGCCGAGGCGGGCCATGAGCGCGTAGTTGAAGAACTTGTCGTCGGCGGTCCACCAGAACGGGTTGTTGATCACGTACGTCCCGTTGAGCACCGCGAGCTTCAGGAACGCCCGGTAGTAGTCCACCTCGTGGGAGATGCGATCGAGGATGACCGTGTACCGCTGCGGTTCGTCCATGGCCGTGCCGTTGAGCGTCACGTACTCCGCCGTGATGCCGTGCGGCTGCCCGAGCTGATTCACCCGATCGATGAAGGCAGGTGGGAAGCTGTACTCCCGGCCAACGAGCAACCCGATCTTCATGTGTGCAGGTCTCCGAAAGGCCGGCAGTCTACCAGACGCAGAAGGAGGACGACGAAAGTGGAAGAACTGCGAGGAAGGCGGGCCGCGGTGGTGGCCCTCGCTCGCGCCAACAGGACGTCAGCGCATTACCGAAGAGTATCCAGCGGGCCGGCAGCCCGGGGTCAAGCGTGCTCGCTAACGGTCGGGCCCTCCCTCCCTTCCGCCGGCTCGCACTCCTGACCCCGGGTCACCGTCCACTGGACGACCCTTCTATCCTCCCATAACGACACATTCGGCGAAACCGAACACTGGTTCGCTGCGTCCCGCACGCGGCCCTGCGGACCGGGGAGCGAACGCTACACTAAGGGCGTGCCGATCGTCGCTCGTGTTCCCCGCGGAGACATCTCGTCAGATCTCTTCGACCGTTCGCCCGAATCCATCGCCGCCCACCTCGAAGACGCGGCCCATTATCCGGGTGGGCATGCCGAGGCGGTCGCACGCCCGCGCACCGAAGCAGACGTTGCCGCCGTCCTTGCCGAAGGCCGGTCCGTCCTGCCGGTGGGTGTGCAGTCGTCGCTCACGGGCGGTGCCACGCCGACGGGATCAATCGTGCTGTCCACGGCGCGCCTGACCGACATCGGCGTGCCCGCGGACGGCCGGGTGCGCGTCGGCGCAGGTGTGGTGCTGGCCGCGCTGCAGGAGTCGCTGGCCGGACACGGCGTCGAGTTTCCCCCGGTGCCGACCTACATGGGCGCGACGGTCGGCGGCATCATCGCCACCAACGCAGCCGGCGCCGCGACCTTCAAGTACGGCACGACGCGCGACTGGGTGCTCGGCTTGACGGTGGTGCTCGCCGGCGGCGACGTGGTCGACGTCGTGCGGGGCGAGCACGTGCTCGACCCCACGGGGACATTCGTCATCGACGGCCCCGGCGGCCACCGCGTCGTGCCCGTCCCGACCTACGTGATGCCCGACGTCGTCAAGCGCTCCGCCGGCTATCACGCCGCCCCCGGCATGGACCTGGTGGACCTGTTCGTCGGCGCGGAGGGCACGCTCGGCGTAATCGTCGCGGCCGTGCTGAAGGTGCAACCGGCGCGCGCCGGTCTGTGCTACGCGCTGGTGCCGGTGCCCGACGAACCACGCGCCCTTGCGCTCGTCGCCGACCTGCGCGATCGATCGCGCGAGACATGGCGGACGGCCGATCCGCAGGGCATCGACGTGGCCGCCATCGAACACATGGACGAGCGGTCGCTGCAGATCCTGCGCGAGGACGGCGCCGACAGGAAGTACGAGGTCTCCTGGCCGCCATCGGCCGGCATACTCCTGCTGGTCCAGCTGGAGCTGCCGCCGCTCACGCAGTCGGACGCCTACGATCAGATCAGCTGCGCGCTCGACGAGGATGGCCCCGACACTCCGCTGGCGCGATTCTGCCGCGTGCTCGATGCGCATGGGGTGCTCGAGGACGCCGAGCTCGCACTGCCCGGCGACCGCAAGCGCGCGGAGCAGTTGCTCGGCGTGCGAGAGGCCGTACCGGCGGGCGTGAATGCGCGCGTCGGCCGGGCCAAGCGCGACGTGGACCCGCGGATTGCCAAGACGGCCGCCGACATGGTGGTGCCGTTCGAGCGCTTCGGCGAGATGATGACGATCTACCGCGAGGGGTTTGCCCGCCGGGGGCTCGATGTCGCGACGTGGGGCCACGTGTCCGATGGCAACGTGCACCCCAACGTGCTGCCGCGCAGCTACGACGATGTCGAGGCCGGCAAGGCCGCGATCATCGACTTCGGCGTGGAGGTAGCTCGTCTGGGCGGCTGTCCGCTGGCCGAGCACGGCGTGGGTCGCCATCCGGTGAAGCAGGCGCTGCTGCGCCAGCTGTATGGTGACGCGGGGCTGGAGCAGATGCGGCGGGTGAAACAGGCGCTCGACCCGGACGGCGTGCTTTCGCCGGGCGTACTGTTCCCGGCCTGACGACAGGCCAGCGGGCCGGTCGTCGACCGGAGCCAGCATCGATGTGGAAAGGGGCAGCGCGTGCGCAATCGGTCAATCGTCGCTCTCACGTCAGCGGCCCTCGCCGGGCTGGCCTTTGCCGCCGCTTGTTCGCGCGTGTCGGCGCCGGGCACGACATCGTCCGGCGGCTCGGCACCCGACGATGCCGCGACCTTCGTGCAGCGGGCGAACGCCACGCTGCTGGAGGACGCCAACGCGCTTTCGCGCGCCCAATGGGTGGCGGCCAACTTCATCACCATCGACACCGAAGCCATCTCGGCTGGAGCCACGGCCGACTTCGTCGCGTCGTCGATGCGGCTGGCCAAGGAAGCCGCGAACTACCCGGCCGAGGGCGCCGGCCCGGATGTGGCGCGACAGCTGCTGTTGCTGAAGCTGGCCGCAAGTCCGCTGCCGGCGCCGGCCGACCCTGCCCTCCAACAGGAACTCACGCGCATCGTCGCCGGCATGGAGGCGGTGTACGGACGGGGCCGCCACTGCCCGCCTGGCAAGCCGTGCCAGACGCTCGACGACCTGACGCGGTTGATGGCAACCAGCCGTGACCCGAAGGCGCTGCTCGAGGCCTGGGAGGGCTGGCACGCCATCGCGCCCCCCTTGCAGCAGCCGTATCAGCGCTTCGTCGAGCTCGGCAACCAGGGCGCGAAGGAACTGGGGTTTGCCGATCTCGGCGCCTTCTGGCGCGCCGGGTACGACATGCCTCCCGACGACTTCGCGGGAGAGGTCGATCGCCTGTGGACGCAGGTGAAGCCGCTGTACGACCTGCTGCATGCGCACGTGCGCCGTCGGCTCGGCGCGCAGTACGGCACCGACGTCGTTCCTCAGGACGGCCCGATTCCCGCGCACCTGCTCGGCAACATGTGGGCGCAGCAGTGGGGCAACGTCTACGCGCTCGTCGGGCCGCCCGGCCGCGAGGCGGGCTACGACCTCACCTCGCTGCTGCGCGCGAGGAAGACCGACGCGCGCGGCATGGTGAAGTACGGCGAGGCGTTCTTCACGTCGCTGGGCTTTGCCCCGCTGCCGCAGACGTTCTGGGAACGTTCGCTGTTCACGCGTCCGCAGGACAGGGATGTCGTATGCCATGCGAGCGCGTGGAACATCGACAACGTCGACGACCTGCGCATCAAGATGTGCATCGAGATCCGCGACGAGGACTTCGTCACGGTGCACCACGAGCTCGGGCACAATTTCTACCAGCGCGCCTACAACACGCTGCCGCTCCTCTATCGCAACGGCGCCAACGACGGTTTCCACGAGGCGATCGGCGACGCCGTGGCGCTCTCGATCACGCCGGCGTACCTGGTCAGAATCGGCCTGCTGCAGGCCGAGCCGAAGGGACAGGACGATGTGGAGTTCCTCCTGCGGATGGCGCTCGACAAGGTGGCATTCCTGCCGTTCGGGCTGCTCGTCGACCAGTGGCGGTGGAAGGTCTTCAACGGCGAGATCCCCCCGGAGCGCTACAACGACGCGTGGTGGGAACTGCGGGAGAAGTACCAGGGCGTCAAGGCGCCAGGCGCGCGGCCTGCGGACGCTTTCGACCCGGGCGCGAAGTACCACGTGCCGGCGAACACGCCCTACACCCGCTACTTCCTCGCGCACATCCTGCAGTTCCAGATGCATAGGGCGATGTGCAAGGCGGCCGGGCACACCGGGCCGCTGCACACCTGCTCGATCTACGGCAACGAGGAGGTCGGGGCGCGCCTGCAGAAGATGCTGGAGATGGGTGCGAGCAAGCCGTGGCCCGATGCGCTCGAGGCGCTCACGGGAGAGCGACAGATGGACGCGACGGCCATCCTCGACTACTTCGCGCCGCTGCGCGGCTGGCTGGAGGCGGAAGCGCGCCGCTAGGTCGTCGGCCCTCCGCTACGGCGGCGGACGCATCGCGTCGAGGCGATTGGTCGCGACCATGACGTCGCGCTGCAGCCGCCTCACCATGTCGGCGACGAGGTCGCGGCCGCGCGTGGCCTCGCGGTCCACCATGGTCTTCAGTTCCCAGAGCGGCGTGCTCGTCAGCGCCGCGAAATCCGCGTCGACTCGCGCCAGGTGCTCCTCGCACTCGGCGATGCGCCGTTGCAGGCGCAACCGCGTAGCCTCAGGGGTGCCGCCGCGGACCGCTTCGGGGCTGCGCTCCCACAGCTCGAGGATCCAACGGAGCTGCTCCTCGTCTCCGAGTGCGTACGCACGGTTGGCCTCGATCATCAGGGCGTGGCGTCGGTCGCGCGCTCGTTCGTCGTCGGCAAGGTCGGGATGGATGGCCTTGGCGACGTCGCGGAACAGTCGCCGCACGGCGTCCGACGTGAACCGCGCTGGTGGCGGCGGAGCGCTCGAACGCGTCGTGTCACCCGTATCGTCGTCGTCCGCGGCCTCGTCCAGCTTCTTCGACAGTTCGCCCAGTTCGGCGTCGGCGATGGCCAGTTCGAGCTCGTCGAGCTGATCGTGCAGCCGCCCGACTTCGTGCGAGTACCGTAGCCGGAACGCCTCGAGCGACGTCCTCGCGCTGTCGATCTCGCCCGCCCGCGCGCGCAGCCGTGCTTCGAGCTCGGTGGCGCGTGCGTGCAGCATCTCGAGGCTGTCGTGGGGCGAACCGGTGGGGACGAGCGAGGTCACTGCGGGGTATCAGGCAAAGAACGTGTAGTACGGCTCGCCACGTGCCAGGCGCCGGATGTACAGCGCGAGCTCGCGGACGTGATAGTCGCCCCACATGCAGGACTCGCCGCACGGCACGCGCCGGCCCTCCGGCACGTGGTCCCATCCGTTCGGGCGGTGGTAGACGGCATGGAGCAGCAGCCCCTGATGGCGGCTCGACGTGGCCAGGTACGGCTCGTCGAAGAGCGTGCGAGCGGTCGTGAGTCCGGCGGCGGCGTAGCGTTCTCCCGCGCCCGCATCCCCACTGGAAGACAGGACGCGTCCCAGTCGGATGAGGCCCTGCGCAGCAATCGCCGCGGCGGAGCTGTCCACCGGTTCATGGTCGTTGAACGGATCGGCAGGACGGTCCAGGTAGTCGCCCATCTTCGCGAGCCCGGGCGCCCCCGTGTCCCAGTAAGGGATCCCGTCCGTCGGCGTGAACGCGATGTAGAAGTCGGCTGTGGCGCAGGCCGCTGCGAGGTACCTGGCGGTGACCGCCGCCTTGCCGCCGAAGGACTCGAACTCCGCGTCCGGAACGGTGGCGAGGAACTCCAGTTCCTCGGCGTAGCCGGTGAGCACCCAGGAGAGGCCGCGGGTCCAGGTAGTGAAGGGCGAGTAGCCCTGCTGGCTCGAGGCACAGCGGTAGGAGCCGTCCTTCACGTTGAAGATCGACTCGTGTGCGACGCGGCCGCGGACGTCGTACGCATCGCGGCCCTCGCCGAAGTAGACGTTGAACCGCGCGTTGGCATCGGCGTGCCGGATCAATCGCTCCAGGAGCGAGATGCGGCGGTCCCGCTCACCCATCAGCGCGTGGCCGAGGGCGTGGCCCACTGCCAGCGATCGGAGCGACCGCATCGTGTCGGCAAACAGCGAGTGCGGACCGTTGAACGAGTGGATGTAGCCGAGGTCGTCCGGCAGCTCCGTCCAGCGCGCGGCCTGCACCGCGCCCGAGACCTTCAACGCGAGCTCGTAGAAGGCGATCTCCCACGCAGCGGCATCCGTGCGCCCCTCGCGCGCCAGGCGCAGGAGGTTGCCGTATGTCGAGACGTTGTTGAACCCGTGGTCGTGGACGCCCACGTGGCTCACGTGGCTGGCCATGTGGCGCACGGTGTTCTGCCGGCCGATCTCGAGCATCCGCGCGTCGCCGGTGGCATCGAACTGCAGGATGGCCGATCCGAACTGGAACCCCTGCGTCCATTCGGTCCAGCCTCGCGACGTGTAGCGGCCGTCCACGGTGAACACGGGCGTGCCGTCTTCCGGCTTCCAGGTGCGTTCGACAGCCGCGATCTTGGCAGCGGACAGATCGAAGACCCTGTCGATGGCGGGGAGGAGCGCCTGCGGCGTGAGCGTTGTGTCGATGCCGATCATGGATGCTGTGCAGGCGTCTCGATCTCGCGACCGGCGGCCTTCAAGGAACAGGCGGGCCGTGTCCGCTACAGACGCCGGATGTGGAAGCCGCCTTCGAGGTGGATGCCGTCCCCCGTCGTGAACGGGAAGTTGCCGGCGAGGAACGCGCGCACGGCGCGACCGACGTCCTCGGCGGTACCCCAGCGGCGCTGCGGCACGAGACCCTGCGCCATCAGCGCGTCGTACTTGTCCTTCACGCCGGCCGTCATGTCGGTGGCCATGATGCCGGGCCGCAACTCGATCACCTGCACGCCGTGCTCGGCCAGGCGCGCCGCCCACAACTGCGACGTCATGGCGAGGCCGGCCTTGGAGATGCAGTACTCGCCCCGATTGAGCGACACGGTATCGGCGGAAATCGAGGTCACGAACACGACCTTGAAGCCGCCGGGCAACGCGGAGTCGTGCGGGCGCGCCAGCCAGTAGTTGGCAACTGCCTGCGTCAGGAAGTACGGACCCTGCAGGTTCACACGGAGGACTTCCTCGAACGAGGCCTCCGTCGCCTCGGTGATGTCCGCGCGTACCCGCGGCGCGATCCCGGCGTTGTTCACGAGCGCGTCGATTCGGCCGAAGGCATCGAGCGTCGCCGCCACGAGCGCCGTGCGGTCCTCGGTCAACCCGATGTCGCCGCGCACGGGCACGAATCGCTGCGCGGCACCCTGCGCGGCTTGCGCGCAGAGCGTCGCGGTCTCTTCGGCCGCTGTCGCGTTGCTCGCGTAGTTGATCGCCACCGACAGCCCGGCCGCCGCGGCCTCTATCGCGATCCCGCGCCCCAATCCGCGGCTCGCGCCGGTCACCAGCACCACTGGCGTCATCCGGCGATTCTACTCACGTTGCGTCCACCGCGCGGTCGCCATGGCCGAGGCCGGTCTCGCGGGCCAGTACGTCGAGCGTGCGCGCGTACAGGTCCTGCACTTCCTCCGGGCTGCTGGCGATAACGGTAAGCCCGAGCTTCCCGTACTCGGACAGTGCGCCGATCAGGTGGAAGAGCACGCCCGATTCGGTGCGGTGGCTGTAGTGCAGTTCGTTGTCGGTGACGATGTCGATCAGATCCTCCGGGAGCACGCCGCGATAGGTGGCGGCGCGAAGGTTGTCGGTCGCCAGGTAGTACTTCGGACGGCCACTGAAGGAGACGAACATCCCCGTGTCGGCGTCGAGCGTCCCGCCGGTGAGGAACTGCAACGCCAGAAAGGGGTGCGTGGTGCCGAGCACGCGCAGGTTGATCTCGAGCGCCACCAGCTGCCAGGGCTCGTCGGGCCGCTCCCTGAACGCGAGGAAGTCGACACCGAAGCGGCTCACGACGCCCTTGCGCGCCAGCACCTCGCCGATCCGGATGCTGCGCTCCTGGATCGCCATGCGGTAGTCGTCGCGCGCCGGGAAGCTGCAGCCCTGGTAGATCTGACCTGAGGGGCCGCCGAGGATCTGATCGTGCGTGGAGGTCGGCAGCACCTCGCCCGTGGGGCTGGTGCGCAGCTGTGCCGACGGCGAGACCTTGATCGCCGCATCGATGAACTCCTCGACGATGCCGCCCATCCGCGTGAACTTCTGGAAGTAGTTCTGGTGAGTCTCCCAGGGCACGGCGAACTCGAGCGCTCGCAGCGCCTTGCGGATCGCCAGCCGATCGTCGGGCTGCTCGGGGTACCGGAAGATGGCGTTCCCTTCCCCGGAGAAGCTGTCGTTCAACTTGACGACCGCCCTGGACAGGCCCGGACGGCGATGCGCGAGTTCTATCAGCGCGTCTTCGACATCAGCTTCACCCGTCAGATCCTCGAGCCCCGCCGGGAGCTCGACGCCCGCCTCGCGAAAGACCTTCCGGCTCCCCGACTTGGTTCCGAGGTGGTTCAGCTCAGGATCCAGCCCGTTCAACGGAATGCCGAGGAGCACGGCGAGCCGGCGCTCGAGCGGCGTCGAGTTGAACACCGTCAGGTAGGCGCGCGCCGGGTCCGGGATGGCGTCCCTGATCCGCTCGATCAGCCGCGGCCGTTCCAGGATCTTCTGCGTGAGGGCCCGCGGCGACGCATCGTGCGCGCACAGCATCGTCAGTCTGGCGCGAGCGTGGCTGGCCGGGATTCCCGCGAGCAGGTGCAGGTAGTAGTCGAGGATCAGCGGGTGCACCGGCTGCGATGTGACGTACACGACGTGGGCGCGCGGATTCCGGAGGCGGATCAGGAGGAACAGCATCCGCTCCTCGTAGAACGTCGCGCCATCGAGCTTGCGGAGCTCGTCCTGGTCGAGCGTCAGCGACGGCACGACCACCGACGTCCCCGGCTGGTCGGCTGTGCGCATCAGCACGTCCCACACCTGGTTCAGGCGCGGCTTGAGCTCCTCGAAGCGGCGAAGCTCCTCGTCGCGCCCGAGCGTGACGGCGTACGGCGGCTGGGGGATCACGTCGCGGCTCCGAGTTCGTCGAGGGCGAGCACTTCGCCGCTGGCCAGCATGGCCAGGGGTGTCGTCCGCTCATGCAGCGGCCACGGCCGCCCGAGCGATTCGGCGCACCGCCGGAGCTTGCGCAGCAGGTGGTAGCGGAGCGGCCCATGCAGGGAGAAGCTGGACGTGAGTGCGAGCTGCTGCTCGCCAGCCCGGTCGTCGAGCGCCTCGAGCAGTGTCCGCCTCCGTTCCTCGTACCACTCGTCGTCGATCTTCCCGCGGGCATGCCGGCGACGCAGGAGCGCGAGCTGACGCGGACGGTTGACGATCTCCGGGTGGTGGTTCACGCCGAGGACGCGCGGCATCCCGTCGGCCGGGTCGCGTTCGACCTCCAGCATGGTGAGCGCGCGGCCGACCGGTCCGCCTACCCCGAGCGTTTCGTAAGCGATGGCCGACATGGAAGCGGGAAGTGGCGCCGACGGCAGGAGATCGTACAGGCGGCTGTCGAGCACGGCGATGCGGTGCGACGGGCCCGCCTGGTCGCTCAGGTGGCGGAACCACGGATGCGCCTGCGCCTCGCCGGTGAGCGCGTTCTCCATGATCCCCGCGCTCTTGCCGCCCTTCTCGGGTCCGCGCAGGTGCGCATCGGCGACGCCGAGCCAGCGGCACATCAGGCCGAAGGTGTGGCAGATGCCGAGCAGCACTCCCTCGGGATGGGCGCGCAGTCGGTCGAAGAGCCTGAAGACCTCGGGTTCCCAGGAGGGGTCCTCCGCCACCCCCTGGCTGGCTGGGTCGAGGCCGTCGTTCAGGCGGGGGTCGAGGTGACCCGGCCCGCCCGTGCCGATGCACAGCAACCCGGCATTGTCGTGCACCTGCGGCGCGCCGCCGGCCCGGCGCACGTCGTACGACGTGACGCGCACACGCAGGCCGGTGGTCTCGAGCGCCTGTCGCATGTCGCACACCACCTGACGCAGCGACCGCACCACCGCGGCGTGTCCGAGGTTGGGCCACCCGTGGTGCATGTCGAGTACGGCCACGTCCACCGCCAGGGGGTCGGCCCGCAGGCAGGCCTCACGCGTCTGCACGCGACGGTACTCGAAGCCGCTCGCCGCCTCGCGCGTCGGGCAGGCGGCGACACAGGCGTCGTGCCCGTGAACGTACTGGTGGCGGCAATCGAACGGCACGTCGTCTGGTGTCCTCAGGTCGTGGGCAGCATCGCGTCCGACTCGCGCGTTCGCAACCGCTTCCGGTGCGGGGCGGAGCCGCCGCCTGGGCCGTCAAGGTCTCCGCGTGGGTCAGGTCGTGCTGCTTCGGGATACGACTCGGAGATCGTACAACCGGTTCGCCGCCGAGCGCACTGTCGCGTCGCATCGGGTCGTCTTCCGCCAGGGCGTGCCGGCGGGCAGCCAGCGGCCGGCGTCGCCCTGCTCCACTGGAAAGAAAGGGGCCGTCGGCCAGCTGGCTACGACTGGTCGGCAGCAGGTGTGTCGGCCAGAGCGGCGCGGAGCGCGTGTCGCGCGATCCAGCCGAGGATGGCGAGCACGAGAATCGACAGCCCGATGGTGACCAACACGGATCCGATCGCGTCGCGCCGGCTGAAGTCGAGCGAGGAGAGGTGCGACCCGGCCCGCACTGCGACCGCGGTGCGCGGCGTGAGGCCGACGAGCGTGCCCACCAGGTACGGCGTCATGGGCACGTGGCCGGCGGCCATGGCGGCGTTGCTCAGCGCGAAAGGTGAATTGGGCGGTAGCCGAATCAGCGCCACGACGAAGGTGGTGCGCCACGCCGACAGCCCGACCAGCGCGTTGCGGATGGCCAGCCACTTCGGCTTGTGGGACAGCACCTGCCGGGCATGCCCGACCGAGAGGCGGTGTGCCCAGGTGTAATTGATCGCTGACGCAAGCACGAAACCGGCAAGGGCGGCCGGCAGGCCGACGGCATCGCCGAACGCCCAGCCGCCGACGATGGCGGGCGCGTATGTCGGGAGCAGCGCGAAGCCGCCCATCACCGAGAAGCCGACGACATACAGCGCGACGCCGCGCCATCCCTGCGATTGCAGCCACGGACCCAGCGCGGAGAGATACCCGAGCAGCAGGGCCGCACCGAGCGGCGGGAGCACGAGCGACACCACCGCCAGCGGCGCGAGCCGCCGCGCCGCGGTCCGGGCCGCCTCGTGTCCGGTCATGCCGCCCGCCGATGCCCTTCAATCGGCCGGCGGTCGGCGTTGGCCGACGCGGCGAGGCAGGGAACGCGGAACGCCTGCGTCACGCCCGTCCGGTGGAATGCTTCCACCGCTTGTAGACCTCCCAGGCGAGGGGCAGCACGGACACGAAGATGACCAGGAGGATGACGCGGTGGATCTGCTCGGCGAGTGGGCTCAGCCCGAGGAAATACCCGACCCAGAGCAGGCTCGTGACCCACAGCACGCCGCCGAAGACGTTGTAGAACACGAAGCTGCGATACGGCATCTGGGCGACGCCGGCGATGAAGGGCACGAACGTGCGCATCACCGGCACGAACCGGGCGATCACGAGAGAGCGTCCACCCTTGGTCGCATACAACTCCTGTGCTTCGTAGAGGTACTTCTTCTTGAAGAACCGCGTGTCGGGCCGACTGTAGATCGCACGCCCCGCACTCTTGCCAAGCCCGTAACCCACCTGATCCCCGATGATCGCCGCCGCCACCAGGAGGACGTTGGCCCACCAGATGTTGATCGCCGGCAGTCCCGGGAACGCACCGGCACAGACGACCCCGGCTGTCACGAGCAGCGAGTCGCCGGGGAGGAAGAACCCCGCGAGCAGGCCCGTTTCGGCAAAGACGATCGCGACGAGGATGCTCAATCCGCCCCAGGCGATGAGGGCGCGTACCCCCTCGTCGCTGTGCAGGGTGCGCACCCAGTTCAGCAGCTCAGTAATCCATTCCATGCAGTTCAGTCGGGAGGGGCCGGTTGCGGAGCCTCGACCGTGCCCAGACGTCAAGGATAGAGGAAGCGCTGTGAAAGGCGAAAAGGTCGACTCCGCCCCGACGCGTCACTGCCGACGAGGGGTGAGGCGGTAAACTGTCGCGCGACAGGGAGTTGCCGTGACCACGCCCGATCAGCTGCAGCCCGTTGCCACCGAAGCCGTCATGGCCGAGGTGCGTGCCCGCGTCCAGGCGACGGTGCGCGCCAGGCTCGTGCGCGGAGGGGTCCGCGAGTTCGAAGACGAGGCCACCTTTGCGGCGGCCGAGGCCCTGCTCGAGCGTGCGTTGCAGCAGAGCGACAGGCAGTCGCTCCTGCTGCCAGAACTGCTCGACGATGAGGGGGAGTGGCGGGTGAATCCCTCGCTCCGGCTCGCGAGCCATCGGCCCGTCGCGGGCGGCGTGATCGTCTGGCTGAAGCAACGGCTGCTGCTGCCGGTCACGCGCTGGCTGTACGACTACAGCCGGGAGAATTTCGCGCGCCAGGAGCGCCTCGATTTCGTCCTGATGGCCTGCCTGCAGCAGCTCGCGGTGGAGAACGCCCGCCTGACGGCTCGCCTCGACGCCCTGGAACGCCGTGACGCTGCCGTGGTCGCGCCGGAGACCGGACGACCGTGAAACTCGCCTGCGTCGTCCAGCGGTACGGCCCTGACGTCACTGGTGGTGCCGAAGCGCATTGCCGCGCGATTGCCGAGCGCCTGGCCGAGACGCACGACGTGACGGTGCTGACGAGCTGTGCCAGGGACTACCTGACCTGGCGCAACGTGTACCCGCCAGGCGACAGCCAGTTGGGCCGCGTCAGGATCAAGCGCTTCCCCGTCACGCATCCGCGCCATCTGCATCATTTCGCGGACCTGAGCCACGAGGTGCTCGGGCGCAGGTCCTCGACCGAACGTCAGCGCGCCTGGTTCGAGGAGAACGGGCCGACCGTGCCGTCGCTCCTCGAGCACCTGCGCGCGGAAGGCACGTCGTACGACCTCGTGCTCTTCTGGTCCTACCGCTACTACCCCAGCTTCTTCGGGCTCCCCATCGTCCGTGACCGCGCGATCCTCGTGCCCACGGCCGAGGAGGACCCGACCGTCCGGCTCGACGTGCTGGGCGACTTCTTCACGTTGCCGGCCGGTTACGTGTTCCTCACCGAGGAAGAGCGGGACCTGGTGGCGGGCCGGGCAAAAGGGCCGCTGCCGCCCTCCTGCGTCATCGGATCCGGGCTCGGCCCCGCCGAACTGCCGCACCCCGAACTGCGCGGTGAACTCGAGAACATGGGCGTGAGCTTTCCCTACGCCCTGTACCTCGGACGCGTCGAACGGAACAAGGGTTGCGACACGATGTTCCGCCACTACATGCGGTACGTCGAGGAGGGACGGCCAGACCTCCCGCTCGTGCTCGCGGGCCCGGAGTTCATGGAGATTCCGAGTCACCGGCAGATCCGGCCGCTGGGCTTCGTGCCCGAGCACCTGCGCGAAACGCTGCTCGGCAGCGCGAGGACGCTGATCATGCCGTCGCCGTACGAGAGCCTGAGCCTCGTGCTGCTCGAGGCGTGGAACCACGGCGTGCCGGCGCTGGTCAACGGCGGCTGCAAGGTGCTGAAGGGCCAGATGCTGCGCGCCAACGGCGGCTTGTACTACAACCACGCGAACGAGTTCGTGGAGGCCCTCACGTTGCTGGCCACCGACGAGGACCTCGCCATCCGCTTCGGCGCCCAGGGCCGGACGCACGTCGAAACCTGGTATCGCTGGCCGCGCGTGCTGGCGACGCTCGAGCCGTTCCTCGCATCGGTGGCCGAGGCGCGACCGCGTCCGTAGCCGTCGCCCCCGATGCCCTTCACCCCCGATCCGGCGCTCGCCGCGCGCGTGTTTCCACCCGGGCACCGGAATCCGGAGCCGGCCGCGAGGTACGACCTCGTGGTCATCGGCGCGGGGACGGCGGGGCTCGTCTGTGCGGCGGGAGCCGCGGGCCTCGGGGCGAAGGTGGCGCTCGTGGAGCGCCGTGCCCTCGGCGGCGACTGCCTCAACGTGGGATGCGTGCCGTCGAAGGCGCTCATCCGGGCCGCCACCGCGGCACACGCCGTGCGGAACGCCAGCGGGTTCGGCGTGCACGCGCACATCGACCGCATCGACTTCGGTGAGGTGATGGCGCGGGTGCGCAGCGTCCGGCTGGCGATCAGCCCGCACGATTCGGTGGCGCGCTTCGCGTCGCTGGGTGTTGACGTGTTCCTCGGTGAGTGCCGGTTCGCCGGCCGGAGGGCTGCCACCGTCGGAGGCGCCACTCTGCGATTCCGGCGTGCCGTGATCGCCACGGGTGGCCGGCCCGCGCTTCCCGACATTCCCGGTCTCGCCGACGCGTCCCCCCTGTCCAACGAATCGGTGTTCGAGCTAGGCGATCAGCCGCGGCGTCTGCTCGTGCTGGGCGGTGGCCCGGTCGGCTGCGAACTCGCGCAGGCGTTCCAGCGGCTCGGAACGGAGGTGACGCTCGTGCAGTCGGGGGAGACCCTGCTCACGAGGGAGTCCGGTCATGCGGCCGCGATCGTGCGCGCCGCGCTCGAGGCCGACGGCGCGCGCGTGTACCCGTCCAGCCGGGTCTCGCGCGTCGAGCCAGGCCAGCCGCACCGCGTACATCTGGAGACGCCGGTGCGATCCCTCGTGGTCGATGTGGATCGCATCCTCGTCGGCACGGGCCGGCTGGCCAACATCGAGACGCTGGCGCTGCACGAGGCGGGTGTCGCCGCCTCCCGCACCGGAGTCACCGTGGATCGCTACCTGCGCACGTCGAATCCGGCGATCTACGCGGCTGGCGACGTGTGCCTGCCGCAGCACTTCACGCACGCCGCCGACGCCAGTGCGCGTGCGGCGCTCCAGAATGCGCTGTTCCTCGGCCGCAAGCGTGTGCCGGCGACGTCGATCCCGCGCTGCACGTACACGGACCCGGAAGTCGCTCACGTCGGCGAGGGACCCGATGGCGATGGCGTCGCCACGTTCTCGGTGGAGTGGGCCGATGTGGATCGCGCGCGGATCGACGGCGACACCGTGGGCGGCGTGCATGTGTACGCGCGCGCCGGCCGCATCGTCGGTGGCAGCGTGATCGGCCGCCTGGCGGGCGACCTGATCGGCGAGTTGGCCGTGCTCGCCGCCCGCCGCGTGCGCTTGTCGGAACTCGCCGGAATCGTGCATCCCTACCCGACGCATGCGGAAGCGATTCGCAGAACGGGCGACATCTACAACCGGACGCGACTCACGCCGCTCGCGCGGACGTTCGCTGAACGGTTCCTCGCATGGCGGCGGTAGGACGCCGCACCGCCCTGCGTGCGCTGGGCCTCGGCGTGCCGATGCTCGCCGCGGTCTTCGTCGCGATGCACGGCGAGCTGATTCCGGCGCTGGTCGCATGGGTGCAGGCGCGAGGCGTGCTGGCGCCCTTCGTTTACGGCGCGCTGTATGCATGCGCGGTGCCGATGCTCGTGCCCGGGTCCGTCATGACGCTGGCGGCCGGGGCGCTGTTCGGCCTCTGGCCCGGGGTGCCGGTCGTCTTCTGCGGTGCGCTGGCCGGCTCGTCGCTCGCGTTCCTCGTGTCTCGCTACTTCGCACGGCCCTGGTTCACTGCCTGGGCTGCGGCGCATCCCCGGTACGAGGCGGTGGACCGCGCTGTGGCGAGCGACGGCGTCCGCATCGTGTTCCTGCTGCGGCTCACGCCGCTGATCCCGTTCACGGTGCTCAACTACCTGCTGGGCGTGACGCGCATTCGCTGGCGCGACATGGCGCTGGCCTCGCCGGGCATGCTGCCGGGGACCGTCCTGTACGTCTACTACGGGCACGTCATCGGCGACGTTGCGGCGATCGCTGCGGGGGCGCGGCCGCCGCGCACCGCTGCGCAGTACGCGTGGCTCGCCGCCGGCCTGGTCGCGGCTGCCCTCGTGGCCTGGCACGTCTCGGTGGTCGCGCGCCGTGCGCTGGCGGCCGCCGGCGATGGCCCGCGAAAGGCGTGAAATACTCTCCCGGCGATGGCTGCATTCGCGCCCGAGTACGTCGAGCTGGTCCTGAACGACATCTTCGAGGATGCCAAGCGGCTCTTCCTCTCGCAGATGCGCGC
Organism: Acidobacteriota bacterium; assembly: GCA_023429845.1. Lineage (GTDB taxonomy): Bacteria > Acidobacteriota > Vicinamibacteria > Vicinamibacterales > Vicinamibacteraceae > Luteitalea. Next base: position 67,806 of record JAEZCY010000374.1, read on the forward strand.
GATCGACTACGCGCATCTGGTGATGCTGACCGATCAGGGCATCGTCGCGCGCGCCGATGCACGCCTCCTTCGGGGCGGACTCGACGGCATCGACGAGTCACAGGTCCGCGCCGTGGCCTACGACGGCACCTACGAGGACCTGTTCTTCTACCTGGAGCAGGCACTGATCGACGCCTGCGGCCACGACATCGCCGGCCGTCTGCACACCGCTCGAAGCCGCAACGACATCGACATGACGATGTATCGCATGCGGCTGCGGGAGGTGCTGCTCGCCACGTGTGGCGCGGTGGAGGAGTTGCGCCGGTCGCTGCTCTCGCTCGCGGGGCAGCATGTCCACACCGTGTACGCTGCCCACACGCACACCCAGCCCGCCCAGCCGACGACCGTCGCGCATTACCTGCTCGCCGTCGTCGAGCAGCTCGGGCGCGATCACGCGAGGCTGCGCGCGGCGTACGCGAGCGTGAATCGCAATCCGCTCGGCGCCTGCGCCATCACGGGCACGGGCTTCCCGATCGACCGTGAACGCACGAGCACGCTGCTCGGCTTCGACGGACCCACGGGAAACACCTACGGGAGCATCGCGACCGTGGACTACCTGCTCGAATCCACGAGCGCGCTGTCTGTGGCGCTCGTGGGGCTGGGGCGGTTCGTCCAGGACCTGATGTTGTGGTGCACCGCGGAGTTCGGTTACCTCCGCCTCTCTGACGGGTATGTGCAGTGCAGCAGCATCATGCCGCAGAAGCGCAACCCGGTGGCGCTCGAGCATGCCCGCGCGCTCGGCAGCAAGGCGCTCGGACAGGCGCAGGCGGTGTCCACGACGGTGCACAACACGCCCTTCGGCGACATCGTGGACACCGAGGACGACCTCCAGCCACTGGTGGCCAACGCCTTTCGCGATGCCATCCGCGCGATCCGACTCGTCGCGGGGGCGATGTCACAGGCGACGTTCGACGTGGGGCGGATGGCGGCACGGGCGGCCGATGGCGGCACGACGGTCACCGAGCTCGCAGACACCTTGGCGCGCACGCACGCGCTGCCGTTCCGCGTCAGCCACGAGGTGGCCGCGCGCTTCGTCGCAGAGCGCCGGCACTCGCCGGCGGCACCTCTGGTGGACTCGCTCGCGGCAGCGACAACGGCGGTGCTGGGACGGGTGCTGCCGTACACGGAGGAAGCGCTGCAGTACGTGCTCAGCCCGCAGCACTTCATCGAGGTGCGGCAGACGCTCGGCGGTCCTGCGCCGTCGCGGGCCACTGCGGCGATCGCCGAGGCCGCCGCGCTCCTCGACGCGGACTGCGCGTGGACCTCGGGTCGTGTCGGCCTGCTTCGCGAGGCCGAGCAGCGTCGGCGGGATGCGGTGGAGGCTCTGTGACGAGAGTTGAAGACAGTCGGAAGGTGCGCGCCGCCGCGGTGAAGGTGGTCGCGGTGGAGCTCGTCACCCTGCTGGCGCTGTACGCGCTCCAGCAGGCCTTCACGCCCTAGCCATGCATCCACTCGACTGGTTCATCATCGGCCTGTATCTCACGTGGATCATCTGGACCGGCGTGCAGCACACGCGGGGCAGCACGGAGATCGAGGGCTACTTCCTCGGCAACCGCAGCAACCCGTGGTGGGCCGTAGGGCTCTCGGTGATGGCGACGCAGCTCAGTGCGATCACCATGGTCGGCACGACCGGCCAGGGCTACATGGACGGGCTGCGTTTCATCCAGTTCTACTTCGGGCTGCCGCTCGCGATGGTCATCCTGTCGGTGACCGCCGTGCCGTTCTTCCATCGGGCCAGGGTCTATACCGCGTACGAGTACCTCGAGCGTCGCTTCGACCTGAAGACGCGCACGCTGACGAGCGCGCTGTTCCTCCTGTCGCGCGGTCTGTCTTGCGGCACGATCATCTCGGCTCCCGCGGTGATCCTCTCGGTCATCATGGGCTGGAACCTCACGTTCACGGTGCTGCTGATCGGCATCCCCACGGCCATCTACACGATGCTCGGCGGCGTGCAGGCGGTGACGTGGACCGACGTGAAGCAGATGTACATCATCGTGTTCGGGCTGGTTGCGGTGGCCATCGCCCTGGTGCTTGGCCTGCCAGACGACGTGGGCATCGGCGACGCCCTCCACGTGGCCGGCGTCACCGGGCGGATGCAGGCCTTCGACTTCCGCTTCTCGTTGAACGAGACGTACACGTTCTGGTCGGGCCTGATCGGCGGCCTGTTCCTGATGTTGTCGTACTTCGGCTGCGACCAGAGCCAGGTGCAGCGCTATCTGACCGCGAAGTCCGAGAGCGAAGCGACTTCGTCGCTCTACATGAGCGCGTACTGGAAGATTCCCCTGCAGGTGCTGGTGCTGATGATCGGCGTGCTGGTCTTCGTGTTCTACCTGTTCCACCAGCCGCCGATGCTGTTCAACCCGGTGCACGAAGCCCGGGTGAAGTCGGGCGCGCTTGCCGGCGCGTACGCTGATACTGAGCGCCGCTTCGACGCCGCGTTCATGGCGCGGCGCAATGCGGCTCGCGCGCTCGCGGCAACAGAGCAGCCCGACGCCATTGTCGCGGCCGAGCAGCGCTTCCTCGAGTCGGACGAGGCGCTGCGCGCGGTGCGGCGCGACGCCACGGCTCTCGTGCAGGAGGCGACCGGCGACCGGACGTACCGCGACGTCAACTACGTCTTCCCGACGTTCGTCACGACGCACCTGCCGATCGGGCTCATCGGCATCGTGCTGGCAGCGATCATGGCCGCGGCCATGTCGAGCATCGCCGCCGAACTCAACTCACTGGCGACAACCACCGTGATCGACTTCTACAGGCGGCTCGTCCGACCGGAAGCCCCCGACATGCACTATCTCCGCGTCTCGCGCATCGCCACGGCCGGCTGGGGGGTGTTCACCTGCATCGTGGCGCTCTATGCCGCCGACCTCGGGTCGCTGATCGAGGTGGTCAACCGCTTCGGTTCCTTCTTCTACGGCTCGATCCTCGGTGTCTTCATGCTTGCGATGGTCACCCGCCGCGCCTCCGGCACCGGTGCGTTCGTCGGCCTCATCTCCGGCATGTCGCTCGTGGCGACCGTCGCGTTCGCCCGCCCCGACATCTCGTTCCTCTGGCACAACGTCATCGGCGCGCTGGGGGTGGTCGTCGTGGGATTGCTCGTCAGCCTGATCGCCCCGACACCGCGTGCCGGAGCGGAGAGCGCCGCATGAGGGTGATCGCCACGGCCCTGACCATGTGCTTGTTGGCCGCCGCGCATGCGGACGCGCAGCAGGCGCCCCTGGAGCCGCCGCCCACCGAGGCGCCGCGAATCGAGGCCCCGGCTTCGGAACCGGGCCGTGCCGTGCAGATAGGCGTGGCCGTCGGGCCAGGACTCGACCTGATCGTGCCGACCAGCGGCTCGGCGTCGGTCACCTGGGCGCCGCGGTTCTCCCTGCGGTTCGCAGCCGACGGCGGGTGGTCGCCGACCGTCGGCTTCGGCTGGTTCGATACAGGCATCGACGGCGTCGAGTTCGGCCGCGACGAGCGCATGGGCGACCTGCAGCTCCGTCCCATCATGCTTGGCGCGCGGTACACGTGGCTGCGCGGCGAGTACAGCGTTGACGTCGCCGCGACGGCCGGACCGTCCTTCTCCGATTTCGACATCAACGGCGACGTCGCGCGCCGGATCTTCGGTGCGGGCCAGGTGCGCGCCGAGGCGAGCACCTCGCTGGCCACCAAGGTGCAGGGCGGCATCTGGTACGACTACACCGACAAGGTCTCCTTCCGCGGCACCGTGGCGTACTTCCGGTGCGCACCCGAGATCACGGTGACATCGGGCGGTCAGGCACGCCGCTTCACGCAGCCGGCACACGCGCTGCAACTCGGCGCCAGCGTCGTCTACCGCATCTTCTGAACACCTGACACGCCCCCCGTGCCCGGGGCGCCGGGCAGGGCGGGCGCGCGCGGTGCAACAGGTCGGATGGTGGCCCCCGCGGCACCGGGTCGGGCGGGCCGTCCTCGCCCGCCGCAATCCCGCAGGGCACCACACCGTCCCGCCGGCTTGCCGCGGTGACGTGCTCGTCACGGCCCGCATGCCCGCCATCCCGCCAGCGGCCGCCGTCACGTCAAAGTCCAGAACGCGCGTCGCCCGCTCTCGTCTCCGCCACCAAAGCAGTACGGAGGAGGACGCGATGCGACACGCTGGTCTGCTTCGAGTGGCTGGGCTCACCCTCTCATCAACGCTCGTCAGCGCCCTGCCGGCGTTGGCCGGGCCCGAACACTCGCTCGAGGGACGCTGGATCGGCGGCTTCGAGAACCGCGGCGCCATCGTCGCCGTGGACGCGACCTTCAGTGGCAGCGACGACATCTCCGGCACCATCGATTTGCCGCAGCGCGCCGAGAGCGGCATCCCGCTGCACAACGTCGCCGAGCGCGGCCGGTCGATGACGTTCGAGATTCCCGGGGCACAGGCCAACATGCTCTTCGACGGTCGCTTCGACACGCCCACTCGCGTCCGGGGCAACGTGCGACAGGGCTTCGGCAGCACCTGGTTCGAGCTCCTGAAGCTCGCGCCGCTCACGCCGGCCGACCTGAGGGGAATCTACGGGACGTACGAGTGGGCGCCCGGCAAGGTGCTGCTGGTGGCACCCGGGCAGGAGAACCCCATCTACGTGGACTACGAGTCGGGGCGTACGGGCGCGCTCTACGCGCTCGGGCGGGACGAGTACGTCGGGGGGCCGACGATGGCCACGGGCTTTCCCGTGAGGCTGCGCCTGCGGATGACGCGGGACGCGTCCGACACGGTGACGCAGGTCGCAATCGAGAGACAGGGGAAGACGGCAAAGGCCGTACGCCGCCTGTTCTACACCGAGGTCCCGGTGCGCTACGCGAGTGGCGGTGTCAGCATTGCAGGGAGCCTGCTGCTGCCCGCCACAGCGGGACCGCATCCGGCCATCGTCATGATTCACGGATCGGGCCCGGTGACCCGCGACGGGCTGCGGCCCTTCGCGGATCACTTCGCCCGCAACGGCGTGGCGGTGCTCATGACCGACAAGCGCGGCTCCGGGGTGTCCACCGGCCGCTGGTCGCGCGCGACGTTCGAGGACCTGGCCGGCGACGCGCTCGCCGGCGTCGCGTACCTGAAGACGCGGCAAGACATCCAGGTGTCGGCGATCGGCCTGCACGGCACGAGCCTCGGCGGGTGGGTGGCGCCGCTGGCCGCCGTGAAGTCGCGCGACGTGGCCTTCGTGATCGTCGAGTCGGCCCCCGTCATGACACCGCGCGAGCACGAGCGGCTTCGCGTGCAGACGCAGATGCGGGCCGACGGCCAGCCGACCGAATCGGTGGCACGCGCGCTGGCCTTCATGGACGACAAGTTCGACGTGGCCCGCACCGGCGAGGGCTGGGGACGGCTCGCATCAGCGATGCAGGCCGGCGGCCGCGAGGGATGGCTGCCGTACGTCAACCCGCCGTCCAATCTCGAGTCGTTGCAGTGGCACTGGGAGAACGTCTTCTCCTACGACCCGCTGCCGGTGCTGCAGCAGTTGACCGTGCCGATGCTGGTCCTTTATGGCGAACTCGACGCGATCGTCCCGCCGAAAGTCCACCGGGCGCGCATGGAGCTCACGCTGCGCGAGGCGGGGAAGCACAACGTCACGATTCGTGAGTTCGCAAAGGCGAATCACGGGTTCTTCGAGGCGATCACCGGCGGCAGGAAGGAGCAGGCCATGCTCGGGAACTTCGTCGCCGGCTACTTCGAGGCACGTACGGACTGGGTGCGTGCCCGGTCCCTGGAGGCGCTGAACTCCGCGCCAGACGTGCAGGAATAGTCGCTCGCTTACCAAACTGTCGTCGCGTGCGGGCGGGTTCCTCCCGAAAGGTAGGGGGCCGCCCGTACGGTCTTGAGGCGCTGCTTGGCATCGTGCTTGCCTGTCGATGAGCCAGGTACTGCCAGACGATGACCAGGTCCTCTCTTCGCGACGCCAGCGGGTTCACGCTGCTGGAAATGCTGATCGCCGTCACGATCGTCATCATCCTGCTGGCGACGACGGCGATGCTGATGCCGGGCGTGGTCACCCTCGCCAAGGCAGACAGCGGCAGCTCTCAGCTGCTGACTGCCCTCCGGACGGCGCGCGAGCAGGCCGTCACGGAGCGACGCAACGTCACGATCTCCTTCGTGAACCCGAACCGGATCGAGGTTCGCCGCGATGACCTCGGCCTCAACGGCGCCGGCGCCATCATCGTCTCGGGCCAGACGCTCGTGGGCACGACGATCCTCGAGCAGGGCATGGAGTTCCTGCGATTCCCTGCCGACGTACCAGACACGCCGGACGGCTTCGCGCCCGTCGGCAACCCCATCGAGTTCAGCGGCGGCCAGCCGTGGCAGTTCACCTCCGAGGGCACGCTCGTCTCGCAGAGCGGCGACGTCGTCAACGGCACCATCTTCCTGGCGAGGCCCAACGAACCCCAGACGTCGCGAGCCATCACGCTGTTCGGTGCCACGGCGTTGCTGCGGGAGTGGAAATGGAACGGTGCGGCGTGGGCGGAGTAGACCAGCGGTCCGGCGCGTCGCATTGCCGATGCGGCGCAGAGCGCGGCAGCCGGCGTGAAGCCACCGTCCCCGTGGGCGAAGCCGGATTCAGCATCCTGGAGGTGCTGGTCTCGATGCTGATCCTCACCGGCGCGCTCCTCGGGCTCGGCCAGGTCTTCCTGCTCGGCATGACGCACGTCTCGACCTCCTCGGCAAATCTGGTGGCCAGGGAGAAGGCTCGGGAAGCGGTCGAGAGCGTGCACACGGCGCGCGACACCCGCGTGCTCGTCTGGAACCAGATCAGGAACGCCGCCGCGCCACGCATGTGCGCGGGCGTCGCCGAGCCGGATGGCTGGAACAGCACCACGGCCGGCGTCTTCCTCGACGGCGAGCAGGAGGGCGGGTTGCGGCTGCCAGGCGCCGACGGCCTCGTGAACACCGCCGACGATGGCGACGCGGAAACGATTGCGCATCCAGGTCCGGACGGCCTCATCGGGACCGCCGACGACCGTCAGGAAGCGCTGACGCAGTACTGGCGCGAGATCTGGATCTGCGATCGGTCCAACTCGCTGCGCGAGGTGCGCGTCAGCGTGCGCTATCAGGTTGGCAGCATCACGCGCACGTACCGGCTCACGACCTACATCTCCAACTACTCCTGAACCATGAGCACCCGCCGACAGGCACTGAACCGGGCACACGGCTTCTCGCTCGTCGAACTGGTCATCAGCATGGGGGTGATGGCCATCGTCATGTCGGGCGTCTTCTCGGTGCTGGTGGACGCCACGCGCGCCAACGACACCGTCAAGCTGTCCACGCAGACGAACAACAACCTGCGGGTGGCGATGGACCTCGTGGTGCGCGACCTGCTGCAGGCCGGGCAGGGACTGCCGATGGGCCGCGTCGTCGGCATCCCGTCCGGCACCGGCGCGCAGCCGGGGCGGCGGCCCCGGGCGCCGGGCCCGGGCGGGGGGGC